>DYUK01000026.1 GCA_020743695.1 Brevibacterium senegalense | reverse complement strand
GACATCCGGAAGAAGCACAGCTGCCCGATCTTCATCCCGGGCCACAGCGTGATGGGCAGCGTCGCCACATTCGACAGCTCGAGCGTCACGTGACCGGTGAAGCCGGGATCGATGAAGCCCGCCGTCGAGTGGGTGAGCAGACCCAGGCGCCCCAGCGAGGACTTCCCCTCGAGGCGCGCGGCGACGTCGTCCGGCAGGGTCACCCGCTCGAGGGTCGCGGCCAGCACGAACTCGCCGGGATGCAGGACGAACGGCTCGCCCGGGTCCACCTCGATGAGTCGGGTGAGCTCCGGCTGGTCCGTCGCCGGATCGATGACCGAGTACTTGTGGTTGTCGAACAGGCGGAAGCCGCGGTCCAGGCACACGTCGACGCTGGCCGGCTGGACGAGGGAGGGGTCGAACGGATCCAGTCGCACCCGGTCCGCGGCGATCTCTGCCCTGATGTCACGATCTGAGAGGAGGCTCACCCGGCCACAGTACCGCGCGGCGGATACCCGGGTCGACGGCCCTGCCGACCCACCGAGGCACCGGGTCGGTCGCCCGCTCGTCGCACGCTCGCGACCCCACCCGCCTCCCGGATTTCACAGTTCCGACTCAGATTTTCTCGATAGAGGGCCGCACATGCTATACAGTTGCCTCTGAGTACGCCCGCGCACGTTGGTGCCTTCCCCTTTCAGCCAGAGGGTGCCGGGAGGATATCGCTGACTGCGCGGTCGTGTGCCACACCGACCGAAAGGCCTCACTGTGAAGACTTCCAAGAGTCTTGTACTTGCCCCCGCAGTAGCCGCCGCGATCTCCGGCGTCATCGCCGTTCCTGCTTTCGCATCCGCTGCTTCCCCCAACCCCTCGGAGAGCTCCGACTCGATCGAGCTCCCCGACCACATCCCCACGGGCGGTCCCGCGACCGTCCAGCCCACCGGCGACGCACCGGAGTCCTCGAACCCGGAGACGTCCGCACCACAGTCCACCGCCACGACCGAGGCCGCCTCCGAGGCCGCCCCCGAGGCGATCCTCGAGACCGACCAGGTCTCGCAGAAGGACATCGCGGACAAGAACAAGGGCATCCGCTTCTCCGGCACCGGTTTCACGGAGGAGGGCAAGGCGACCGTCACCGTCGTCGGCACGGACGGCTCGTACTACACGCCCCCGTCGGAGCTCACCGTCACGGAGGAGGGCGAGGTCAACGGCCGCTACTTCTTCACGACGACGGAGGGCGCGAAGGTGCCGGAGGGCACCTACAAGCTCTACCTCACCGATCTGGAGTCGGAGAAGCGCTCGCAGTCCGTCGAGTTCGACGTCGTGGAGAAGGTCGACGAGACGCAGGCACCCAGCCCGTCCGCCACCCCGTCCCAGACGGCTGAGCCCACGGAGACCGCGGAGCCTACGGAGACGGCCGAGCCGACCGAGACCGCGGAGCCGACGCAGACGGCTGAGCCCACCGAGACCGCGGAGCCGACGCAGACGGCGGAGCCCACGGAGACGGCCGAGCCGACTCCTGCGCCCACCAAGACGGCGGAACCGACCCCCACGCAGACGGCTGAGCCCACCCAGGAGCCCACGCAGACGGCCGAGCCGACGCAGACGCCTGCGCCGACGGAGACCGCCACGCAGGAGCCCACCGAAACGGCTGAGCCGACCGAGACGGCCGAACCCACGGAGACCGCGGAGCCGACCGAGACGGCAACGCCGTCCCAGACGCCCGAGCCCACGAAGTCGGCGACGGAGGACCCGCAGGTCACCGTCGATCCGGACCTGTCGATCGATCCCACGGAGATCACCTCGGACGCGTTCTCCGACTCGGACGGCGGCGTGACGGTCACGCTGTCGGACGCGGCACCGGAGGCCGAGGTCACGATGACGGTCACCCACGCGCAGGGCCAGGTCTCGCGCTTCGAGGTCGACAAGACCGCGAACGAGGACGGCACCGCCGTCTTCCGCCTGCACCCGGAGGGCAAGGCCGTGCTGGGCACGTACAACGTGTCCGTCGCGATCGAGGACTTCGACGAGGAGCTCACCGGCACGTTCCAGGTCGTCACGAACGGCACGGACGTCGAGCGTGATGACGACGAGGACGACGCCCAGGGCGGCGACGAGGGCGGCTCGGACGACGGCAGCGACTCCGGCGACAACGGCAGCGGTGACAACGGCTCCGGCGGCGGGTCCGACGACTCGCGCTCCGGCAATGCCGCGGACCTGCCCCGCACCGGCACCGAGCTGACGGGTGTGGCGCTGGGCGCCGGCCTGCTGGTCGTGGGTGCCGCCGCGGTCGTCCTCACGCGCCGTCGCGGTGCGCAGTCCGACCCTGCGGACTTCTGATCCGATGACCGCAGGCGGAGAGTCGTCCCGTCGCACCGCGTCCTCCCTGGACCTCAGCGACATCCGGCTCTCCGGCGACCCGCTCAGCACCCAGCCGCTGCACGGCGGTGACGCACTCGTCCTCATGGGGCGCGAGGACGACGTCACCGCCGTGCTGCGTGCGGTCGGGACCCGCACCGGGGTCCGACCCGTGCCCGCCCCCGCGGCAGCCGGCCGCGGGGCGCGCGAGCGCGTGGGCCGCTGGCTGCGGACGCACTCCGGAGTCACGGACCCGGCCCTCCAGCAGGAGGTTCTCACCCGCGTGGGCCTCGCCTCCGACGTGGGTCCGCGCACCCGCCTGACCGACCTCGACACCACCGGCCGCGCACGCGTCCGGATCGCCGCGGTCGCGCTCGTGGGCGCTCACGCGCCCGCGACCACGCACATCGTCCTCGACGCACCGCTGGCCGGCGTCCCCGGCCACCAGCGCGCGGGACTGCGCGCCATCCTCGCCCGCGAACTCACCGCGCACTCCCTGGGCGCCGTCCTCTCGACGGACTCGCCGGTCGACGCGCTGGTGCTGGACGCCCGCATCATCGAGCTCGACGCGGAGCAGGTGGCGCAGGAGGGCGACGTCACGACCATCCTGGGCAAACCCCGCGGCGGTCTGTCCGCCGCGCTGGGCGGTGCCAACGTCATGTCCGGCCTGGCCCGGCGCGGATGGCTGAGCATCGGCCACTCACAGGTGCGCCGCCGCACGGAGCTGGACGGCCCCGTCTACCTCGCCATCCCCACGGACGCCGTCACCCTGTCCGTCGACGAGTTCGATCCCGCCTTCCGCGGCGAGTTCGTCTTCGAGACGATCGTCATCGGCGTCCGCGACGACGGCGACACCCTGCAGGTCCGCCTCTCCCCCGTCGACAACGAGGCCGGCCTGCCGCTGGTCGTCGACGTCCTCGACGCCTCCCCCCGCCGCGCCTGGGCCGCGATCACGCCGGACCGGGGCGGCGAGCCGCAGCAGGCCGACCAGCCGGCCGACGACCAGCCCAGCCGCACGGACCAACCCGGCGCACCAGCACAGCCGGCCCCGGCCTCGGGCGCGTGGGCGGTCCTCCACCCGGGTCTGGGCCCGGACCTCACCACCCAGCTGAGCCGCATCCGCATGGGATCGCGCCTGTGGGCGGAGGTGGACACCCAGCGGATCCACGTATGGTCGGTCGAGGTGTGAGCGACGAAGGGACCGGCACGGTGGGATCTGAGACTGGGGGGCGACGCGCGCGGCGATGGGCGATCGCCGGGCTGCTCGTCATCGTCCTGACCGTCACGTCCGTCCCCGTCCTGGGCTTCGTCGCCTACGGTCCGGCGCGCACGGTCTCCGCCTACTTCGACGCGCTGGAGCGCGGCGATGCGACTGCGGCCGTCGACCGCCTGCTGCTGGGCGACGTGACGGACGGCTGGGCGCTCACGGATGCCGCCCTGACGGGGGCGCCGTCGCTGCCCACCCGCGTGAACGTCACGCACGTCGAGGTCGACGGGGACAGCGCCACCGCGCACGTCCGCTACGACCTGGCCGGCACCACCCGCTCGCAGGACGTCGCGCTGGTGCGTCGCACCGGGCTGTGGGGCCTGTTCCCCGAATGGCTCATCGATCCCGGTCAGCTGCCGCGGCTGGATCTCGTCGTCGACGGCGCCTCGACGCTGCATCTCAACAGCGCGGACGTGCCCGTCCCCCGTGAGGGCCTGCCGGTCCTGTACCCGGTCGAGTACAGCGCCGGGTTCGCGGAGGAGTGGTTCCGCTCGGACGTCCAGAACGCCGTCGTCGACGGCACCGAGCCCGAGGTCGAGGTCCGGTTGGCGGCCGAGCCCACCGACCGGCTCCTCACCGAGGTCCAGAAGCTGGTGCGGGAGCACCTCGAGGAGTGCGCGACCGCGACGACGCTCAT
>DYUK01000025.1 GCA_020743695.1 Brevibacterium senegalense | reverse complement strand
GCCCAGGAGATCTCCATCACCTGGCCCAACGACACCTCCACCCCGTGGGCGATCCCGCTCATGCTGATCGGCGGCGGCATCGTCGTCGTGGGCCTCATCGTGGGCGGCTTCGGCCTGCGCGGCCGGAAGCGCGAGGCGGAGCGCCGCCGTGCCCGCCAGGAGCGCCGCCGCAAGCTGGCGGAGACCGGCGCGGCCTTCGCGATCGTCCCCGTCATCGCCCTGGCCGGCTGCGCGCCGGAGGAGCTGCCCCAGGCGGAGCCCGCCCCCGCACCCACGGAGGCCGGCCCCGCCGTCACGGACGATCAGGTCACCGCGATCCTGGGCCGGATCGGCGAGTCCGTGGCAACCGCGGACGGAGACCTGGACGCCGAGCAGCTGGAGAAGCGCGCCTCGGGTCCCGCCCTGGAGCAGCGGAAGGCCGCCTACGAGGTCAAGGACGCCTCCGACGACTTCACACTGCCGCCGGCGATCGCGACGGACGAGGTCCTCGTGAATCACACCTCGGCGACGGACATGTGGCCGCGCGTCACCTCCGTCATCGCGACGGACTCGGACTCGGACACGACCCAGCTGCTGGTGCTGGCGCAGCAGGACGCGCGCGCGGACTACACCGTGTGGTCGCAGACCCTCCTGCAGCCGGGCGCGGAGATCCCGGAGGTCGCCGACCCCCGCGAGGGCTCCGAGCTGCTGGCCCCGGACGCGGAGGGCTACCGCCTGCCGCCGGCCGAGGTCGCCGCCGCCTACGCGGACGTGCTGTCCAAGGGCGAGGACTCGGACAGTGCTGGCGCCTTCGAAGAGGACGCGTTCGTCAACCAGTCCCGCTCCAACCAGTCCTCCCAGCGCGAGGCGCTGGAGTCCGGCGGCGCCGAGGTGTCGTTCGACTTCCAGGGCGACGATGCGCAGGTGTCCGCGATGGCCGCCGCGGACGGCAGCGCGATCGTGACCGGCGTCGTCGAGACCGAATCGACGATCACCCCGGACAGCACCGAATCGACGACGGGCACCCTCACGATCCCATCGCCCGCCGCGGACGTGCTGGGCGAGACCGAGACGTCGGAGGAGCTGCACCAGACGAGTACGGTCGTGGTGACCTGGGTGGTCCCGGCCGGCGAGGACGACCCCATCCGCATGGTGGGCGTCAACGAGATCTTCACCGGCGCATCGCTGGGCGAGTGACCCCGCCGTCGTCCGTCGTCCATCCGCCCGTCTGCTGAACCCGATACGAAGAGAGGTTCCCATGACCCAGTCACCGTACGATCCCGCCGCACAGCAGGATTCCGGTGCCCCGCAGGGCATCGACCTGTCCGCCGCGCGTTCGCACCCCGGACACGCCGAGGCCGCGGCCGGCTCTGCCGCGCAGCAGGCAACCGGCGGCCCCGCCGGTCAGCTGCCCCCGGACGCCGTCGCCGTGCCCGCTCTGGTCTTCGACGTCGACGAGGCGAGCTTCGAGGGCCTCGTCGCCCTGTCGAACGAGGTGCCTGTCATCATCGATCTGTGGGCCGAGTGGTGCGGACCCTGCAAGCAGCTGAGCCCCGTCCTGGAGCGGGTCGTCGAGTCGTACGGCGGCAAGGTGGTGCTGGCGAAGATCGACGTCGACGCCAACCCGCGCCTGCAGCAGGCCTTCGGCGTCCAGTCGATCCCCACGATCGTCGCGCTGCTGGGCGGTCAGCCGGCACCCCTGTTCCAGGGCGCGCAGCCGGAGCCGGCCATCCGCCAGGTGCTGGATCAGGTCGTGCAGGTCGCCGCCCAGCAGGGCATGACGAAGACCGCTGTGCCCGCGAACGGCTCCGCGGAGCCGGCCGAGGCACCGCCGGCGCACCCGGAGGCGCTCGAGGCGCTGGAGAAGGGCGACCTGGACGGAGCGGAGCAGCTCTACCGCGCCGCCCTGGCCGAGGCGCCCGCGGACGCGGACGCGAAGCTGGGACTGGTCCGCGTCGAGATGCTCAAGCGCACCAGCGGACTGGACGCGCCGGCCGTGCTGGCGGCCGCGAACGGCGACCCGAAGGACGTCGAGGCCGCGCTGCAGGCGGCGGACGTCGAACTGGCGACCGGCGAGGTCGACGCCGCGTTCTCACGCCTCCTCACCCTCCTGCCCACGACGGCCCCGGACGACAAGGAGCGGATCCGTCTGCGCCTGCTGGACCTGTTCGAGGTGGTGGGCGCCGAGGACCCGCGGGTCGTGAAGGCGCGCGGCCGACTCATGCGGGCACTGTTCTGAGGCCACTGCGATGATCCGAGTGGCGATCGGCTCGCTGTGGCTCGCGGGCGCCGCGGTGCTGGGCGGGCTGTCCACCTCCGCGCTCCTGTCCGTGGGGTCCGGCGAGGTGGCCCGCACCGACCCGTTCCCGGTGTCCGACGGCGCGTACGCGCTCGTCCTCGATGAGGCGATCGTGCCGTTCCAGGGGACGGAGGCGACGCTGACCGTCGAATCGGACACGGAGCTGTTCATCGGCACCGCGAACGGGGTCGACGTCGACGACTACCTCACCGGGGTCGCGCACGAGGAGATCACGGACGTCGACTTCCCGGACACCGCGATCCACCGCACGGTCGCCGGCGAGCCGGCCCCGGCTGCGGCCCCGGCCTCCCGCGACTGGTGGACCGCCCAGGACACGGGCACGACCGTCTCGCACACCTTCGACCTGGACGCGGATCCGCAGGTCATCGTCGTGACCGCGGCGGGCGAGGACGCGACCCTCGCGGATGCGCAGGCGACCGTTTCGATGGACGTCCGCATGGTCTTCGGCCTGGCCCTGCTGGGGTACGGCGGCGCCGTCGCGCTGCTGGGCGTGGGCCTCTTCTACCTGCTGCGCTGGTGGTTCAGCCGCTACCGCCCCGCCCGCCGCAGGCCCGGCACCGCGAGGAGCGTCCGATGAGCCGCCCCCGTCTCCTGTCCGCCGCCGCGATGACGGCCTCCGCGGGCCTGCTGCTGAGCGCCTGCGCGGACATGCCGCGGCCCTCCCGCCCGGAGCTGACCCCCTACGAGCGCCCGGCCGTCCGCCAGGGCGAGGCCGCCCAGTTCCTCACGACCTACGCCTCGGAGCTCGACGCGGCCCTGGGCGAGGACCCGGAGGCGCTCGAGCCGCTCCAGGCGAACCCGCTGCTGGAGCGGACGACAGCGGAGATGCGCATCGCCCAGGCGACGGACCGCAGCCTGGGCGCCGTGGGCTACACGGACGTCGTTGCCGGCGGACCCGTCGTGGACGGCTACCCGCTCTGGTACATCGCCTTCGCGACCCCGGACCAGGCGCCGCCGTCGGCCGACGAGGACGCCGCCCCCGCGGACGAGGTCCAGGCCATGCTGGTGCGCCGCGACTCCGCCGCCGAGGACTGGAAGGTCGTCGAGTCGATCTTCGTCCCCGCGGACGCGCAGCCCACGATCCTCGCCGACGAGTCCGGTGCCGTCTCAACGGCACCGGAGGCGCATACCGAGGCCGCGGCCCGGGTGACGGAGCAGGCGGCGGAATACCTGCAGACGGGGGAGGTCCCGGACGGGGCGCCCGCGTTCCCGGATGCCGGCTTCCAGGACTTCCGCGACTACATCGACGAGCTGGGCGCCGAGGACACCGGCTTCTCCGACGTGGGCGCGGAGTGCGCGCCGGACACGGAGGCCGGTGTGGCCGACTACGCGCTGGCGACCGAAGGTGGAGGGGTGAGCTTCGCAGAGATCCGCTGCACCATCACCGTGAATGTGCCGGAGTCCTACTACGTGGATCTGGGCGAGGACATCGACGCCGTCATGTCGACGGACGACGAGGGCAGCACGATCACGATCACGGTGGGCCAGCCGCTGCTGGCGACGACGCAGGGCGAGGAGATCTCCGTCTACTCGCCCGGCTGGTTCATGCTCGAATCGGCGACCTCCGGTCAGGCCGCGGAGGACTCCGGGGACTCCGGCGACGGCGAGGGCTGATCCGCGGATCCCGCCCGCCCCACGCGGCGCTGGATCCGCCACAGCCACCACAGCCCGATGAACGGCAGCACGAGGGGCACGAACCCGTAGCCCACCCCGAACTTCGACCACACGCTGTCGTGGGCGAAGAGCTCCGGATGGGTGTAGCTGAGCGCACCCACGATGAGGACGCCGGCCGCCTCGAACACGCAGGCGGCGACGGCGATGTGGTGGGAGACGCGGTTGCCGATCACCAGGCAGACGGTCGCGAGGATGTACACGAGCGCGGACAGGGCGGAGAGCGTGTAGGCGAACGGCGCCTCGTCGAACTTCAGCAGCAGCTGGTAGGACACACGCCCGATCGCGGCGAACGCGAGGATGCCGTACACGGCGGTGAGCATCCGGCCGGGACCGGTGTGGACCGCGGAGTAGGGGGAGCGGGCGGCCCGCTCCGCGGACCGCTGCGCACGGGCGGCGGCCCGCTCCTCACGTGTGTACCGCTGTGTCGCCACTGCCTGCTCCTCCTCGTCCTGCTCCCGTGCCGCCGCGTCCCGCGGTCAGAGCCAGATCTGGTCCATCCGCACGATCATGACGGCCACCGTCGCGGCACCGGCGGCCAGGACCGCGGGCCCCCAGCGGGTGAGCTCCGCGTACGCCCACGCCCCGGTCAGCGGCACGACCAGCAGGGCGGTGAGGAGATAGCCGAAGAACAGGATCCCGTCCGTGTCCGGCGACTGCCCCCACACGACGATCGAGACGACCATCTGCACCAGCAGGAGCACCAGCAGGACCGCGGTGCCCACGAGGGTGACGCGACCGGCGGCCCGATTGCGCAGGGCGAGGATCAGCGACACCGCTGCCAGCAGCAGCGAGTAGCCGATGAGCACGATCGTGAGTTCCTGGATCACCCCAGCAGTCTACGGCGGGCGGGGTCGCCGTCCGCCGCCGGGCGGACCGCGCGCCGGTCCTCTTCGGTAGAATCCTGTGCTATGCGCGCCTACTTCGACCACGCGGCCACCTCGCCCCTGACGGACGAGGTGCTGGGGACCTACACGGACGAACTGCGCCGGATCGGCAACGCCTCCTCCCAGCACGCGGAGGGCCAGGCCGCCCGGGTGCGGCTGGAGTCCGCCCGCCGTCGACTGGCGCAGGCTGTCGGGGCGGAGCCCGCCCAGGTCGTGTTCACCTCCGGTGGAACGGAGGCGGACAACCTCGCCGTCAAGGGCATCCACGCCGCGCGCATCGCAGAGGACCCGCGGCGCACGCGCGTGCTCGTCTCGACGATCGAGCACCACGCGATCCTCGAGTCCGCAGAGCACCTCGAGTCGCAGGGCGCCACGGTCGAGTGGCTGGAGGTCGACCGGGCCGGCCGTGTCGATCCGCAGGCCGTCGCGGACGTCATCGCCCGGGACCCGGAGTCCGTGAGCCTCGTGTCCGTCATGCTCGCGAACAACGAGATCGGCACCGTGCAGCCGATCGCGCGCATCGCGCAGATCGCGCACGCCCACGGCGTCCCCGTCCACACGGACGCGGTGCAGGCGCTGGGGCAGGTGCCCGTCGACTTCGCCGCGCTGGGCGTCGACGCGCTCAGCATCACCGCGCACAAGGTGGGCGGCCCCGTGGGGGTGGGAGCGCTGGTGCTCGGCCGGACGCTCACGCCCGTCCCGGTCCTGCACGGCGGGGGACAGGAGCGCAGCGTGCGCTCGGGCACCCTCGACGTCGCCGGTGCCGCGGCGTTCGCGCACGCGGCGGAGCGCGCGACCGCGCGCCTGACGGACGGCACGACCGCCCGGATGGCCGCCCTGCGCGACCGGCTGGCCGCGGGACTGCTCGACACCGTCCCGGACGCGGTCCTCACCGGTGGCGATCTGGACGGGGATATCGATGGCCTGCCCGCGCGCCTGCCTGGCAACGTGCACGTCGTCCTGCCCGGCTGCGAGGGCGCCTCGCTCCTGTTCCTGCTGGACGCCGCGGGCTTCGCGACGTCGACGGGATCGGCCTGCCAGGCGGGCGTTGCCCGCCCGTCGCACGTGCTGCTGGCCTGCGGGTTCGACGAGGAGCAGTCGCGGTCCGCGCAGCGCTTCACGCTGGGTCCGGAGACCACGCAGCAGCAGGTCGACGCCCTGCTGGCCGCGCTGCCGGAGGCGGTCGAGCGCTCCCGGCAGGCCGGTCTCGTGGGTGCAGGGGGTGCGCGATGAAGGTGCTGGCCGCCATGTCCGGCGGGGTCGACTCCGCCGTCGCCGCCGCACGCGCAGTGGACGCCGGCCACGAAGTCGTGGGCGTCCACCTGGCGCTCTCGCGCATGCCCGGCACCCTGCGCACGGGCTCGCGCGGCTGCTGCACGATCGAGGACTCCCGCGACGCGCACATGGTCGCGGGCCTCCTGGGCATCCCGTTCTACGTGTGGGACTTCTCCGAGCGGTTCAAGGAGGACGTCGTCGACGACTTCATCGCGGAGTACGCGAACGGCCGCACCCCCAACCCGTGCATGCGCTGCAACGAGAAGATCAAGTTCGCGGCCCTCCTGGACCGCGCGATCGCGCTGGGCTTCGACGCGGTGGCGACGGGCCACTACGCGGAGATCCGCCCGTCTGCGGAGGGCACGCCGGAGCTGCACCGCGGCGCGGACCTCAACAAGGACCAGAGCTATGTGCTGGGCGTGCTGACGCCGGACCAGCTGGACCACTGCCTCTTCCCCATCGGGGCGTCCGCGTCGAAGGCGGACGTGCGCGCGGAGGCGACCCGTCGCGGCTTCCCGGTGGCGGACAAGCCGGACTCGTACGATATCTGCTTCATCCCGGACGGCGACACGAAGGCGTGGCTGAGCGACAAGATCCCCATGCGGCCGGGCCTCATCCAGGATGAGGCGGGTGAGGCGCTGGGCGAGCACGACGGTGCGATGACCTTCACGGTGGGCCAGCGCAAGGGGCTGCGCATCGAGCGGCCCGCCGCAGACGGTCGCCCCCGCTACGTGCTGGGGGTCGACCCGCAGGAGAACACCGTGACGGTGGGTCCGCAGGAGGCGCTCGCCGTCGACGAGCTCGAGGGCATCCGCACGACGTGGGCCGGTCCCGCACCGGCGGACATGGGCCGGTCGGAGGAGGCCGGCATCGACTGCGAGGTCCAGATCCGCGCCCATTCCGACCCGGTCCCGGCCCGTGCCTGGCTGGGCGAGGTGCGCACGGAGGTCCCCGCCGCCGAGTCTGCTCCCCTGGGACCTGTCGTCCCCCGTCCGCGGCCGGCGGGTCAGGTCCTGCGGGTGGCCGTCGAGGAGCCCCTGCACGGGGTCGCTCCGGGTCAGACGATGGTCATCTACCGCGGCACCCGTGTGCTGGGGCAGGCGACGATCGACGCCTCGCGCAGTCGCGCCCGCGCCTCATGAGGCGTCTGCCTGTGCACGGCACGGAGGTCCCCGCATGAGCGTCGCCTCGACCACCGGGGTCTGGGCGAACATCGACCCCCGGGAGGCCGTGGCCCACGGCGCCGACCTGGCGTCGACCCGCCCGCACCTCCTGCCGTTCCCACTCATGTCCAGCCCGGCCGCCGGCGGCACGCGGTGGGCTGCGGACGCGCTGGGCCTCGCCGTCCAGCTGCTGCCGGGCCTGCCCGCGGACATCGGTCCGGCCGGCTGGCGACTGCTGGGCGGGCGAGCCGCGACGGCCGCCCGCACGCTCGACGCCCGCCGCGAGGCCTCCCGCCTGTCGCGGGCGTTCGACGCGCTGGGGGAGTACGCGGAGTCCTCGGATCTCCCGGTGCTGGTCTCCGTCCCCGGGCCCTGGACGCTCACACGCCGTCTGGGACTGCCGGACGAGTCCCCGGTCCTGGGTGATCCCGGTGCGCGCCGCGACGTCCTCCAGTCGTACGCGCACGGACTCCTGGGGCTGCGCGAACGCATCCACCGCGTCGTCGCGGGGTCGCCGGACACTCCGCTCGATCGTGTCCGGATCCGGCTCGTCGAGGAGGACCTCGATGCGATCCTGACCGGCCGGGTGCCCACGGTCTCCGGCTACCGGACGCTGCCGGCGGTGCCGGATGCGCACGTGGTCGCGGGCCTGCGCTCGGTGGTCCAGCGCACCGGGGAGGGCACGATCCTCTCCCTGCCCGGACTCTCCACCGTGCGGATCGGCGGGAAGGACATCCCGCACACGTCTCTGGTGGATGACGCGGGCGTCCGTCACCTGTGCGTGCCGCTGCGACCGGTCAGCTGGGCATCGGAGACGGACCCTCTCGCACCGGCCCTGCTGCGACAGTGGGAGCGGCTCGCGGAATGGACGGAGACCGGTGGCGGAGTCTGGCTGCGGATCCCGGGGGAGGCGGCCGCAGCGGCGGGGTCCGTGACCAGCTGGGTGGAGGCGGCGGCACTCCCGTGGACCCGCGTGGGAATGGGCCGGGCCGGGCTCGCGGACTTCGGTATCCTCACGGGTGAGGAGCTGCCCACCGGCAGCGTCCCGCTGCTGCCGGAGCAGGCCTCCGCGCAGCGCAGCCGGACCCATGTGCAGATGGCCGGAGCGCTCGCCCGGGCGTTCGCGGACCAGGCGGGGTGACGACCGCGAGGAGACCCAGCGATGACGGACCAGTCCACGGAGACCCAGGACCAGGCGCAGCGCGTGGCCCAGCTCACCGCTCGGATCGAGGAGCTGCGTCACCAGTACTACCAGGACAACGCCTCGAGCGTGCCGGACGCGGACTATGACGCGCTCGTGCAGGAGCTCGAGGAGATCGAGCGGGCGCACCCGGAATTGGCCAAGGCCGATTCGCCCACGCAGCACGTGGGCGGCACCGTCGACACGACGACGTTCGACGCGGTCGACCACGTGGTCCGCATGTACTCGCTGGACAACGTCTTCTCCGTCGAGGAGCTCACGGCCTGGTTCTCCCGTGAGCGCCACGCGGTGCCGGCCGGCACGCGCTGGCTCACGGAGCTCAAGATCGACGGACTGGCCGTCAACCTGCTCTACCGGCACGGCGAGCTGGTCCGCGCGGCCACCCGCGGCGACGGCACGACCGGTGAGGACATCACCCCCAACGTGCGCACGCTGGAGGACATCCCGCACCGGCTGGACACGGAGTTCCCACCCGCGCAGGTCGAGATCCGCGGCGAGGTGTTCTTCCCCGTCGAGCGGTTCGCAGAGCTCAACGCCGCACTCGTGGAGGCCGGCCACAAGCCCTTCGCGAACCCCCGCAACGCGGCCGCGGGCTCCCTGCGGCAGAAGAACCCTCAGGTGACGGCCGGGCGGCCGCTGCGGATGCTGGTCCACGGGATCGCGGCGTGGGAGCCGGCGGACGACTCGCACCCGGAGCCCGCCGCGCAGAGCGAGGTCTACGAGCAGCTGCGGTCGTGGGGCCTGCCCATCAGCGAGTACTACCGGGTCTGCGAGTCCGCGGACCAGGTGTACGAGTTCATCGACCACTACGGCCGCAACCGGCACTCCGTCACCCATGAGATCGACGGGGTCGTCATCAAGGTCGACGACCTGGCCGCGCAGGCCGCGCTGGGCTACACGTCGCGCGCGCCGCGCTGGGCGATCGCGTACAAGTATCCGCCGGAGGAGGTGACGACCCGGCTGCTGGACATCCGCGTGCAGGTGGGCCGCACCGGCCGCGTCACCCCGTACGCGGTCATGGAGCCGGTCCTGGTCGCAGGATCCACCGTCGAGCGGGCCACGCTGCACAACGCGCACGAGGTCACCCGCAAGGGCGTGCTGATCGGCGACCTCGTCGTCATCCGCAAGGCCGGCGACGTCATCCCGGAGGTCCTGGGTCCGGTGGCAGACCGGCGCGACGGCACCGAGCACGCGTTCGTCATGCCCTCGACCTGCCCCGCGTGCGGGGCGGAGCTCTACGAGCAGAAGGCCGGGGACAAGGACCTGCGCTGCCCCAACACGCGCTCGTGCCCCGCGCAGCTGGTCAACCGGGTCATCTACCTGGCCTCGCGGGCGGCACTGGACATCGAGGCGCTGGGGGAGAAGGCCGCCTACGCGCTCGTCGCCCCCGATGCGTTCGAGGAGACTCAGAACACGGACTGGGACGCCGAGGCCGGGGAGACCGTGCCGCTGGCGGGCGAGACCGCCGCTCCGCTCACCTCCGAGGCGTTCCTCTTCGACCTGGTGGCAGACGACCTCCGCACCGTCCGCACGTGGCAGACCGTGCGGAAGGACGGGCAGGAGTCGATGGAGCTGGTGCCGTACTTCTGGACCCGACCGGTGCTCTTCACCTCGCAGGAGAAGGAGGGCGAGGTGAAGACGCCGGCTCGCCCGCGGAAGAACACCCAGACGCTGTTCGCGGAACTGGAGAAGGCGAAGGCCGCACCCCTGTGGCGCGTCCTCGTCGCCCTGTCGATCCGCCACGTGGGCCCGTCCGCGGCGCGCGAGCTGGCCGCCTCCTTCCGCTCGATGGACGCGATCCGCGAAGCGTCCCTCGAGGAGCTCGCCGCCGTCGAAGGCGTGGGCGAGGTCATCGCGCAGAGCCTCCTCGAGTGGTTCGAGGTCGACTGGCACCGCGAGATCGTCGACCGCTGGCAGGCCGCCGGCGTCGTCATGGACGACGGACCGGCCGCGGGTACGGCAGGCGCCGCGGGTGCCGCGGCCGCAGCCGGGGGCGGCGACGGTGACGGTGCAGCGGCGGGTGAGGGGACCTCGGGCGCGGGAAGCGACGCCGAGGCCGCCGTCACCATCCCCGGCGTCGACGAGTCCGTGGCCGCGCAGGTCGCGACCGGGGTGGCGACGCAGGCGCTGGCCGGTCTCACCCTCGTGGCGACCGGGTCGCTGGAGGGCTTCACGCGCGACGGGATCGCCGAGGCGATCCGGGCCGCCGGCGGCAAGCCGTCCGGGTCCGTGTCGAAGAAGACGGACTATCTGGTCGCCGGTGCGAAGGCCGGGTCGAAGCTCACGAAGGCGGAGTCGCTGGGTGTGACGGTGCTGGACCAGGAGGGCTTCCTCGCGGTGCTCGAGGCGGGACCGGCGCAGGCGGACGGGGAGGACTGAGGATGAGGCCGGTGCGGCTGTGCCGGAACCTTGTGCTGCTGGTCGTCGTGCTCGTCGTGCTGGCGGGGGCGCTGCTGCGGCGGGTCCGTTGACGGAGGCCCCGGCGCAGGCCGCGCCGGAGCTGGGCTGGGACGGTGAGCCGGACCCCATCGGGATCACCGCGTACCAGAGCGCGGCGTTCGGACTCGAAGCGTTCCGCGCCCACCTGACAGGAGCCGCGGCGGCCGGAGTGCGGCGGCCGGAGTGCGACGGCAGGCCACCACCACGGCGGGCCGGCCGGGGCTGGGAGCATTCCCACAGCCGGGGCACAGGTGAGGACGGATCGCACCTCAGGTGGGAGTGGCAGAGTGAGGGTCATGAACATCGGGACGCGCCTGATCCTCTCGGCCGCACTGGCCGTCGGATCCACGATCGGCGCAGCAGCACTGGGCCAGCAGGCGGTCCGGGACGCGCAGGCGGAGATCGCCCAGGCGCCCGCACCCGCGTCCACCGGGACGATCACGACGACGACCATCGCGGCGGCGACTGCGACCAGCACGGACATCGCAGCCCGTGAGGCCGGCGTCCGCAGCGAGCTCCTGGCCGCGGCCGAGGCCGGCGAGATCTCCTGGGCGGCAGCGGAGCGAGTGGGCGAGGACCTCGCAGGCTACATCCGCGGCGACCGCAGCGCCGACACGATCTGAGCGGACGCTGGCCGACCGGCGACGGGACGGCTGCAGCGTGACGAATCCAGCCGGAGCGGCCGCCTCGCGACAGCAGACAGACTGCACCCCCGGATCCAGCAGGATCCGGGGGTGCAGTCTGTCTGAGCCGGGCGCACTCGCACGTGGATCGCAGTGCCGTGCACTCAGCGCCTCAGGGCTCGACCGACTCAGTGCTCGACGGCCTTCTCCGCACCGTGGCCGGTGAGTGAGCGGACCTCCATCTCTGCGGCCAGCTTCTTGCTCTCCGTGCCCTTGTCCGTGATCGACCCGATCCAGCCCAGCAGGAAGCCCAGCGGGATCGACACGATGCCCGGGTTGGACAGCGGGAAGAGCGCGAAGTCCACGCCTGCTCCCAGCATCGCGGTCTCCGAACCGGACACGACGGGCGAGAACGCGATGAGCAGGACGCACGTCGCGAGACCGCCGTACATGCTCCACACCGCCCCGCGGGTCGTGAACCGGCGCCAGTAGAGCGAGTAGAGGATCGTGGGCAGGTTCGCGCTCGCCGCGACGGCGAAGGCCAGCGCGACGAGGAACGCGATGTTCTGCCCCTGCACGCCGATCCCGCCGATGATCGACACCGCGCCGATGACGAGCACGGTCCGGCGGGCGACCTTGACCTCCGCCTTCGAATCGACCTCGCCCTTGCGGATGACGTTCGAGTAGATGTCATGCGCGAAGGA
>DYUK01000024.1 GCA_020743695.1 Brevibacterium senegalense | reverse complement strand
CTCGCCGCGCTGGTCTCCACGACGTACTCGTCATCGGACGTCGCACTGGTGAACCGGCGCGCCCGGAGACTCGTGATGATCCACTCGATCACCGCTTTCGTCTTCGGCACGGTGATCCTCGCGTTCCTGGTGGCGCTGGTCCTCAACACGCTGTCGGGGTAGGCGGTCGAGCTCGAAGCAGCAGGGGTTCGCCACGGCGACACCACACGGACCAGCGCAGTCACCGTGGCGGATGCCCCACAGGAGGGAGGAAGCGATGGCTGACGAAAACGCCGATGTCCCCCGGAGGGATCGTCCGGCCGGGCCGGAACTGGCACGGGTGCATGATGCGTTCTTCGACGCGCGCGGGCTCGAGTCCGACGTGGATTGGGCGGAGGCGGCATTCGTCCGGCTGGTGAGGGACGACGTGCGGGTCGACGTCGTCGAGCAGGAGCTCAACGACGCGGTCCCTGCGGTCCGTGACGACCAGGTCGACCCGGAGGAGACGTACGGTCCGCCGCAGGAGTGGGCGCGCGAGAGAGTCTCCTGGCTGCGTGAGGCGGGGCTGGATGTGTTCGACGATGCACTGATGCTCGATGTGCGCGGGAGTGTCGTGGCGGCTCTCGCTGTGGCAGCCGCCATCAGCCTGCTTCTGTCCGGCAGCGTGGTGTTCTCCCTCCTCTCGTCTGCCGCTGGCGCCAAGGATCTCACTCTGGGACTGGCCATCATGCCATTGCTTCTGGGGGCGGTGATCATGATCGTGATCGGGGTCTACGCACGCTCGAAGGCACGGCATCCCGTCGTTGTCACGATGGTCATCTGTGCTCTGACGGTCATCGTCGGGAGCATGGCGATCGCGGGGCTGATCGTTCCCCTGGGACAGGTGGGACCGCGCTTCAGCGGCTACTGGACACCTGCGCTTGTGCCCGCGTACGCCGGCGCTGCATGGGCGGTCTCGCGGCTCTAGCGTCCCCGCCGCTCAGACCCTTGCCGATCAGACCGCACCTCGCGAAGCGGGGAGCGACCAGTCGCTGACCCGCACTGCCGCAGCTCGGTCTACGACGTCGTGTCGGAGGTCGAGCGGTAGTCTGAACGCTGCAGCAGCACCCCTGCCTGCCGGAGTCCGATCGTCGAGGAAGTGCAGTGACCACTCGAACCACCACCAAGTTGCCCGCCATCACGCTCGCGGCAGTCGCGTCGGTGGTGTTCTGGTCACTGAAGCCCATCTTCATCTCGATGATCGGCGACCGGGGAGACTACGCGGAGGTGTACGTCGCCTCCGCCGCGATCGCGGTGGCGGTCAGCATCCTCGTGTCCTGCATCTTCTGGAAGCGCACCAGCGCACTCCTGCGCTCCGGCAGCCGCTTCTACAAGGCGGTCGGCTGGTCGAGCGTCGCAGGACTCTTCCTGGCGATGTGGTACTACGGGTTCTATCGGGCCCTGTACGGCGCGGCGAAGGCGGACGCCACCATCATCGCGTTCGTCTGGCCGTTGATCGCCACGGTCGCCATCAGATTCATCACCCCGGAGACCGCGGCGAAGCTCAAACCGAACCAGTGGCTGCTGGTGATCGCGTCGTTCGCCGGTGCCGCCGCCATCGGCATGGCGAACGTGGGCGTCAATCAGTCGACCGGCACCTCGCATGAGATCATCTGGGCCTTCGTCGCCGCGCTGGGGAGCGGCATGTACCTCCCGTTCGCGTTCAAAGCGACGAATCAGATCGAGAAGGCGGTCGAGTCGAAGCCGTTCGCCACCTTCTACTCGATCTCGATCGCCAACGGGGTCGCACTGCTGGCAGTCCTGATCCTCCTCCGGACGACCGATCACCCTCTGCGCTTCTACGCCTTCGACGCGCAGGTCATGTTCATCTGCGCACTCATCGGAATCGGCACGTACCTCATCGCTGAGGTGACATGGACGTGGGCGTTCCAGGAGTACAAGTCACTGACGCTGTCGTCTCTGCCCTACTTCTCCCCCGCCGTGTCGGTCATCCTGCTGCACGTGCTGTTCGACGAGCCGGTGCGACCGATCGCCATCGTCGGTCTCGTCCTCATCCTGTTCTCCAACCTCACGCTCCACGCGAATCAGAAGTCGACCAACGCGCTCAGCCTGACCTTGATCGCGACCGTCTACGTCGCCTTGGCCTCGCAGGTCCTCCCCATCGAGGAATTCGGCTCGATCCCGGAGATGGCGGCCGCTCTGACGGGCCTCTTCGCCATCCTCGCGGGCTTCATCCTGTCCCGGGCCTCGGAGCGACGCACGCAGGAGGTCGATGCGCGCGCGATCCTGGTGAGGAAGTTCATCGCGGTCGACCCGACAGAGGATTCCACGATCGCAGACAGACTCCTCTGCGATCTTCTCGAGTTCGAGTTCAGTGAGACGAGTGAGGAGAAGGCCCGCTATCTGAAGTCGATCCGTGATGCGCTCACCGACGAGCGCATCACAGATGAGAACAGACGTGAAGAGGCTCAGGACGCTCTGAGCACCTGGCACGCGATGTACAGCGATCGCTTGTCGATCGGCGAGACGGCTGCGCTGTGGCTGACCGGGATCGGCAGCGTCGTGTTCGTCATGCTTCTGCGCGATGTCTCCCCGTTCGGCACTGCCGGATCGATCGTCTTCGCCGCCGGCGCCTTCCTCGCGATCTTCACCATCCGCGATTACGACCAGAACAACTTGCACGGCTTCAGCAATCAGATCCGACGACTGCAGCAGGGTTTCGCGGATATCGGCAAGCCCTACTACGTGCCGGCCGAGGTCGTTCAGTCCGGATACATCTCTCCCACAACCTTCGCGAAGACGGATGTCGTCCGATACGGCCGGTCCGACGACGGGGAGAACCTGGGCGACATCCCCAAGCGCAGTGTCTTCCGATCCGTCTACATGGGCACCGCAGCCCTGGTGATCCTCGCGATCCTGATCCTCCCGGTGTCCTCGTTGACCTCCGGACGGTCCTCAGCCACCGCAGCGCCGCGCCCCGACGACGTCATCGCCTCCACCACGGGAGACGACACCGATGCGATCGTCATCGCCGACCCGGGCTGGACGGCCGCAACGGTCGCGGCGGAGATCATCAGGCTGGCCCTGGACGAACAGGGCATTCCGGCCACTGTGGAATCCGTCGATCAGGCGGATCTGAGCGCAGACCTCGTCGCCGACGACCCGAAGTTCCACGTGCATCCCGATCTGTGGGTGGCAAACCAATCCCTTGAACTCAAGGAAGCCATCGCCGACGGTCGTCTCATCGTGAACGACGAGCCCTATAAGGCCTCCCAGGGCATCTTCATTCTGGACAACGACCGGACGCGACGTGAGGTCACGTCACTCGACGATCTCGCGGATCCGGCCACTGCCGCCCTGTTCGACACGGACGGCGACGGCGACGGTGAGTTCTGGCTGGGAGCACGCGGCTGGGTCTCCGCCCAGAATCTTCGCGAGTGGGTCGACTCCCAGGATCTGTCGAGCGTCGAAGCCGAGGAGTACTCGGAGACGATCTTCAAGGCGAAGCTCGAGGAGTTGTCTCGGGCGGGTCAGCCTGCGGTCTTCTACGACTACGTCCCCGACGGTCTTCACGAGAAGTACGATCTCCGCAGATTGGGGGATGTCCCGGGCGAGCAGACAGCTGACGAGGTCGAGGTCCACGTCGCACACGGTGACGAACTGACGGAGATCTCCCCGACCGCCGATCGACTGCTGCAGAACCTCAGCTTCTCCACCGAGGACATGAACACCTTCATCGCGCGCAGTGACGAAGGCATCGATCCCGATGACATCGCACGCGAGTGGGTCGACTCGCATGACGAACTCATCGCCGATTGGGCGGCGCCTCCCGTCGGGTAGGCCACTCGCGCATCACTCAGCGCGGCGAGCACGACAAGCAATCAACCGCTCCGGTCGTCTGCACTGACCACCGGACCATGTGTCGCACTGTGACCTTTTGTGATCGTTGGTTGCAGTCTGCGGGGCGGAGCGGCGGAGCGGTCCTTAGCGTGAGGCCATGGCCCGCGTCACAGCAGGGCCATGATCTGAGGATTGGAGTCCAGCATGACCGCAGCACTGGATCAGACCACACTGACCGACCGCTTCGTCACCGCCTTCCGCCACCACCCCGCAGGCGTCGCACTCGTCACCGCAGACCCCGGCGACGGCCCCGTCGCCATGACCGCCACCTCCGTCTGCTCCGTCGACGCCAACCCACCCACCATCGCCTTCTCCGCCTCAGCCCGCTCCTCCAGCACCCCCGCACTCCTGCGCTCCACCCAGGTCGTCGTCCACCTGCTCAGCGCACACCAGCTCCACCTGGCCAAACTCGGCTCCACCAGCGGCATCGACCGCTTCGCCGACACCAGCCTCTGGGACCGACTCCCCACCGGCGACATCGTCTTCCGCGACGCCGCCGCCTGGATCCGCGGCCGCATCACCGGCAGCCTCCCCGCCACCGGCGCCACCCTCTTCATGGTCGAAGGCGACGAGATCGGCGGACACCACTCCGACCCCACCCGCGACGCACAACCCCCACTCGTCTACCACCACCGCGCCTGGCACTCCCTCAGCACCCACAGCCAGATCACCGGCTGACGAGGAGCTGGGAGAACGATCCCGTTCTGCGGTCGGGTGAGCGGTTGCGACCGGGATTTGGCAGGATGGAGGTGTGGGCAACGGCGCTCACACTGATCCGCCTCTGAGGAGTACACCCCGGCCATGACGCCCACACGGACCAAGCACGAGGTCGTGCGATCGCTCGCAGAAGACCTCGAACAGGAGCAGATCAACCTCCACGCGATCCTCACCTCGCTGGACGAAGCCCAATGGTCTCGCCCCACTCCCGCAGAGGGGTGGACGATCCACGACCAGATCACGCACCTGGCGCACTTCGACTTCCTGGCGCGCCTGTCTGTGGCGGAACCGGAGCGGTTCGCTGCGGTGAAGTCCTCGATCGACGACCTGTCGCAGTACGTCGACAGCATCGGTCCGGCCAACCTGTCCCGCAGCGGTGCGGATGCGGCGTCCTGGTGGACGCGGGAGGCCAGCGACTTCATCAATGCGGTCATCGAAGCGGACCCGCAGGTGCGCGTCCCCTGGTTCGGACCCGACATGAGCCTCGCGTCGAAGGTGACGGCACGGATCATGGAGGTGTGGGCGCACGGCCAGGACATCCGTGACTCGCTCAGCATCAAGCCCCACCCCTCGCCGGCGCTCCCCCACGTGGCACGGTTGGGCTGCCTCGCCTTCGCCAACAGCTACGCGGTCCGCGGACTGCCGATCCCCCAGGCACAGGTTCGCGTCGAGCTGGAGACGCCCAACGGCGGACTGTGGGACATGGGTCCGCAGGAGGCGACCGACCGGATCACGGGCCCCATCGACGACTTCTGCCTCATCGTCACGCAGCGGCGGCACGTCGACGACACGGCGATCCAGACGCAGGGCGAGACTGCGGCGGAGTGGATGCTCATCGCGCAGGCCTTCGCGGGCGACCCGGGATCGGGCAGACATCCGGGGCAGTTCACCGCACACCACTGAAAGCGTCGTGACACGATGACCGCATGAAGGTCATCGATATGAACAGTGACGCGGCCGAATCGTTCGGTTCGTGGGTGATGGGTGACGACGCTCGGATCCTCGACTCCGTCACCAGTGTGAACGTCGCCTGCGGCTTCCACGGTGGGGACGCGCGCACGATGCAACAGGTCACTGCTCTCGCGGCGGAACGCGGGATCGCGGTGGGCGCGCACGTGGGCTACCGCGACCTGCCCGGGTTCGGGCGCCGCTTCATCGCGTACTCGTACGACGACCTCTTCGCGGAGACCCTCTACCAGTTGGGTGCACTCCGCGGCATCGCACGGACGCAGGGCACAGACGTCACGTATGTGAAGCCGCACGGGGCGCTGGGGCACGCGATCATGCACGATGACACGCAGGCACGGGCGGTCATCGACGCCGTCGCGGCCTTCGACTCCTCACTCGCGCTGCTCCTCATGCCCGGTTCCACTGCAGTCGAGCACGCGTCGACGGTAGGGCTGCGCGTCGTGCTGGAGGCGTTCGCGGATCGCGCCTACCTGCCGGACGGCCGACTCGTCCCCCGCACGCAGGAGGGAGCGGTCCTGCACGACGGCCAGCAGATCATCGAGAACATGCTCCGTTTCGTGGAGGAGGGTGTGGTCGTCGCCCAGGACGGCACGCACGTGGTGCTGGGTGCGAAGAGCATCTGCGTCCACAGCGACACCCCGGGCGCCATCGAGATGGCGCGCTCGATCCGGGCGGCCCTCGAGACAGCCGGTGTGACGATCCGCAGCTTCGTCTGACCCACTGCGACGTTCGCGACCCTTGTCGCGGAACCACTGCCGTGGGATGCTCTGCGCACTCGAGTCACGAGAGCGGAGTGAGCGCAGCATGAACATCCGGACCATCTTCATCACGCGATACGTCGACGACCACGACACCGCGATCGACTGGTACTCCCAACTGTTCGGCCGCCGGCCCGATGACGCACCTGTCCCCGTCTGCCGCGAGTGGAACCTCCAGACCGGTGTCGTCTTCCAGGTCATCCGCCAGCCGGAGCGCGCTGGTGAGCAGTCCTTCGCCTTCGGCATCTCGGACTTCCAGCAGACGGCCGACAGCCTGGAATCCGCCGGCCTGCCGTCGACGGACGAATGGCAGGTCGTCGGCTTCGGCGACCTCACGTTCCTGGAACTCCGCGACCCTGAGGGCGTCCAGACGGGCCTGCTGAACACCTGAGGCCCCGCTCCGGCTCAGACGAACCGCAGGGTGAACTCCGCAGTCGCCATGTCACCGGCCTGCGGCACGCCTGCGGGTGGGCGCACATCGTCTCCCAGGATCGTGCTCGCGTTGTCGACCGGGATTCCCGCCAGGTGGATGACGCCATCGCATCCGCTCAGCAGCGGCGCGATCGTCGCGGGGTCGGTGAGGTCGAAGACTTCCGCGGTCACGTTCTCGACGGGATCCGCCGGTGCCTCCAGATCTGCGACCACCAGGTGCGCCACACGCTCGCACAGAAGGACACCGGCCGCATGCGTGAGCGGAGCCATCGCCAGATACACCGATCGCCCGGTGAACGGATAGGACATGAGGGCCAGGGCTGTCATCGTCTCGATGCTCCGGTTGGAGAGCATGACCCCCTTGGGCCGGGCAGCGATGACGAGCGAGCTGCGCGAGGACGTCTACGACATCGATCGGGGCCTCGAGGACATGATCTGGCGCATCGTCACCCGCGACGCGGACTTGAGCGAGAGAAGCCCCCTGGTCGATGCGAAGGCCGCCTACTCGATGTTCGACGGTGTCTTCGAGACCGCACTGCGCGACCACCTCGCTGGCGCGATCGACTGGCTGCGGACGCGAATGGCGACGCTCTTGCCGGAACTCTTCGCCCGTCCTGCGTGAACGATGGGGCTACTCGTCCCCACGTGGTCACGGTCCAGTCGCCGCCGTGATCGCGTCGACCAGTGTCGACGCACAGAACTCGATGTCGTTCCGCGAGAGCGTCGCATGCGTCACCGCACGGAAACGTCGGCACCCCACCGGCTTCACACGCACGCCGGCTCGCGCGAGTCGCGCTTCCAGATCGGCGACCTGAGCATCCGCGCCCTGAACCTCGAACGTGACGATGTTCGTCTCCACCGGCGCGTTCACCACTCGCACCGCAGACAGCTCTGACAGCGCCTCCTCCAGGACCGTCGCATGCGCGTGGTCCTGCGTCATCCGCCCGCGCCAGTCTTCGAATCCCAGGAGTCCCGGTGCCGCGATGAAACCGGTATGGCGCATGCCGCCGCCCAGGCGCTGGCGTACGAGCCGGGCCTCCTCGATGAACTCCGCCGTTCCCACCAGGACGGACCCCAAGGGTCCACCCAGCCCCTTGTTGAGGCAGATCTGGACAGCATCCACGTGCCGGGCAATCTCCTGCAGCGGTACGTCCAGTGCGACCGCGGCGTTGAAGACCCGCGCACCGTCCATGTAGACGAACGCGCCGGTGCGGTCCGCCAGTCCACGGATCGCGGCGAGGTTCTCGAGCGAAGTCACGTGGCCGGCGTTGAGGTCGTAGGTGGATTCGAGGAGGATCGCGGAGGTCGGAGAGACCTGCAGCGCTGATGTCCTCAGCGCCGCTTCGATCTCCTCCAACCGGTAGTCGCCGGCGTCCGCGCCCACGGCACGCACCTGCACCCCGGAGTTCGCCGCGAGTCCACCACCCTCCAGGTTGTAGATGTGCGATGCATCGCCCACGACCACTTCGGTGCCGGGTCTGGACACGACGGCGACTGCGATCTGGTTCGACATCGTGCCGGAGGGCGTCAACAGCGCCGACTCCATACCGAACTCACTGCTCACATGTGCCAGCAGTGCGTTCGTCGGGTCGTCCTCCCGCAGGAGGTCGTCCGCGAAGCGCAGACCGCGGAGGCTCTCGACCATCGCCGCGGTGGGCTGGATCGCAGTGTCGCTGCGCAGATCGAAGAACTCAGGCATCGATCTCCTCCTCTCGGTCAGTCGCAGCGGACGCATCCCTCTTCCCGAAGAACCGGTTGACGATCATCGTGAGTGCGCCGTCGCCTGTCACGTTTCCCGCAGCGGCGAAGCTGTCCTGGATCGCGAAGAGCGTGAGCATGAGACCGATCTCCGGGTCCCCGAATCCCAGGACGCTCTGCAGGACGCCCAGGGAGGCGAGGATGGAACCGCCGGGGATGCCCACAGCGCCCACCTCGATGACGGCCAGCAGGAGGATGAAGACGAGGATCGTCGCGAGGTCTGGCAGCTCGCCTTTCGTGATGACGGAGACGGTCATCGCCGCGATCGCGATGCCGATCCCTGCGCACGCCTGATGCACCGTGTTGAAGAGGGGGATCGTGAAGTCCGTGACGGCTCCGTCCACGCTCTTGACCGTCTTCGCCTGGCGGAGAGCGACCGGCATCGTGACGGCGCTCGACATCGTCCCCATACCTGTGAGGTAGGCCGGGACCATGGCCCGCAGCATCGGCAGCGGGTTGGTTCGCGACACGATCCCCGCCGTCGTGTACTCGATCCCCAGCCACAGCCACTGCGTGAGGATGATGAGGACGAACATGCCGGCGAAGACGGGGATGTTGGAGAAGATCGTGCCCTCTGCGGACAGCTTGAGGAACGTGAAGAAGATGAAGAACGGGATGATCGGCATGACGATCTTCTGAATGGCCCAGAGCACGATGTCGCGGAACTCCAGGAGGAGCTTGCGCAGAGTCTGCGACTTCTCCCACGTCGAACCGATCCCCAGGATGAACGCGAGGATGAGAGCCGAGATGACCGCCAACGGCGGCTCGACGTCCAGTTCGAAGAAGGGGTCCGGCAGCGTCACCCCTTCCTGCGCAGCGAGACCGCCACCCACCAGCCGCGGGATGATGAGGACGGCTGCGAGCACTCCCAGTCCGATGCCGATGACGGTGTCGACGTAGGCGAGGATGACGGAGAAGCTGAGCATCCGCCCGATCTTCCCGCGCAGCTCCGCGACGCCGGCCGCGATGAAGGCGAGGACGATGAGCGGAATGAAGAACTTGAGCAATCCGCTGAGGATCAACCGCACCGACTCGGTGGCGGAGAAAGCTCCGACGGGCAGAAACTGGCCACCTGCCAACCCTGTAATGATGGCGATGGCGATCCACAGAAGCAGCCGCATATTCATGTCAGTGGTCCTCTCCGACCTGTCGTCGATCCGTGTCAGGAGTCAGCGATCGCCGCTCCTGGTCACCGCTTCTCGCAAAGTACGGGAATGCTCGTACGCACAACACGAGAGAAGTGCGAGGTAGAGGCGTGGGCGCGGCAGAAGCGCGAACGCGACACCCCCGCACTCGCTCCTACCCGCACGTCACTCCCCTCACGTCCCCGTCCACTCCCGCGACCCCTTCGTCAGGAACGCTTCGACGGCTCCCGCGAAGTCCTCGCTGCCGTAGACGGTGGACACGACGTCCGAGTCGTCCACCTCTCCCCCGGCCGCGTTGAGCCGCCGCAGGTTCTCCTTGATCGACCACTGTGTCAGGGGCGCACCGCCGGCCACCTGCTCGATGACACGCTCGGCCGCCTCGTCCAGGTCCTCGGCGACCTCTGTGAGGAATCCGCTCAACAGCGCCTCCTGCGCGTCGACCCGGCGGGCCATCAGCAGCATCGACGCCGTCCGTGGTTCCCCGAATGCCCGCACCAGCCGTCGCAGCGTGTTGACGGACAGCGTGTTGCCCAGCGTCTTCGCGATCGGCACGGAGAACGACGCCCGCTCCGACGCGATCCGGATGTCCGCGCAGCTGGCGATCCCCAGTCCACCGCCCACGCAGTGGCCGTCGATGACCGCGATGACAGGCTTCCGCACGGCGGCGAGCGCGCCCAGGATTTCGTCGATCGTCTTCTCGTACTCGACACCGTCCGCGCCCGTGAACCCGCGGAACTGGGCGATGTCCGTGCCCGCGACGAACGCGCGGCCACCGGCACCGCGCAGTACCAGCACGCGCAGGTCCGGATCCGCATCCACACGCGCGCACGCGTCCGCCAGTCCCTGGTACATCGCGAACGTCATCGCATTGCGCGCCTCCGGCCGGTTGAACGTCACGTGCAGGGCCCGGCCCCGCACCTCCGTCAGCAGCTGATCGGTTGCCCCGTCCGTCGACCCGTTGACCGTCGACCCGTTCGTCGTCTC
>DYUK01000023.1 GCA_020743695.1 Brevibacterium senegalense | reverse complement strand
ACCAGCCTCACACCCGATCCGTCAGGAGCGCGTCATGGTCACCGCAGCACAGCACGTCGTCGACACACTGGCACTGAGCGGGGTGAGCCGCGTCTACGGGATCGCCGGCGACTCGCTCAACGGCTTCACGGACTCCCTCCGCGCCACGGACGGCATCGACTGGGTCAGCACCCGCCACGAGGAGGCCGCCGCCTTCGCCGCCTCCGCCGAGGCCGGACTCACCGGCCGCCTCGCAGCCTGCGCCGGATCCTGCGGCCCCGGCAACACCCACCTCATCAACGGCCTCTACGACGCGAAGCGCTCCCGCGTCCCGGTCGTCGCCCTGGCCGCGCAGATCCCCAGCGACGAGATGGGCACCGGCTACTTCCAGGAGACGAACCCGCAGGAGCTCTTCCGCGAGGCGAGCGTCTACGTGCAGCCGGTCAACCACGCCTCCCAGCTGCCCCGCCTGCTGCGCATCGCGATCCGCGAGTCGCTCGCCCAGCGCGGCCCCGCCGTCCTCGTCATCCCGGGGGACGTGCTGCTGGACAGCGTCGACGCCGCCGCCGAGGCCGTCCTCCCCACGCAGACCTCACTCGTCCCGGCGGGGCCCGCTCTGGCCGGCGCGGCGCAGGCCCTCAACGACTGCACGAAGGTGACGATCCTGGCCGGTGCCGGGGTCGAGGGCGCGCATGACGAGGTCGTCGAACTGGCACAGCGTCTCCAGGCCCCCATCGTCCACGCGCTGCGCGGCAAGGAGTTCATCGAGCACGACAACCCCTACGACGTGGGGATGACCGGCCTGCTGGGCTTCTCCTCCGGCTATCACGCGATGATGGGCGCGGAGACACTCGTCCTGCTGGGCACGGACTTCCCCTACCCGCAGTTCCTCCCGCAGGACGCGACCGTTATCCAGGTGGACGTGCGCGGCGGGCAGATCGGTCGCCGCATCAGCGTCGAGCACCCCCTCGTGGGCGACGTCCGCTCCACCGTCCAGGCGCTGCTGCCGCTGCTGACGCAGAAGACGAACTCGAAGCACCTCGACCGCATGGTCAAGCACTACCAGAAGACGCGGAAGGAGCTGGACGAGCTCGCGACCCCGGCCCGTCGCCGCATCCACCCGCAGTACCTCACGCGCCTCATCGACGAGGCGGCCGCGGACGACGCGGTCTTCCTCCCCGATGTGGGATCTCCCGTCATGTGGGCGGCCCGCCACCTCACGATGAACGGGAAGCGCCGGCTGCTGGGCTCGTTCACCCACGGATCGATGGCGAACGCGCTGTCCCAGTCGATCGGGGTGCAGTCCGCGGAGCCGGACCGGCAGGTCGTCGCGCTGGCCGGTGACGGCGGCCTCACGATGCTCCTGGGCGAGCTGCTCACTCTCACCCAGCATCAGCTGCCGGTCAAGACCGTCGTCTACAACAACGACTCCCTCAACTTCGTGGAGCTGGAGATGAAGGCCGCCGGCTTCGTCACCCACGCGACGGACCTCAACACCCCTGACCTGGCCGCGGTCGCAGACGCGCTGGGGGTCAAGGGCTTCCGGGTCGCGAACCCCAAGGACCTCGAGGCCACCGTGCAGGAGTTCCTCGCCCATGACGGCCCGGCACTTCTGGATGTCGAGGTTGAGCGTCAGGAGCTGTCGCTGCCGCCGTCGATCAAGGCGCAGCAGGCGGCGGGCTTCGCCCTGTTCGCCATCCGCACCGTCCTGTCCGGCCGGGGGACGGAGCTCATCGATCTGGCGAAGGCGAACATGCGCCAGCTCCTCTGAGCCGGTCCCGCCCGTCAGGCCCGCCCGGCCCCGTCGAACCCGCCCCGCCCGTCACGCCCGCTCCGCCTCGTCACGCCCACACCACCGTCCTGCGCCCACACCACCCTCCTGCCGGGCGATCCGTGTGTCGATCCGTGTCGATGTGTGACGCGGTGACCGCGCGTCGGAGCCGGACTGCACCACTGTTGTCTCGTTCACGAGCACGGCAGACAGAGGAGCGGGACGATGGCGGAGAAGACGACGGGCGGGCCGACGGGTTCGGGCATCCGCGAGGAGCTGGCGGCGCGCAAGCGCAAGCGCTCGCTCCTGCTGGGAGCGGGAGCGGGCGTCGCCGCGATCGCGCTCGTCGCCGGTGTGACACTGGCCGTCACCGGCGGCGACGACGACGGCGACGCGCAGGCGGAGCGGCAGTCGCTGAAGCTGGCGACCTCCGAGGACAACGCGTACTTCGACGCGGTCGCAGAGGTGGCAGGCGAGAAGGGCGTCGACGTCGAGTGGGTCAACCTCGACGACTGGGTCCTCCCCAACTCCGAGGTCTCGAACGGCGCCCTGGACGGCAACGCCTTCCAGCACATCCGGTTCCTCGCCACCTACAACGAGCAGAACGACGACGACATCGTCCCGGTGTTCACGACCGTCGTGACCCGGTGGGGCCTCTTCTCCCCGGACTACGACTCGATCGAGGACCTGCCGGACGGGGCCACCATCGCGATCCCGGACGACGCGGCGAACTCCGCCCGTGCCCTGGGGATCCTCGACAGCGCGGACCTCATCACCCTGCGGGAGGGCGCCGGCGGCCTCGCCTCGCTGGAGGACATCGAGGACAACCCCAAGGACCTCACGTTCACGGAGCTGCAGGCGACGACGATCCCCCAGCAGTACGACGACCCGTCGCTGGACGCCGTCGTCGTGGGGTCGAACTACTTCGATCCCAGCCAGGAGATCACGATCGACGACGCGCTCATCGCGGACGACCCGCAGGGCGACGAGACGCTCCAGTACGCGAACGTCATCGCGACGACCGCGGACCGCGCGGACGATCCGGTCTGGGACGTGCTGCGCGAGTCCTACGACGATCCGCGCGTCACGGAGGCGATCGACGAAGAGCACTTCGGCCGCGTCGTCCGCCTCGACGTGGAGGACGACCGCCTGCAGGACGCGTTCGAGACCGTCACGGAGGAGGCCGCGAGCGTCTCCTGACGCACACGCCTGCGACGACAGACCGCCTCGGGGTGGGCCGACAGGCCCGTCCCGGGGCGGTCTCACGAGCAGAGGGGTTTCAGAGCCGCACGTCGGGCCGCCACGTCTTGGGGACCTCGGGCGCGGACTCCGTGCGGTCCGCAGCGTCCGGTGCGCCGGCGTCGTCCGTCTCGTCGACCTCGGGCAGTCCCAGCTGGTCGACGGTCTCGCCCTGGATGTCGTTCCGGCGCTTGCGCGCGGTCATGAGGTGCCGCAGGCCGGCCATGAGGTCCGCGTCCTTGAGCGCGGAGCTGGAGGCGGGGTCCAAATCGGCCGGGAAGTGGCTCGGCATGTCCCCGAAGGCAGTGTGCGCGTTCTTCACGACCGTGCTCGCCATCATCCGGTTGGCGACACCACCCACCACGGCTCCCACGCCGAAGGGCAGGGCGCGCCCCACGACGGAGCCGCCCGTGCGCGCCGCGTACGTGCGGATCAGCTTCTTGCGCAGCTTGCGCACCAGCGGGTCGATGACGACGGACGGCAGTTGCCGGGTCACGAGCGTGCCGAAGTTCGAGTGCACGGTGGGACCGCCGTCCACCTGCTGGGAGAACTGGCGGACCAGGTCCTTGCCGGTGCTGCCCAGCATGAGTCCCATGACCAGCGCGTTCGCGCGGGCGGGGTCCTTCACCTGGAGGTCGTGCAGCTCCGCCAGCGACTGCGCGTAGAGGGCGGACATCTCCAGGAAGCCGCCGGTCTCCACGGCCGCCAGGCCCAGCGCGGCGCCGGTGCCCAGCCCGGGGACGACCGCGGTCGCGCCCACCGCGGCACCGCCGCCGGTCGTGAGGTTCATGTAGTGCTTGCGGAGGATCTCCGCGATCTCCGCAGGGGTGGCGTGCGGGTGGCGCCTGCGCACGCTGCGGATGTAGGCGAGGACGACGGGCCGCTGGACGGACAGGGCCCGGCCCAGGAGTGTCTGTGCGTGGGGGCGGAGCTCACCGTTCTTCGTGAACGCGAAGCGCGAGGCCGCGCCGATCCGCTTCTGTGCCTTGCTGTTCGTGGTCATCGGTCCTCCTCGGGGACTGGGGTGCGCCCGGCCGGCCGCAGGATCGCTGCGCGGGGCGCTCTCACGAGAGTACAAACACAGTCTGAGTGTCCG
>DYUK01000022.1 GCA_020743695.1 Brevibacterium senegalense | reverse complement strand
GCAGTTGGTAGCGCGTCTCCATGGCATGGAGAAGGTCAGGGGTTCGAATCCCCTTACCTCCACAGTGAGGCAGAGGCGGGACACCGTGTACACGGTGTCCCGCCTCTGTCGTTCCCGCAGCCGATTCTGTGTGCGCTGTCGTGGGTTGAGGGTTGAAGGACAGAAAGTGTGTCTGGCCCGCGCGTGATCACGGGGACCCGCCTGTCACCGCGCGGTTGTACTCCAGCGCGGTCCGGATCCAGGACTGCAACTGTTCGTCGTCGCTGATCACGTCTGCGTCGATCTCGATCCATCCGGGCCCCATGTCGCGGTCCGCTCCCATCGTGGCCTGCGTTGCTCCAGGTCTGCCCAGGAGCTCTTCGTGCTGATCGGCGTCGACCCGGACGAGGAGACCGCCGTCCTTCCGCGCGCTCACGATCATCTTCTCGTTGACCATGACGGATCTGCCGCCGAACATGGAGACCTCTCGTACGACTGGTTCGTCGGCGATCAGAGCGCGCACGCGTTCGACGAGGACGGTCTGTTCGGGAGTCATCGGATTCTCCTTCGTGGGTGCTTCCGTTCGGATGGTGTCACAGGCGCCTCGCGGACGGTAGCCTGCCCGTCCACGCCGCTGGGCTGTCCGTCGGCGCTAAAGTGTCTGCATCATGCCCGATGCGATCTTCGACAACCCCAGGTTGGCCGCGGTCTACGACCCGCTCGACCCGGACCGCAGCGATCTCGATGAGTACACGCGCGTGCTCATCGATGAGCAGGGCGCGGACAGTGTTCTGGACATCGGGTGCGGCACCGGCACCTTCGCTCTGCTGCTGCTCGCAGCTCGTGGTGTGCACGTGATCGGTGTCGACCCTGCGGCGGCGTCGATCGCGGTGGCGCAGTGGAAGCCCGGCTCTGAGGCTGTGACGTGGATCGTCGGAACGGTCGACGATCTCCCGGCACTGGAGGTGGACGCGGTGACCATGACCGCGAACGTCGCACAGGTGTTCCTCGACGACGAGGAGTGGCGCTCGACCCTCGAGGCCGCGTACGCCGCGCTGCGACCCGGCGGAACCCTGGTCTTCGAAGCCCGGCGACCCGAGGTCCGGGCGTGGGAGGGATGGACGAAAGCCGCCACCCACCGCACCGTGCCGGTGCAGGGTGTGGGTGAGGTGGAGGAGTGGGTGCAGGTGACCCACGTCGACGGCGAGCTCGTGACCTTCGAATCACCCACGATCTTCCACTCCGACGGTGAACGGATCGAGTCGACGTCGACTCTGCGCTTCCGGACCCGCGGCCGCATCGAGGCGACGCTCGTCGCGGCCGGCTTCGACGTGACCGATGTACGCGACCTGGCGTACGCGCCCGGTCGCTCCTGGCTCTACATCGCCCGCCGCCCCACTAGCAGGTGAGCGAATCGGTTCACCCTGCTCCCGACGCACGTCCACGGGCCCAGCTGCTCCACAGCTGCGCGTAGAGGCCGTCCGCCCGGATCAGCTCGTCATGGCCTCCTTCTTCGACGATGCGTCCGTCGTCCAGGACGATGATCCGATCGCAGGCGGCCGCTTGCGTGAGACGGTGAGCGATGACGACGGCACTGCGCCCGCGCAGTGCGGCATCCGCCGCGCGGTCGAGCAGTCCTGCGTGGGACGATCCGGCCTCCGCAGTGGCTTCGTCGAGGATCGCCAGGTCCGGGTCCGCGAGCACGAGTCGGGCCAGCGCGAGCTGCTGTGAGACCGCCGCGGTGAGGTCGTGCCCGCCGGCACCCACCGCGGTGTCGAGCCCGTCCGGCAGGTCGTCCAGCAGGTGCGCGGATCTCGTCACGTGCAGTGCTGCGAGGATGTCGTCGTCGGTCGCCTCCGGGGCCGCGAGCGTGAGGTTCTCCCGCAGCGTTCCGCTGAAAACGTGCACTTCCTGGGTCACGACGACCGTGCGCGCGGGGACCGTCACGCGGCCGGAATCGGGGGAGTGGATCCCCGCGATGACGGCCCCCAGCGTGGTCTTGCCCGCACCGGAGGCTCCGACCACCGCGACGCGGTGCGCGACCGGGATGGTCAGATCGATGCCGGTGAGCGCCGGCCGGTCTCCGTCGTAGCTGAAGTCGACGGACTCGACCGTCACCGCGGTGCCGTGGGCAGCCGACCCGGCCGCGGCCTCGGGATCGGTCCGGTCACCCGGGACAGGTCCGGTGCCGGAACCGTCACCGGCGGCCGGCGTCGCGATGACGCCGACGATCCGGTTGAGGGACGCTCCGACCGACTGGAGGACGTCGACGACGAAGAGGAGCTGGTTGATGGGCCCGAAGAGGCGCAGGAACAGCAGGACGGCAGCGGTCGCAGCGCCCACCGTCGAGAGGCCGGCCTCGATGAGCCAGAACCCGACGGCGAGGATCGCGGCCAGCCCCAGATACTCGGCGAGGTTGAGTCGGCCGAAGAACATGTTCTGCACCGTCCGCGCCCGCAGACTGTGCGTCACGACGCTCCAGGACGCTTCGAGCACCCGCTCATGACGATGCCGCCCGAGGCCGTAGCCGGTGACCGTGTCGGCTCCCCTCTGCGACTCGATGAGCTGCTGGGCCCGCCCGGTCATCGCCGCCCGCTCGGCGGCATAGATGCCCGGCGCGGTGGACAGGTACCAGCGGATCGTCAGGACGTAGACCGGCAGGACGACGACGAGCGTGAGGCCGTACCACCAGTCCAGGGCGGTCATCCCCGCGAGGGTGACGGCGATCGTGAAGCCCGTCATCGTGAACGCCGGGATGATCTGCGGTGCCGCATCCGCGATCTGCGCGACGTCGTCACTCGACCGGGAGACGAGGTCGCCGGTGCCCGCCTGTTCGACGAGGCCCTGGGGGAGCGCCATCCCCTGCGCGACCAGCTCCTCGCGCAGCTGTGCGAGCATCGCGTGGTACGCGCGTGCCGCGAGGACCATCGTGAGAGCCGTCCCTGCCGCACCCGCGATGGCCGCGATCACGAGGACGGCCAGGGTCCACAGGAGTTCCGGCGCGGTCGCGGTGCCTGACTGCACGCTGTCGACCAGCCGGCCGACTGCGATCGGCAGGATGAGCCCGGCCGAGGCCGCAGCGATTCCCAGCACGCAGACGACGAGGAGTCCCCACCGGTGCCCGCGGCTGATCCGCCACACGTGTGCGAGGCTCGTCCGCCCAGTCGCCACCTGCAGTCCGGCGCTGGGAGTATTCCCGCTCGCTGTGGTGTGCTCGTGCGTCACGCGGCGCCCTTCCCGCCCAGGTCCACGATCCGGTCGCAGACCGCCAGCAGTGCGGGTGAGTTCGTCAGCAGGATCGTCGAGCGCCTCCGGCGTGCCGCCCGCAGCCCGTCTGCGATCGAGGACTCCGTGACCGCGTCGACAGCGGTCGTCGGATCGTGCAGCACGAGGACGGGTGCGTCCACCGCGAGTGCGCGCGCCAGTGCCACCCGCTGCCGCTGGCCACCGGACAGGCGGGATCCCCTCTCACCGATCGGGGCGTCGAGTCCGCCCAGTCCGTCGACGACGTCGGTGCAGCCCGCCGCCTGCAGCGCCTCGTCCCACCCGCTGCGGGGTGCGCCGACTGCCGTGAGGTTCTGCGCGATGGTGCCGGTGAAGAGCGTGTCGTGGTGCGGGGCGACGATCACCTGCGAGCGGTAGGTGCTGTCGGCGAGGCGATCAGCCGCGCGCCCGTCCACCCGCACGCTCGCTCCCTCGTCCTCCTGCGGGTGGAGGAGTGCCCTCGCGATCCGCGCAGCGACACGATCATCTGCGCGCACCCCCACCAGCTCGCCGGCCTCCACCCGAATGACGACGGGACCCGCATCCGTGCGGAGCGAGACCTCCACTGACGGAACGTCGTTCTGGGGCACGCCACGCGGAGCGTCCGGTGGTGCTGCAGCGGAGGCAGCAGGTTCGTCCTCGGCCGACGCGCGACCTTCGGAGACCAGCTGCTCGAGGACGCGTGACGCGGATGCGTGTGCGGCCGCGGCCAGGGGGATGGCGTTGCCCGTGAGCATCTGCATGGGCGGCAGCAGGCCCTGTGCCAGCCCCACCGCGGCGATGAGTCCGCCCACGCTCAGCTCCCCGGTGATCGCGAACCAGCCGGCCAGTGCGGCGACGCCCGCGATGAAGACCCCGCTGATCGTGTCGCTGCCGGCGGTGAACCGGCCCAGTGCGCTGACGGATCGGATCGCTCCGGCCAGCGTCTGCTGACTGGCGACGCGGTAGCGGCGGGTGGCCTCGGCCTCGGCGCGGATCCCCTTGATGACTCGGTATCCGGAGACCAGGTCCGTGGCCGTCCCCACGCTGCCGGCCAGCAGGGTCTGGTACTCCCGGGACGCCCGCGCGTACGACCGCGACAGGAGACCCATGAGCCAGACGGCCAGAGGTGCTCCTACGATGACGACGGTCCCCAGGATCGGGTGGATGAGCAGCAGGGAGACGGCGATGAACACGACGCCGGCGGCCTCGGCGACGGGGAACACGACCAGTCCCAGCGCCGCGATGCGGGCGACGTCGTTCGTCATCGTCGACACGACGGCCCCGTCCGGTCGACGGCCGGTCGCCTCCTGCGGGTGCAGCACCCGGGCGGACAGCGTCGCCCGCAGACGATGCTGGACGACCTCGGTGGCCCGGGCGGTCAGCTGGGAGGCGAACCGGAAGGACAGCGACAGCACGAGGAAGTTCACGGCCAGCACGAGCAGCCAGAGAACCAGGGCCGCCGGATCGCCGGTCGCCAATGCCCGGTCGATCGCAGCGCCCGCGAGGACGGGGGCGAGCGCCTCACCGATCTGCCACAGGACGCCCAGTGCCGCGGCCGGGACGGTGAGCGCGGGTGCGGAGAAGAGCACCCGCAGCAGGAACCGACTCGCGCGTGTGGTCCCGTCGACCGGGTACGGGATCGCGGTGGGTGGGGCGGCCTCGGCCTGCCACCACACGGGCAGCCGGCGCGTGAGCGATCCGCGGCCCAGGCCTGCGGGGTCGCCTGTGCGCGACGTGGTCGCGGCACCGGGCTCGGTCGTGGTCATCGGGGACGTCGTCCTTCCAGAGAAGCACGACGATGATATCCGTGCCCGGCACCCGCCCGGACGGTGACCAGCGAGACAGTGCCTCAGTCGGGGACTTCGGACTCGCCCGTCTCCGCAGGGCGGTCGAAGTGGAAGCGCCGGCCCGTCACGCGCGTGAGGTCGATCGCGATGACCGTGGGCTTCCACGTCCGGATCCAGGGGACGAGGCCGGCGGTGTCGACCCGCTCGAGCTCGTCCGCCTGCTCGACGACCCGGGTCGTGCCGCGCGCGATGACGCTGCACGCACCGTCGTGCGTGAGCTCGTCGACCTCGAACACCGCAGACTTCGTGACCGTCGCCGCGAAGAGCTTGTCGCCCGGCGCCGTCCGCACGTAGAGCGTGCCCGGACCCTCGCCCGTCCGCAGCAGCACGTAGTTGACCGGGAAGATGTTCGGCTCACCCGCGATGACCGTCACGAGCCGCCCCAGCCGTGGGGCATCGAGGAAGTCGAGGGACTCCTCGGGCGTGAGGATCTCCATGATCTGATCGTCGTCCATCAGTGCCACCCACCTCATCGTGCGTCGTCCATCCGATAGAGGAAGCATAGTCTGCCCGCTCACGGGGCGCCCGTGACATACGATGAACGAATGGGACGGCGTGACCACATCGTCGAATGCGCCCTGCAAATCGTGGCCGAGGGCGGTTACAAAGCACTCACACACCGTGCCGTCGACCGCGCGGCGGGCCTCGTCGAGGGCAGCACCGGCAACCACTTCCCCCGGCGCGCGGACCTGGTGCGCGCTGTCACCCGCCGGGTGGGGGAGCGCGACCACCAGGTGTTCCACGAACTGCGCGCCTCGAAGGTGAAGTCCATCGAAGAGCTCTCCGAACTCCTCACCCAGGGTGTCGTGCGGATGACCGCACCGGACTACGCGGACCTCGCCCGAGTCCGACTCCAGCGCCTCCCCACGGGCAGCGATGAAGTGGAGGAGTTGCACTCAGCCGTGCTGCGCGCCCTGGAGGCGGCACTGGAACGACTGGGAGCGAGCGACATCCCGGTGAGGGCCCGCACAGTCGCAGCCCTCTTCGACGGGATGATCCTGCACACGGTGAGCGTCGGCGCACGTCCGCTGGACGAGGCCGCGCTCACCGCGGCATTCCTCCACCTGCTGAGCAGGCCCCTGGAGTCCTCAGCCGTCCAGTGACCCTGGCTCGGGCCGCTCCTGCGGGCGGTCAGAGTCCTGCTCCTGCTGGTCCATCGCGCTCTGGAGGAACTCACCCAGGTCCAGCCCCGTCGTCGACTTGAGCAGGTCGATCGTCTCGCGCATCCCGGTCGCGATGTTCTTGCTGAGCTTCGCCTCGCCGTCGGAGGACACGACACTCAGCGACTCGATGTTCGAGTACGGCGCGGACACCTCGTGCGCGATCTTGGGCAGTGCCTCGAGGATCTGCGAGAGGACGGCGGCCTGGTTGAACTGCTTGTAGGCCTCCGCGGACGCGAGCACCGCCTCGGCCTCCGCCTTGCCCTTCTCCGCGATCGCGCTCGCCTCCGCGGTACCGGACGCCTTGACCGCGTCGGCCTCCGCCCGGCCGCGCTCCGCCACCGCACGGGCCTGCGCCTGCGCGTCGATCTCGAAGGCGCGTGCCTTGTTCTCCGACTCCGTCAACGAGGCCTGGGCGGCCTGCTCGCGCTTGTAGCGCTCTGCGTCCGCACGGCGCTCCGCCTCGTACTGCTGGGCGTCGGCCGGCTTGCGGACCTCTGCGATGAGCTCGCGCTCGCGCAGCTCGTTCTTCTGGTCCGCGATCTTCTGCGCCTCCGCGAGGATCCGCTGCTCCTGCTCCCGCTGGGCCAGTTCCTCCGCGGCCTGTGCTGCGGCCCGCTGGACGGCGGTCTCGCGCTGGATCTCCGCGTTCCGCAGGTCGAGGGCCTTCTGCGACTCCGCGACCTGCTGGCGGTCGCGGTTCTCCGCCTCCGTCGACTCGCGCATCGACTCGGACTCCGCGATGCGGGCCTTCTTCGCGACGAGCGCGGCTTCCGGTCGACCCAGGTCGCGCAGGTAGTCGCTGTCGTCCTCGACAGAGATGATCTGGAACGTGTCGATGACGAGACCCTGGTTGTTCATCGACCCGGCCGCGTCGTCCTGCACCTGCGAGGCGAAGCTGGCACGATCCCGCAGGACCTGTTCGACGGACAGCGTGCCCACGACGGCGCGCAGGGTTCCGGAGAGGATCTCCTGGCAATACGACTCGATGCTGTCCTGCTGGTCGAGGAAGCGCTGGGCGGCCTTGCGGATATCGCCCATCTGCTCGCCCACCTTGATCTGGGCGACGCCCTTGAGGCGCAGGAAGATGCCGTTGAGCGAGTAGCCCTCGACCTCGACCTGGATCTGGCGGGAGCTGAGCGAGAGCACGTGCGCGCGATCGAAGAGGGGGCGGACGATCGCCCGGCCGCCCACGACGATGCGGGCGCCGGCCTCCAGATCGATGTCGCCCTTCTTCGCCGGCGAGCGTCCCGTGATGACGAGCGCCTCATTGGGTGCGGCGACCCGGTAGGCGCGGATGAACATGATGAAGGCGATGAGCCCGATGACGAGCAGTGCCAGGATGACACCGGAGATGACGAGGAATTGCACGGTGGCCCCTTCGTGGGAGTGGACGGTCCTCTGAGCCTATCCGGCGGAGCCCTGGGCGCCGCAGGAGTTCCGGTGCAGAATGGCCACATGACGACGCCCGCGGCCCACGCGCACCCCGCCTCCGCTACCGACTGCCCGCCGTCCGACGAGTCGTTCGCCGGATCCCTCATGCTCGACGTCGCGATCGGCCTGGACGACGAGGACATGCTGCGGGAGAGGATCTCCGACCTCGTGACGACGGGTGAGTTCGCGGAGGTCCACCCGGATGAGCCCGCCCCCGCACTGCACGAGGCCTACGACAGGCTGGAGCAGATCATCCGCCTGCACGATGCGGCGGTGACCGACGTGTCCGACGACCTCGTCGCACTCACCACCACGATCCACGGCCTGGCGCAGGAGGCCGGGATCGTCACGTCCTTCTCCGGTTTCGACGCGCAGGAGGCCGCGGACGACGCGCAGGCGGCAGCGCTCGAGATGCAGAGCGAGGGATACACAGTGCGCGGGTACCTCTGGGTCCACCGGCAGGACCTCGAACGTGTGGTCCTCACCGGTGACCTGGTGGTGGGCTTCGGCGCGATGCCCGGTCACGACACCGATGCCGTCGAGGTCGCGCGGACCGCCGTCGCCGCCTTCCGTTCCGCAGAGCTCACGGTGGAGTGGGACGGTACCCCGGGCGCACGCATCATCCTGAGCCCGTTCGCGTGGAGCATGCCGTTCCGCGACCCGGAGGAATGAAGCGGCTGCCGCCGGCGCCTCAGTCGATGTCGCGGCCCTCGTCCGTGTCCGGCACGGGCGACGACTCCGACTCGCTCGCCGGTGTCACCTCCGCGACCGGCCTGCGGGCCGATCGCAGCGACGGACGGACGGCTTCGACGTCCTCGCCGGACTTCTCGACCGTACGCACGGGCCCGGTCATGGGCTGCGCCGGAGGGGGAGTGAGGACCGAGTCGTACGCGTGCTCGCTCGAGTAGTCGAGGAACGACAGGTGCGTCTCGTACCGGTCCAGCACGTCGTCGATGATCTGCTGCCGGTTCAGGCCCAGGAGGTCGTAGCCCTCGGAGCCGGTGTGCGTGAAGACCTCGATCCGGTAGTACACATCGTCGCCGCGGGCCGCGCTGCGCGCACCGTACGTGGGGACGCGGTACGCGACGGCCGTGACCTGGTAGAGGAAGCTGCGGTGTGCGCCCATGTCGACCCGCAGCACGGAGTCCGTCAGACCCGTCTCGTC
>DYUK01000021.1 GCA_020743695.1 Brevibacterium senegalense | reverse complement strand
GTCGCGGACGTCCGCATCGGTCGTCGACTGGGCTTTCATGTGACAGACGGTATCAGGTACGGTCGGTATCGGTGAATCGCCTCACACCCTCGGAAGGGACACACCCCATGTCGCAGACCCCCCGGACGCAGTCCGCCCCCGCCACCCCCGCACAGGCGCCCCAGGTGCGCCGCGCGGCGATCCTGGGAGGCAACCGGATCCCGTTCGCCCGCGCGCACAAGCAGTACGCCCGCGCCTCCAACCAGGACATGCTCACGAGCGCCCTTGACGGACTCGTCGCGCGCTTCGGCCTGGCCGGGCAGCGCATGGGCGAGGTCGCCGGCGGTGCGGTCATCAAGCACTCGCGCGACCTCAACCTCACGCGCGAGGCGGTGCTGGGTTCGGCGCTCTCCCCGGAGACCCCCGCGTTCGACCTGGGGCAGGCGTGCGCGACAGGCCTGGAGACCACCGTGAGCATCGCGCAGAAGATCCGCCTGGGGCAGATCGAGGCGGGCATCAGCGCGGGCGTCGACTCGGCCTCGGACGCCCCCATCACGGTGAGCGAGGAGCTGCGGAGCACGCTCCTCGAGCTCAACCGGGCGAAGACGGTGCCGCAGCGGCTCAAGGCGGTCGCGAAGCTCCGCCCCAGCGACCTCGCACCGGCGCTCCCCTCGAACGGCGAGGCCCGCACCGGGCTGGCGATGGGGGAGCACCAGGCGATCACGACAGCGGAGTGGGGCATCGGCCGCGAGGTGCAGGACGAGCTGGCGCTGGCCTCGCACCGGAACCTCGCCGCCGCGTGGGACCGCGGCTTCTTCGACGACCTCGTCACGCCGTACCTGGGTGTCACGCGCGATACGAACATGCGGGCGGACTCCACCCTCGAGTCGCTCGCGAAACTCTCGCCCGTCTTCGGCCGGGGCCTCTCCGCAGAGCCCACGATGACGGCCGGCAACTCGACGCCGCTGACCGACGGCGCCTCGACCGTCCTCCTGTCCTCCGAGGACTGGGCCGCAGCACAGGGCCTCGAGCCGCTCGCCTACCTCGTCGACGCCGAGGCCGCAGCCGTCGATTTCGTCGGCGGTCACGAGGGTCTCCTCATGGCTCCCGCCTACGCCGTGCCGCGCCTGCTCGCCCGCAACGGCCTCACCTTCGCGGACTTCGACGTGTTCGAGATCCACGAGGCCTTCGCCTCGACGGTGCTCACGCACCTCGCGGCGTGGGAGAGCGAGGAGTTCTGCCGCACGCGCCTGGGCCTGGACGCGCCCCTGGGATCCATCGACCGCGCGAAGCTCAACCCCAACGGGTCCTCGCTGGCGGCGGGCCACCCGTTCGCGGCGACCGGCGGCCGGATCGTCGCCTCGGTCGCGAAGCACCTGCGCGAGACCGGCGGCACCCGCGCCCTCGTCTCGATCTGCGCAGCCGGAGGCCAGGGCCTCACCGCGATCATCGAAGCCTGAGAAGACCCGGAACCTCTGGAGGCACGTCAGTCATGACCGACACCTACACCCGCATCGCCAACGGACCCCTGCGCGCAGCCGTCAAGGCGCTGGGCCTGCCCAACCCCGTCCCGCTGCGGCGACGCCCGGACGGCGACCACCTGTCCGAGCCCGTCCTCGTCCTGGGCCCCGGCGCGGGTGCGGACTCCTACGCGCAGCTGCTGCTGGACAACGGCTTCGAGGTGCGTCGCACCCCCACCTCGGAGAAGCTCTCCGCGATCCTCGCGTTCGTCGACGAGGCGCAGGGACCGACCGACCTCTCGCGGACCGCACTGGAGATCGGCGGCGCCCTGCGCGGCCTCGTCCGGTGCGCGCGCGTCGTCGTCTTCAGCCGCGACGGCCACATCAACCCCGAGCGCCCGGAGGCGATGGACCCCGCGCTCAACGCGGTGCGCAACGGCGCACTGGGACTCATGCGCTCGCTCGCGCACGAGATGCGCTCGGGCTCCACCGCCAACGGCATCGTCGTCTCCGACGGCGTGCCCCTCGACGCACCGGCAGCGGTGAGCGCGCTCTGGTTCCTCCTCTCGTCGAAGTCCGCCTACGTGTCCGGCCAGCCGCTGCACGTCACGACCGCGGACGGCGCCCCCGTCACCGCCGAGGCCTTCGCGGGGAAGCACCTGACCGGTCGCGTCGCGGTCGTGACGGGCGCCGCGCGCGGGATCGGCGCAGCGATCGCGCAGACGCTCGCCGCGGACGGCGCCCGCATCGTGGGCGTCGACGTCCCGCAGGCGGGCGATGCGCTCGCGTCGACGATGAACCGGGTGGGCGGCACCGCGGTGCAGCTCGACATCACCGCCCAGGACGCCGGACGCTCGATCGCCCGTGCGGTCGGCGCGCCGATCGACATCCTCGTCCACAACGCCGGCATCACGCGCGACAAGATGCTCGCGAACATGGACGCCGCGCGCTGGGACTCCGTCATCGCGGTCAACATCGACTCGCAGCTGCGGATGAACGCCCAGCTGACGGAGGCCGGTGCGTGGGGCGAGGCGCCCCGCGTCGTCTCCCTGGCCTCGACCTCGGGCATCGCCGGCAACCGGGGGCAGACCAACTACGCGGCCTCGAAGGCCGGTGTCATCGGGATGGTGGCGGCCTCGGCGGCGCAGCTGCGCACGCAGGGAGGCACCATCAACGCGGTGGCCCCCGGCTTCATCGAGACGGAGATGACCGCGAAGATGCCGGCGCTCACCCGCGAACTGGCGCGACGCGTGTCGAGCCTCCAGCAGGGCGGCCAGCCCGTCGACGTCGCGGAGGCGATCGCGTTCCTCGCCTCCGACGGCGCCGGAGGCATCTCCGGGGACACGCTGCGCGTGTGCGGGCAGAACATGGTGGGTGCCTGATGCTGCGGACCTACCTGAGCGCCGCCGGCGCGAGCGTCCTCAAGACCGTCCGCCCCGCGCCCGCACCGGCACTCGACCGGATCGCCGGACCGGACTCGCCCGCCCGCACCGTGCGGGTGACGGCGGAGGCGGACTCCGTCGCCCGGTTCGACCGCGCCGTGGGCGAACCGGTGCGCGACGTCGTGCCCGTGACGTGGCTGCACGCGCAGGCGTTCGGGGCGAGCCTCGAGCTCATGAGCGCCCGCGACTTCCCGCTGCCCGTCGTGGGCCTCGTCCACATCCGCAACACGGTCGAACAGCACGCGCCGGTGCGGGTGGGGGAGACGGTGGAGGCCACCGTCCGGGTCGCCGCGCTGCGCACCCACCCCAAGGGGACCGAGGTCGTCGTCACTGCTCGCTTCGACGTGGACGGTGCGACCCGGGTCGAGGAGACCTCGCACTACCTCGCGAAGGGTGCGCGGGTCGACGGAGCGGAATCGCACGAGCAGCCGGAGCGGGAGACGTTCGAGGCACCGGCCCAGACGCTCGAGTGGACCATCGCACCGCGGACCGCGGATGTGTACGCCCGCGTGTCCGGGGACGTGAACCCGATCCACCTCAACGGTCTCGCGGCGCGGGCGTTCGGGTTCCGGGGCCGCATCATCCACGGGATGTACACCGCGGCGCACGGACTGGCGGCCGCCCAAGTCCGGGCGGATGCCTTCACGTGGGAGGTCGAGTTCGCGACCCCCATCACCCTGCCGGCGCGCGTCGCGGCTGCCGTCCGTCGCGACGGAGCCGTCACCAGGGTCGATGTGTGGGATCGCAAGCGGGGGAAGCCCCACATGCTCTCGACGGTGACCGAGCGCGCGTGACGTGATGCACCGCACAGGTCGGGGCGCCCGCAGGATTTGGTCTGCCCCTCCGGAGTGTGTAATCTGTTCTCTGTTGCCCGCGCGGGTGGCGGAATAGGTAGACGCGCTAGCTTGAGGTGCTAGTGCCCTATTAATGGGCGTGGGGGTTCAAGTCCCCCTCCGCGCACAACAGGTGGAAGGCCCGTCGGGCCGGATCTGAGATCCGGTGCGGCGGGCCTTCTCGCGTCCCCGCGGGGACGCCCCCGGAGTGTTCCGGGGACGCCCGCCGGACATCCGCCGGGGTTCTCGGGTCGTCCGGCGGGTTCAGAACACCGGGGGAGTGGCCGGGGGCATGGGCCGGCCCAGCAGCGCCATGCGCCAGCCAGGCGGCCGGTGGTCGGACCAGTAGCGCTCGATGGCCTCCTCGTACGCTCCGACGAGGGACTCCGTCGCGGCCCGCCAGCCGTGCTTCTGCGTCTCCTCCAGACCGCCCGCGGACAGTCGCGCGCGCAGCTGCGGGTCCTCGAGCACGCGCAGCACCTGGGTCTGCAGGTCGTCGACGGAGCCCGGCTCGTGCAGGAGCCCGCCCACGCCGTCGCGCACCGCGAACGGGATGCCGCCGGCGCGCGCACCCACGACGGGCACGCCCGAGGCCATCGATTCGAGGGCGACGAGCCCCAGGGTCTCCGTCGTCGACGGGAAGACGAAGAGGTCCGCGCTCGCGTACGCCGCCGCGAGCTCCTCACCCGCCATGTAGCCGGTGAAGACCGTCCGCGTGCCCGCGAACTCCGCTTCGAGCTCCTCCCGGTGCGGGCCGGAGCCCACGAGCGCCAGTCGGACGTCCGAGGGCATCCTCTCCATGAGCGGTCGCAGCAGGTCGAGGTCCTTCTCCTTCGACAGCCGCCCCACATACACGAGCAGGCGGTCGTCCGGGTGCCCGTCCGTCAGCCTCGCCCGCATCGCACGGGAGGCGTTGCCCGGGTTGTAGCCCACGGTGTCGACCGCTTTGGGCCACAGCTGCACGTTGCGGATGCCCGCGCTCTTCGCCCGCTGCACCATCTGCTGGGAGGTGCACAGGTTCACCTGCGAGAAGTTGTGCATCCACGTGATCCAGCGGCTCGTCGTGTCCGTGATCCACTCGAGCCCCAGACGCTGCGTGTACGAGGGCACGTCCGTGTGGAAGCTGCCCAGCAGCGGCAGGTCGCGGCGGCGCGCGGACAGGGTCCCGTAGGCCGCGAGCCACACCGGGTTGACGGCGTGGACCACGTGCGGGTGGAACCGCTCCATGACCCGGGCGATCTCCGGTGTGGGCATCCCCACGGACAGCTCCGGGTACCACGGCTTGAAGGGGACGGCGCGCACCCGGACGACCTCGAACCCCGCGAACGTCGCGGGCGGGTCGCCGGGTGCGAACACGACGACCTCGTGCCCCAGCTCCTGCAGCTGCTCGAGGGTACGGACGAGCCGGGTGACGACTCCGTCGACCTTGGGCAGGAAGACCTCGGTGAAGACGGCGATGCGCACGGGCTCAGCCCGCCGTCACGCGGTCTCGGGGACGCGCGAGGGCGCGCCCACCTCCTGGTTCTGAGTCCAGAGCGACGAGGCGGGGATCTTCGTGAGGTCCGCGCGGTCGGCGTAGCGACGGGCGGTCTCCTCGACCTCGGCGAGCAGTCCGTTCGACAGCGTCGTGGGCTCCAGGCCCAGGTCCAGGAACGTGTCGTTCGAGGCGTAGAGGTCGTTCTCCGCGGACTCCTGGCGCGGGTTGGGGACCAGCTCCATCTGCGCGTCCGTGATCTCGCAGATGAGCTGCGCCAGGTCGCGGACCCGGTGCGTCTCCGTCAGCTGGTTGATGATCTTGACCCGCTCGCCGCCGGCGGGCGGGTTCTCGATCGCCAGGGCGATGCAGCGGACCATGTCCGTGATGTGGATGAACGCGCGCGTCTGCCCGCCGGTGCCGTGCACCGTGAGCGGGTAGCCCACGGCCGCCTGCATGAGGAAGCGGTTGAGCACCGTGCCGTAGTCGCCGTCGTAGTCGAAGCGGTTGACGAGGCGCTCGTCCAGCTGCGTCTCCGCGGTGTTCGTGCCCCAGATGATGCCCTGGTGCAGATCGGTGATCCGCAGCTTGTCGTTCTTCGCGTAGAACGCGAACAGGTGCTGGTCGAGCACCTTCGTCATGTGGTAGATCGACCCGGGGTTCGTGGGGTAGAGGATCGTCTGGTCGATGAGCTCGCCGGTGGGCGCGCCGTCCGCGTCCTCTCCCTCGACCTTGACGTCCAGGTAGCCCTCGGGGATCCGCATGCCGGCCGTGCCGTAGCCGTAGACGCCCATCGTGCCCAGGTGGACGAGGTGCGCGTCGATGCCGGTCTCGACGAGAGCGGCGAGCACGTTGTGGGTCGCGTTCACGTTGTTGTCGATCGTGTAGCGCTTCTGGACGGGCGACTTCATCGAGTACGGCGCCGCCCGCTGCTCCGCGAAGTGGACGATGACATCGGGGCGCGTGCGGGCCAGCAGCGCGACGAGGCCGTCGTAGTCCTGCGCGATGTCGGTCGGGTGGAAGCCGATCGTCTTCCCCGTCACCTCCTGCCACGCCGCGATCCGCTCCTCCGGGGTGCGGATGGGGGTGAGCGAGTCGGTGCCCAGCTCTCCGTCGATGCGGCGCCGCGACAGGTTGTCGACGATGTCGACGTCGTGGCCCAGCTGAGACAGGTGGAGGGCCGCGGGCCAGCCGCAGAAGCCGTCTCCGCCCAGGACGAGGATGCGCACGTGTGTCTCCTTCGAAGTTCTTCCGGTCGACCCCGGGCCGCGCACACCGCGCGCCGAGGTCGTCGCTCCACAGTACCCGGCCAGTAGACTGCGATGTGGACAGTGCTCTACGTGGAGGTGAACTCATGTCGGACTCACAGTCCGCACAGCAGCTGCCGCTCCTGCCCGACGACTTCGCATCCGCTCTCGTCATCGTCGCCCACCCGGATGATCCGGAGTACGGCATCGGCGCCGCCGTCAGCGCGTGGACGCGTGCCGGCAAGCGTGTGGGCTACGTGCTGGCCAGCCGCGGCGAGGCCGGGATCGAGGGCATGGACCCGGGTCGGTCCGCCGTCGTGAGGACGGCGGAGCAGGAGGCCGCCTGCGCCGAGGTCGGGGTCGACTCGCTCGTGTTCCTCGACCAGCCGGACGGTCGGATCCTGCAGACCGCGCAGCTGCGGACCGCGATCGCCCGTGAGATCCGCTCCTTCCGCCCGGACATCGTCGTGCTGCTGAACTTCCAGCAGACCTGGGGCGGTCGGCACTTCAACTCCGCCGACCACCGGAACCTGGGCCAGGCGGCGATCGACGCGATCGGCGACGCCGGCAACGAGTGGATCGTGCCGGGCGCCCGCTACGACGGTGTGCAGCGTGTCCTCGAGTTCGGCGCCGATCCCACGCACCGGGTCGATGTGACGGACGACCTCGACCGGGCGATCGCCTCGCTGGCGTGCCACCACGAGTACCTCGCGGCCCTGTCGGACACGCCCGTCGAGGAGCAGGCGGAGACGATCATCCGGTCGTCGCTCCTCTGGGAGGGTGACCGCGCCCACCTGGGCTTCCGCGTCTACGGCTGACCCACACGGCCACCCACCCGCACGGCCCGCCCCGGACGGCCCGCCCCGCACACCTCCACCCCGCCCTCCACCGGAAGGACCCTGACGTGAGCACCGACGACGCGACCACCGACCCCCTGGCGCAGGCGGTCGAGGAGACGACGCGGATCGCCTCCCGCCTCATCCGCTTCGACACCCAGAACTGGGGCGAGGGCCGCGCCAACCCGGAGCTCGAGGCGACGGAGTGGATCGCAGCACTGCTGCAGGAGGTGGGGGTCGAGTCCGTCATCCACGAGTCCGAGCCGGGCCGCGCCAATCTGGTCGCCCGCATCCCGGGGACGGACCCGGACGCCGGCGCCCTCGTCGTCCACGGTCACACCGACGTCGTGCCGGCGGACGAATCGGAGTGGAGCGTCGACCCGTTCGGCGGTGTCATCCGCGACGGCATGCTGTGGGGCCGCGGCGCGGTCGACATGAAGAACATGGACGCGATGATCCTCTCGAACGTCCGGGACATGATGCGGAAGGGTCTGCGCCCCCGCCGCGACCTCATCATCGCGTTCTTCGCGGACGAGGAGGCCGGCGGCGGCTACGGCGCCGGCTGGATGGTCGAGAACCACCCGGAGCTGTTCTCCGGCGCCACGGAGGCGATCAGCGAGGTGGGCGGCTACTCCGCGGACATCCGCGGGCAGAGGGTCTACCTCGTCCAGACGGCGGAGAAGGGCATCGCGTGGCTGCGGCTGCTGGCGCACGGCACCGCCGGCCACGGCTCGATGGTGAACGACGACAATCCGATCACCCGCCTGGCGGCCGCGATCGCGCGGATCGGCGCGCACGCGTGGCCGGAGGACATGCCGCAGTCCACCCGGGATCTGCTCGAGGGCGTCTCGGAGATCACCGGGATCCCGTTCACCGCGGAGACGACCGGCGAGCTCATCGCGGAGCTGGGCACCGTGTCCCGCTTCGTCGAGCCCACGCTGCGCAACACCTCGAACCCCACGATCGTCCAGGCCGGCTACAAGCACAACGTCATCCCCGCGACCGCGCAGGCGTTCGTCGACTGCCGCGTGCTGCCGGGCCAGTTCGAGGACGTCATGCTCACGATCAAGGAGCTGGCCGGCGAGGGGATCGACGTGGAGCCGGTCACGGTGGGCGATTCCGTCGAGTCGCCGTTCTCCGGTCGCCTCGTCGAGACGATGCAGCGGTGCCTGCTGGAGGCGGACCCCGGCGCGAAGGTCCTGCCGCACACGATGAGCGGCGGCACGGACAACAAGTCGCTGGCCCGCCTGGGGATCGTGGGCTACGGCTTCGCGCCGCTGCGGCTCACCCCGGACCTGGACTTCGCCGCGATGTTCCACGGCAAGGACGAGCGGGTCGCCCTGTCCTCCCTGGACTTCGGCACCCGCGTGCTGGGCCGCTTCATGCTGGAGGCGTGAGAGTCAGGCAGGAGGCGTGATCCGTGCGCGCCGCGGCGGTCCGCCGCCGCGGCGCGGCCACGAGGCGATGACGACGCCTGACAGGACGCACACCATCGCGAGAACGGTGAGCGGGGTGATGACGGCGCCGGGGTGCAACAGATCGACGAGCACGGAGCTCAGCAGGTTCCCGAACAGCGAGGTCATCGAGACGAGCAGCACCCCCAAGTGACTGACGGTCGCGGACGTGACCCCGATGAAGACGATGCCCAGCGCGCCGCCCATGAGCAACCACGACTGGCCGGGGAACTCCGGCAGTCCGGTCACCCGCGCGCCCAGCAGCCACGCGAGGCCGGAGCAGCCCAGCAGGAAGACGGATCCCACGAGGAAGTTGACGGTCGTCGCGGTGAGCGAGGACGCCGAGGCCGCCCGCACCCGGCCGTTGAGCGCGGACTGCACGGAGGTCATCGCCCCGGCCAGCAGCGGCACGAGGGGCGCCCACAGCGGGATCCCGCGGGAGAAGCCGCCCACGGACACGAGCACGACGCCCACGAGGACGACCGCGGTGCCCACGAGTCGGCGCGCGCTCAGCGCGGTCCGGCCGCTGGGCGGCAGGTCCGTCCCGTCGACGACGATCGCGCCCAGCAGCTGACCGCAGACGAACGACATCGTGAGCACGGAGACGCCGATGAGCGGCACCGTGAGCGCCTGCGCGAGGACGACGGTCGACCCGCCCAGCCCGCCCAGCAGCATCCACCAGCGGACCGTGCCGTCGCCCAGCGCGGCGCGCAGCCGCCCCACACCCCGGCGTCCGGGACGCGAGATGGCCAGGATGAGCAGGAGGATGAGGAGACCGCCCAGGAAGCTGACGGTCGCGGCGAACACGCTCGAGCCGATGACACCGGCCAGCGAGCCGTTGGCCCGCGACTGGAACGCCATGAGGAAGCCGGCGAGCACCGTCGCCGCGCCTGCGAGGAGGAGGGTTCCGTTGACGCGCACCTCAGGACCGTATCACCGGGGCCGTGACCGGCTTATCCTGGGGCGATGGAGATCATTCTGGTGCGGCACGGCGAGTCGACGGCGAACGCCGCGGGTGTCCTCGCCGGTCGCGATCACGCGGTCGACCTGACGGACCGCGGGGTCGCGCAGGTGCGCGAGGCGCGCGCGCTCGTGCCGGAACTGGACGGGGACGCGCCGCTCACCGTCCTCACCTCGCCCATCCACCGGTGCGTGCGCACGACCCACGAGCTGCTGGAGGTGACCGGCCCGGAACCCGCGACCGCGGGCGCCGCACCGCACTACGCGATCCTCGACGACCTCGCGGAGGTCGAGTACGGCGACTGGACCGGACGTCCCATCAAGGAACTGCTGCGCGAGCCGCTGTGGCAGACCGTCCGCACGACACCCAGCCGCGCCCGGTTCCCGGCGGGGGAGTCCCTCGCCGAGGTCGCGGCCCGGTCCGCGCACGCGCTCGAGTCCGCGTGCCGCACGGCCCGCGAGGCCGGGTCAAAGGCGCTCGTCCTCGTCTCCCACGGCGACGTCATCAAGCTCATGCTCGCGCACGCACTGGGCCTCGAGGTCGACCGGTTCCAGCGGATCGCGGTGGCCCCGGCCTCGGTCTCCCGGATCGCGGTGGGGAAGCCGGAGTCCCATCCGCCCATGACGGTCACGATGCTGGGGGCGACGGCCCGGGGCCGCCGCGCGCAGACGCGTGCCCCCGGCGGCGGCCGTTGAGCCTCCCGCCGGAACGGCGGCCGCTGAGCCTCAGAGCGGCTGCAGCACTCCCGTGCCCAGCAGCACGTAGATGAGCAGTCCCACCGCGACGCGGTACCAGACGAAGACGGAGAACGACTTCGTCTGGACGAACTTGAGGAAGCCCACGATGACGGCGTAGCCCACGCCGAAGCTCACGAGGGTCGCGACGGCGATCGGACCCCAGCCCAGCACCATCTCCTCGCCGGCCGAGGCCTCGGTGAAGGACTTGTAGAGACCGTAGAAGCCGGACCCCATGACGGCGGGGACGGCCAGCAGGAACGAGTAGCGGGCGGCCTCGGGCCGGGTGAAGCCCATGAAGCGGCCGGCCATGATGGTGCCGCCGGAGCGGGACACGCCGGGGATCAGCGCCAGCGCCTGCGCGCAGCCGTAGAGGAGGCCCTGGCCCCAGGTCATCGTCTCCAGCGTGCGCTCGCGCGGGCCGATCTTGTCCGCCAGTCCCAGGATGAGGCCGAAGACGATGAGCATCGTCGCGGTGATCCAGAGGCTGCGCAGGACGGAGTCGATCTGGTCCTCGAAGAGCAGGCCCAGGACGACGATCGGGACCGAACCCAGGATGATGAGCCAGCCCATCCGCACGCGGGGGTCGCTACGGGACTCGCGCCCCACGAGCGACTTGCACCAGGCGCCGATGATGGCGGTGATGTCCTTCCAGAAGTACACGAGGACGGCGGTCTCCGTGCCGATCTGGACGATCGCGGTGAAGAACGCTCCCGGATCCTCGCCCGGCATGAGGAGCTCACCGACGATCCGCAGGTGGGCGGAGGAGGAGATCGGGAGGAACTCGGTGAGCCCCTGGACGATCCCCAGGATCACCGCGACGATCCAGTCCATGGAGGTGCATTCCTTCGTGTCGGCGAGCAGGACCACGTCAGGCTACCCCTCATCCGGTAGCCTTCGGAACTATGCGTTCGAACCGGATGGGCACAACGGGGCTCCAGGTGTCCGATCTCTCACTGGGGACCTTCGAGTGGGGCCGTCGGGTCGATGAGGCGACCGCCCGCGAGCTGCTGGACGCGTACGCGTCCGCCGGCGGCACCGCGCTCGAGCTGCCGTCGTTCGACGCACCGGCCGTGTCGCTGGTCGCCGGCCTGCGCCTGCCGTCCCGCGTCCAGCTGCTGGCGCGCGCGGGCGTCCGGGCGGAGGGGTCGGGCGCGCAGCTGCGCACGGGCCGCTCCGACCTGCTGACGGACGTCCGGACCCTGCTGCGGACGCTCGACCGCGACCATCTGGACGTCCTCGTGCTCGACGCGTTCGACGACCGGATCCCGGTCGAGGAGTCCGCCTCCGTCCTCCGCACGCTCGCGGACGCGGGCGACCTGGGTTACGTCCTGCTGTCGCACCACTCCGCATGGCAGCTCTCGCTGCGCGCGGCGGACACGGGCATCCCGATCGCCGGGGCCATCGCGGAGTACTCGCTGCTGCGCCGCGAGGCGGAGGTCTCGCTGCGCCCCGCTCTGGACTATCTGGGGCTGGGCCTCATCGCCGGGGCCGGACTGGGCCGCGGCGTCCTGTCGGGGCAGTACCTGCGGGGCATCCCCTCGGGCAGCCGGGGCGCCACGGAGCTGTCCGGCTATGTGGGCGCCTTCCTGGACGACGACTCGACGGGCATCGTGCAGGGCGTGTCGAAGGCCGCCGCCGCCCTGGGCGTCGATCCGGTCGACATCGCACTGGCCTGGAACCGCAGCTCGCTGTGCGCCTCGACGATCGTGTCCCCGCGCACACGTCAGCAGCTGGATCAGCTGCTGGGCTCCGATCTGGAGCTGGCGGACGAGATCCGCGACGTGCTCGACCAGATCTCGGACCCGGACGGCCCCTGAGCCGACTCCGGCCGTGCCGACTCCGACGGAGCCGGCCCTGACACCGTGTCAGTCCCGGCTGTCGTCCTCGTCCTCGTCGTCGTAGTCGTCGTCATCGAAGTCGACGTCGTCGTCTTCGTCGTCATCCTCATCGTCGTAGTCGTCGTCGCCGTCCTCGCGATCGTCCTCGACGTCGTCGAACAGCTCGAACGGCGTGACCTCGCCGTAGGCGGTGTAGAGGGAGTCCTCGTAGATCTCGAAGGCGTCCGCCAGTGCCATGTACGCGGCCTCGACGCGCGGATCGGTGTCGGAGGTGCGGTGGGCGGACGCCGCGAAGTGCTCGCGGACGGAGGAGAGGAAGTCTTCCAGTGCGGCGCTCGGATCCGTGCTCATGGGCCCCACTCTAGCCGCACCTCGCCGCGACTCATATAGCCTGAGACCATGCCTGTGCACGCATTCGACCATCCCGCTCCGGACCGCTTCATCGCCGGGACCGTCGGCCTGCCCGGCGAGCGGTCGTTCTACCTCCAGGCGTCGACAGCGGGGCGCGTGCACTCCGTCGCGCTGGAGAAGGAGCAGGTCGAGATCCTCGCCGAACGCGTCGACGAACTGCTGGACCTCGTCCGCTCGCGGGCGGAGGGCCGCCACGGGGTCCCGGCCGCCCCGCTGCCGGAGGTCGAGGACAACGCGGGTCTCGTCATGCCGGTCGACGCGGAGTTCCGCGTGGGCACGATGAGCCTGGGCTGGGACACGGAGGACCACCGCCTCATCCTCGAGTGCTTCGAGCTCACCCGTGCGGACGCGGAGTCCGGGGCCAGCTCGGAGCCGGGCGCGGACGGCGAGGAGCGATCGGTGCTGCGGGTGCGGCTCACGGGCGCACAGGCGCGCGAGTTCGCCCGCCGCGCCGAGCAGGTCGTCACGTCCGGCCGCGGCGAGTGCCCGCTGTGCCACGGCGCCCTCGACCCGTCCGGCCACATCTGCCCCCGTCTCAACGGGGTGCCGCGCTGACGGCGGGGATGCTGCACCTGCTGTCCACCGGCACGATCCGGCCGTTGGGCAGGATGCGCGGCGCCAGCAACGAGACCCTCCTCACGACCGTCACGGGGGCGGAGTCCCCGGGCGGCCCCACGCGCACCGTGAGGGCCGTGCTCAAGACGCGCGCCGGCGAGCAGCCGCTGCGCGACTTCCCCCGCGGCACGCTGTCCCAGCGCGAGGTCGCCGCGTTCCGGCTGTCCGACCACCTGGGCCTCGACGTCGTCCCACCCACGGTGTGGCGGGACGACGTCCACCGCGCGGAGGCGGACGGCGCCTCTCTCCAGGCCTACGTCGAGACGGACCCGGCCTCCGATCCGCCGGTCGTCCTCGCGGACGAGGACGCGGTGGGTCCCGATCTGGCACCCGTCCTCCGTGCGGTCCTGGGCGACGGCGCCGAGGTCGTGCTCGCCCACGCGCTCACCGCTCCCGTGCGCCGGATCGCCCTGCTGGACGTCCTGCTGGGCAACGCGGACCGCAAGGGCGGCCACGTGCTGGCCGGGGCGTGGCGGCTGGAGCCGGGGGAGGAGCCGGTCGTGGGCCTGCACGCGATCGACAACGGACTGTCCTTCCACGCGGCCCCCAAGCTGCGCACGATCCTGTGGGGCTTCGCGGGGGTTCCACTCGACGAGGACGAGACCGCGCTCGTGACACGGGTGCGGGACGAGGACCTCGAGCCGCTCCTGGGCGACCTGCTGCCCCAGCGGGAGCTGTGGGCGCTGGCCCGCCGCGCGGCCGCGCTGCTGGAGGAGGGATGCTTCCCGCTCCCGCCGGAGGACCGCCACGTCATCCCGTGGCCACCCCTGTGACACCTGCCCTGTGACTCCTGCCGCGGTGTGACGCAGGCGTCCCACCGGAGAGTTCGCGTTGTGCACCGCGAAGTGCCATGCTGGTGCGCGTGAAGTCCTGGTCCTCCCCTCAGATCCCCGTCGTGGCCGGAAAGGGCAATCGCCCCACCGTCTTCTGCTCCTCGCATCGCGGTCCGGCGGACACGCCCCGCAAGCTCAAGCAGGCGCGGCTCTACGTCTGCGGCATCACGCCGTACGACGCGACCCACCTGGGCCACGCCGCCACCTACGTCGCCTTCGACGTCCTGCAGCGCGTGTGGCGCGATGCCGGCGTGGACGTCACGTACGTGCAGAACATCACGGACATCGATGATCCGCTGCTGGAGCGCGCGCACGCGACCGGTGTCGACTGGCGCGAGCTCGCGGAGTCGCAGGTCGACCTGTTCCGCTCGGACATGGAGCACCTGCGGGTCATCCCGCCGGATTCCTACATCGGAGCCGTCGAGTCGATCCCGCAGATCGTCGACGCGGTCACGACGCTGCTGGACCGCGGTGCCGCCTACACGCTGGACAGCGGGGACGTGTACTACCGCGTGGGCACGCGCATCGAGCCGCCCTTCGGCTCGACCTCGCACCTGGACCGGGCGGAGATGCTGGGCCTCTTCGCCGAACGCGGCGGTGACCCGCAGACCCCCGGCAAGGAGGATCCGCTCGATCCCCTCCTCTGGCGCGCGGAGCGTGAGGGCGAGCCGGCGTGGGACGGCGGCCGCCTGGGCCGGGGACGTCCCGGCTGGCACATCGAGTGCGCCGTCATCGCGCGCGACCACGCGGGCTTCCCGCTCACGGTGCAGGGCGGCGGCAGCGACCTCGTCTTCCCGCACCACGAGATGTGCGCGGCCCACGCGACCGCCCTGACCGGCGAGACATTCGCGAAGGCCTACATGCACGTGGGCATGGTGGGGTACCAGGGCGAGAAGATGTCGAAGTCCAAGGGCAACCTCGTCCTCGTCTCGAAACTCATCGAGGACGGCGAGGATCCGATGGCGATCCGCGCCGTGCTGCTGAGCCACCACTACCGCAGCGACTGGATGTACACGGACGGGCTGCTGGCCGACGCCCGCACGCGGCTGGCCCACTGGCGCCGCGCGGCGGCCTCGACGACGGATCCCGCCGCGGCGGAGGAGCTGCTCCAGGACATCCGCGGCAACCTCGTCGACGACCTCGACACGCCCGCGATCCTCGACGACCTGGACGAATGGGCGGAGTCCGTGGGTGAGGCCGGCGGCACGGCGGAGGCGACGACCCTCGTCGTCGACGCCGTGGACGCGCTGCTGGGCATCCGCCTGCGCTGACGCCGTCCGCGACGGCGGACTCCGTCGACGGCGGGTGCTCTCCTAGCGCCCGCCGTCGTCGTTCCTGCGGTGCAGGTACCGCTCGAACTCCGCGGCGATCGCGTCGCCGCTGGCCTCGGGGAGGTCCGCGGCGTCCGTCATGCTCTCGAGCCGGTGGATGTACGCGGCGAGGTCGTCGTCCGCGGTGACCGCGGCCTCGGCGTCCGCCTCCCAGTCCCGCGTCGCGTCGACCAGTCCGCCCTGGTCCAGGACCAGGCCGGTGAGCTCCTCGAACGCGCCCAGCAGGGCCAGATGCGCCTTGGGGGAGGGGGCACCGGCCAGGTACCCGGGCACCGCCGCCCAGAGGGAGACCGGGTTGTGCCCGGCGGCGGACAGCTCGTGGGCGATGACCCCGATGATCCCGGTGGGACCCTCGTACTCGCTGCGGACCGCGTTCGCGGCGGGCACCTGATCGGGCCGCTCCGCCGTGACGGTGATGGGGATGGGCCGCGAGTGCACGGTGTCCGCCAGCAGCGCGCCCACGAGCACGACGACGTCGCCCGGCTCGACCCGCTCGACGATGAGCGAGGCGAACCGCTGCCACAGGAACGCGGGCTCGTCGCCCACGATGACCTCGAGGGGGATGTCCGTGCCCGCGACGGTGCCCGTGTGCACGCGGGTGCCCGGCCAGTCGATGCGCGACGAGCCGTCCGCACGGCGGGAGACGGACGGCCGGTGCGTCTGGAAGTCGTAGAATTCCTCGCCGCCGATCATCCCCGCGTGCGTGAGGTCCATCTGGTCGATGAGGTCCTTCGCGAACGCCGAGGCGGCGTCCGCCGCGTCGTTCCACCCCTCGAATGCGAGGACGAGGAGGCGTGATCCGGGAGCGGGCAGGTGGTCCATGCCTCCCAGACTACGCCGGTCGCACGTCCCGTGCCGGTTAGGCTGGGGGCATGAGCACCCCCTCCCCGCACAGCTTCGCCGCGGTCCTCTGGGACATGGACGGCACCCTCGTCGACACGGAGCCCTACTGGATGGCCGCGGAGATCGAGCTCATGGGCCGGTACGGCCTCCACTGGGACGAGGAGCTGGGCGAGCTCATGGTGGGCAACACCCTGCTGCGCAGCGCGGAGATCCTCCGCGAGCACGGCCTGCCGCTGCCGGCGGAGGAGATCGTTGAGATCCTGCTGGACGGCGTCGTCGCGCGGGTCCACGAGCACGTGCCGTTCCGGCCCGGCGCGCTCGCACTGCTGTCGGACCTGCGGGCCGCCGGCGTGCCGTGCGCCCTCGTGACGATGTCCTACCGCAGGCTCGCCGAGGCCGTCGTCGCCGCGTGCGAGCCCGGCACCTTCGTGTCCCTCGTCACGGGCGACGAGGTGTCCCACGGCAAGCCGCACCCGGAGCCGTACCTCGTGGGCGCGCAGGCGGTGGGTCAGCCCCCGCACCGGTGCGTGGCCCTCGAGGACTCCCTGCCGGGCCTGCGCTCCGCCGTGGCCGCGGGCACCCGCGCCGTGGGCATCCCGCACATCGTGGGTCTGCCGGAGACGGCCGGAGCGGTCCTCGTCGACTCGCTCGAGGGGATGACGGCGTCGGGTCTCGACGCGCTGACGGCGGACCTGCTCAGCGCCCCGCGATCGCGGTGATCTCCGGCGTGGGCGGGGGAGTGCCGCCCCACGCGGGGCAGATCGGCTTGAAACTGCACCAGCCGCACAGCGGGGTGCGACGCGGCCGCCACTCGTCGTTCTCCGCGGCGCGGGCGATCTGCTCCCACAGCTGGAGGATCTCCGCCTCCGTCCGCTCGATGTCCGCCGCGGTGGGCCGCTTCGTGACCGTCGAGCGGCTGCCCAGGTAGAACAGCTGGAGCGTGTGGACGAGCTCCCGCCTGCTCAGCCAGTGGACGAGTGCGTAGAACCGCATCTGGAAGTCCGCCTCGCCCGAGTACTGCGGCTTGGGCTGCTTGCCCGTCTTGTAGTCGACGAGCCGCACCTGCCCGCCCGGCGCGATATCCGTGCGGTCGACGAAGCCGCGGAGCTTGAGGCCGTTGTCCAGTCGCGCCTGCACGAACTCCTCGCGGGCCGCCGGCTCCAGCTTCTGAGGCAGCTCGAGGGTGAAGTAGGCCTCGAGCAGGGTGCGGGCCTGCTCCTGCAGCCGCGCGAGCGCGTCCGGACCGGGGAACAGCTCCGCGACGGTGTCCGGGTCCTTCTCACGCAGTGCGTCCAGGGCCGGACCGATCCCGGCGACCGCGGTCTCGATCGTCCGCTGCGGTGCGGCGGCGTCGAAGAGGTCCTCGAGCACCGCGTGGACGAGAGTGCCCCGGAACGCCGCCTCCGACGGCGGCTCCGGCAGCCGGTCGATGCTGCGCAGACGGAACTTGAGCGGGCACTGCACGAAGTCGTTCGCGCGCGAGGGGGACAGAGCGAGCAGTTCGGCCATGCGGCAACCGTACCCGTACGATGGTCCGGTGCCTGAACCCACCGCTTCCGCAGACGCCCCTGCGCCCGCAGCCTCCGGCGGGCTCCGTCTGGGCACCGTCCTGGGCGCCCCGGTCCTGCTCGCCTGGTCGTGGTTCATCGCCGCCGGTGTCATCACGCTCCTCTTCGCGCCGTGGATCTCGCGCGTGCGCCCGGACCTGGGGCCTGCCGGCTACGTCATCGGCTTCATCTTCGCCGTCGTCCTCTTCGGCTCCGTCTTCCTCCACGAGTTGGCGCACGCCGTCGCGGGCCGGCTGGCCGGCTACCGCGTCGCCGCCGTCGAGCTGAACATCTGGGGCGGCTTCACCCGCTTCGAGCCGCGCGAGCAGGCCGACTCCCCGCGGTCCGCGTGGACGAGCTTCACGATCTCCGTCGTGGGGCCGGTCGTCAACCTCGTGCTGGGCGGCGCCGGCTGGCTCGTCCTCGACGGGCTGGAGCGCGGGAGCGTCGCCTGGCTCCTGCTGTTCGGATTCTCGCTCGCCAACCTCGCCCTGGGGGCGATCAACCTGCTGCCCGGCATCCCGCTGGACGGCGGGTGGGCCCTGCAGGCGATCTTCTGGCGCATCACCGGCAGCCCCTTCATGGGGACGATCCTCGCCGCCTGGGCCGGTCGCCTCATCGCCCTGGGCTTCGTCGCGTGGGCGGTGCTCCAGCCGCTGCTGACCGGCGGCACCCCGGACCTCGTCACCGTCATGTGGACGACCGCGATCGCCGTCATGATCTGGGTCTCGGCCGCGGACGCCGCGAAGAACGCCCGCCGCGCCCGCCGCGTCGAGACGTACGACATGCGCCGCGTCATCCAGCCCGCGATCGCCGCGTCCTGGCGGTCGCCGCTGGACGACGCGCTCACCTACGTCGACCCGCAGACCGGCCGCAGCCCCCTCGTCGTCGTCCTCGACGATTCGGGGCTGCCGCACGGACTGCTCGACCGGCGGTCCGCGCAGAGGGCCGCACCCGGCACGGAGGTGAACGAGCACATCCGTCCGCTGGGCCCGTGGATCGGCGCGCCCGCGGACATCACGGCGCCCCACCTGCTCGAATCGCTCACGCACCGGCCGCGCGCCACGCACTGCCTCGTCCTCGACGGCGAGACGCTCGTGGGTCTCATCGACCTGCCGGAGTTCTTCGACGAGCTGCTGGCCCACTGACCGCCGGGGCCCGCGCGCAGACTAGAGTGGAGACGATGAACACGTCCTCGAACCCCACCGGCGCACGGATGCAGCGCGGACCACTGCGCCCCGGCGACAAGGTGCAGCTCACCGACCCCCGCGGCCGCCTCAACACGATCGTGCTGACCCCCGGCGAGCGCTTCCACACGCACCGCGGCTGGATCGAGCACGACGACCTGCTGGGCGGGCCCGAGGGTGTGACGGTCCACAGCAGCGAGGGCATCGCCCACCAGGCGCTGCGACCCGCGTATGAGGACTTCGTCCTCTCGATGCCGCGCGGTGCGGCCGTCGTCTACCCCAAGGACGCCGCCCTCATCACGACCCTGGGCGACGTGTTCCCCGGCGCGACCGTCGTCGAGGCCGGGGTGGGCTCCGGCGCCCTCACGCTCGCGCTCCTGCGGGCGGTGGGCGATGCCGGCCGCGTCCACTCCTTCGAGCGCCGCGAGGAGTTCGCGCAGATCGCCGCGGGCAACGTCGAGGACTTCTTCGGCGCACCGCACCCGGCCTGGACCTGCCACGTGGGCGACCTCGCGGAAGCACTGCCGCAGACACTGGCACCCGGCGAGGCCGACCGCGTCGTCCTCGACATGCTCGCACCGTGGGAGTGCGTCGACGTCGCCGCGAACGCGCTGACCGGCGGCGGGATGCTCATCGTCTACGTCGCGACCGCCTCCCAGCTGTCGCGGACCGCCGAGGCCGTGCGCACCTCCCACCGGTTCGCCGAGCCCCGCGCCCTCGAGTCGATGGTCCGCGACTGGCACCTCGAGGGACTGGCCGTCCGCCCCTCCCACCGGATGATCGGCCACACCGGCTTCCTCCTGTTCGCCCGCCGCCTGGACGACGGCCAGACGCCGCTCGAGCGGTCGCGCCGCCCCCAGGGCAGCACCCCCAGCGAGGAGGACCTCGACGCGTGGTTCTCCCCGGAGATCACGGAGCACGACATCGGACAGCGCACCGCACCCGCGAAGCGACTGCGGAAGCTGGGCCGGCAGGCCGGATCGCGGGCGAGGATCCACGAGGAGTACGCACAGGACGAGGAGGCATCGGATGACGACTGAGCCCACGGCAGAGGTCACGACGCTGCGGCGCGAGAACTCCATGATGCGCCAGCAGCTCGTGGCCGCCGGCAAGCGGAACGAGAACCTCACGGCGACCCTGCGGGGCGCCCGCGACGAGCTCACCCGTGTGCGGACGGAGATCGCCGCGCTGTCGGAGCCGCCCAACACGTACGGCACAGTGCTGCGTCCGCCGCAGGGCGGAGACGAGGGGCGCACCGTCGACGTGCTGGCCTCGGGCCGCCGCATGCGTCTGGCCGTCGCACCGGACGTGGGCGACGCGGTGCTGGTGCCGGGGGCGGATGTCCGCCTGTCCGAGGGGCTCGTCGTCATCGACGCGGCCGCACCCAGCGGAGTGGGCGACGTGGCGCCGGTCCGCGAGGTCATGCCCGACGGCGACCGCATCATCATCGGCGGTCCCAACGACGACGAGATGGTCTGCCGGTTGGGCACCGACCTGCGCGCCCGCGGTGTGCGGGTGGGCGACCACGTGCTCGTCGACCGGCGCACGCAGTTCGCGACCGAGGTCGTGGAGAAGCCCGAGGTCCAGACCCTCCTGCTCGAGGAGGTCCCGGACATCTCGTATGCGGACGTGGGCGGCCTCGCGGCCCAGATCGACCAGATCCAGGACGCCGTCGAGATGCCGTTCGAGAACCCGCAGCTGTTCGAGGAGCACGAGCTCAAGCCGCCCAAGGGCATCCTGCTCTACGGTCCGCCCGGCTGCGGCAAGACGCTCATCGCCAAGGCGGTCGCGAACTCGCTGTCGTCCCGGCGCGCGGATCCGTCCGCCACGAGCTACTTCATCAACGTCAAGGGCCCCGAGCTGCTGGACAAGTACGTGGGCGAGACGGAGCGTCAGCTGCGGATCATCTTCGCCCGGGCCCGTGAGAAGGCGACCGCCGGCTCGCCCGTCGTCGTCTTCTTCGACGAGATGGAGTCGCTGTTCCGCACGCGCGGCACCGGCAAGTCCTCCGATGTGGAGACGACGATCGTCCCGCAGCTGCTCGCGGAGATCGACGGCGTCGAATCGCTGGAGAACGTCATCGTCATCGGCGCCTCCAACCGCGAGGACCTCATCGACCCCGCGATCCTCCGTCCCGGACGCCTGGACGTCAAGATCCGGATCGAGCGCCCGGACGAGGATGCCGCCCGCGACATCTTCTCGAAGTACCTGACGGACCGTCTGCCGCTGCACGCGACGCTCGCGGAGGCGGGCGTCGCCGCGCTCATCGACCGCTGCGTGGAACGGATGTACGCGCGCTCCCGCGACAACGAGTTCGTCGAGGTCACGTACGCGGACGGCAAGCGGGAGGTCCTCTTCTTCTCCGACTTCGCCTCCGGCGCGATGATCCACAACGTCGTCGACCGGGCGAAGAAGCACGCGATCAAGTCCGTGCTCTCCGGTGAGGGCCGCGGCATCCGCTGGGAGCACTTCGACCGGGCGATCGCGGAGGAGTTCGAGGAGCACGAGGACCTGCCCAACACGACGAACCCGGACGAGTGGGCACGCATCAGCGGCCGCCGCGGCGAGCGGATCACCCACCTGCGGCTCATCCGGACCGGCGAGCAGACCCCCGTGTGACGGGGTGCGGCGGAGGCCCGCTCAGCGCGCGCCGCGGCCCACGGCCGCGGACGCGATGAGGCGCCAGCCCACGAGTGTGACGAAGTTGAGGCCCGCGGCGACGATGAGGAAGGGCTCGGCGACGGAGACCCCGCCGATCGCGCGCAGCACCAGCCCCACGAGGACGGTGATCGCCCAGATCCCGGTCCCGGTGGTGAGCGGGGCCAGCGGCTTCTGCCACACGCGGGTCAGCACCCACGCGACGGCCAGGGAGACGAGGAACGGCCACGCGGTCTGCAGCAGCGCCGCCGGGTCCAGGCTCCGGTAGTGCTGGACGTGCCCCACGATGACGAACGCGACGACCAGCACGAGGTCGACGGCCAGGGCGAGGACGAGATGAGATGATTTCTTCGAAGCCACGCCTCGATTGTAGGAGGAGCATGTCCCAGCAGGTCCCCCCGGTGAGCGCGGTGCGCGTCATGGGCGCGGAGACGGAGTTCGGCATCAGCCAGCCCGGTCGTCCCGGCGCCAACCCGATGCGCGACTCCGCCCGGGTCGTCGACGCGTACGCCGCTCCGCGCGGGCTGAGGTCCGCCCAGAGCTTCTGGGACTTCAGCGCGGAGACCCCGCTGGCCGACGCCCGCGGCTTCCTCATGCACGAGGCGGACGCGCACGTGAGTCAGCTCACCCACCTGCCGGACGCGATGCCGGACGCGCAGTACCTGGCGAACGTCGTGCTGGCCAACGGTGCGCGGCTCTACGTCGACCACGCCCACCCGGAGTACTCGTCGCCGGAGGTCCTCACGCCCCGCGACGTGCTCGTGTGGGACCGGGCCGGCGATCGGGTGGCGGAGGAGTGCGTGCGCACCCTCGCGTCCACGGCGGAGCCGGTCAACCTCTACAAGAACAACACGGACTCGAAGGGGTCCTCGTACGGGGCGCACGAGAACTACCTCGTCCGGCGGGACGTCGACTTCGACGACCTGGCGGCCGCGCTCCTCCCGTTCTTCGCGACGCGGCAGATCCTCTGCGGTGCCGGCCGGGTGGGGATCGGGCGCAGCGGGGAGAAGCCCGGCTACCAGATCTCCTCGCGCGCGGACTTCTTCGAGGAGCAGATCGGGCTCGAGACGACCCTGCGCCGCCCCATCGTCAACACGCGCGACGAGCCGCACGCGGACGGCACGCAGTGGCGCCGACTGCACGTCATCATCGGCGATGCGACGCTCGCAGAGCCCGCGACCCTCGTGCGCTTCGGCTCCACCGCGCTGGTGCTGGGACTCATCGAGGCGGGCCTCGCCCCGCGCCTCGAGCTGGCGGACCCGGTCGCCGCACTGCAGACCGTCAGCCACGACCTCACGCTCACGGCAGCGCTGCCGCTGGCGGACGGGTCGACGCTCACCGCGATCGATGTCCAGCGGCTCTACTGGGACGCCGCCCGGCGGGCCGCGGGACCGGATCCCGACCCCGCGACGGCGGAGGTGCTCACCGAGTGGGACCGGTTCCTCACCGCGCTGGCGCGGGAGCCGCGCGAGCTGGCGGCCGACATCGACTGGGTCGCGAAGCTCGTGCTGCTCGAGGGCTACCGCACCCGCGGCGACCTCGCGTGGGACGACCCCACGCTCGCCCTCATCGACGTGCAGTACTCGGACGTGCGCCGCGAGAAGGGGCTGTTCCACCGGCTCGAGTCCGCCGGTCGGATCCGCCGTCTCACGACGGATGCGCAGGTCGAGGACGCGATGGATGCCGCACCGCAGGACACGCGCGCGTTCCTGCGCGGCGGCGTCATCGAGCGGTTCGCCCCGGCGGTCGCCGCCGCGTCGTGGGACGCCGTCGTCCTCGAGCGGGCGGACGGCACGCACGTGCGCATCCGCATGCGCAGCCCCCTGGGGCACACGCGCGAGGCCGTGGGGGCCGCTCTGCACGCCGCCGGGAGCGCGGACGATCTCATCGAACGGCTCCGGGCGGACCACGCGGGGCCGGCCTCACTAGACTGAGGCGAACCGCAGACAGTCGGAGGAGAGGCATCACGATGACGAGCAGCAGCGAGCAGGCGAACCGCGACCGGAACGAGCGGCCGGAGCCGCCGGAGGACGACGCACCGGTCGTCCAGGCGCAGACGCAGATCGACACGACGGCTGTCGACTCGATCCTCGACGACATCGACGGCGTCCTCGAGTCGAACGCGGAGGAGTTCGTCCGCAACTTCGTCCAGAAGGGCGGGCAGTGACCGGCTTCGGCCCGTCGTTCCTCAGCTCGACCTCGACCTCCTTCTTCGACCTCGTCCGCGAGGCGCAGCCGGAGGCGCTGCCCGCGACCGGCGGTCTCAGCCCCGCCCTGGCGCCGGAGGGCACGACGGTGCTGGCGCTGCGGACCGCGGACGGCGTGCTCATGGCCGGCGACCGCCGGGCGACGGCCGGCCACCACATCGCCAGTCGGCGCATCGAGAAGGTCCACCGCGCGGACCGTCGCGCGGTCATCGGCATTGCCGGGACCGCGGGACTCGCGCTCGAGCTCGTGCGGCTCTTCCAGGTGGAGCTCGAGCACTACGAGAAGATCGAGGGCACCCCGCTCTCCCTCGAGGGCAAGGCCACCCGGCTGGCCGCGATGCTGCGATCCCAGCTGGGGCTCGCGATGCAGGGCCTCGCCGTCGTCCCGCTGCTGGCCGGTCTCACGGACGACCCGGCCGCGCCCGGGCGGATCTTCAGCTTCGACGCGACCGGCGGGAAGTACGAGGAGGTCGACCACCACGCGATCGGTTCCGGCTCCGGTCCCGCCCGCTCGACCCTGCGCCGCCTCTGGCGCGAGGGCCTCACGACGGACGACGGCATCCGTCTGGCCCTCGAGGCCCTGGGCGACGCCGCCCGAGACGACGCCGCGACCGGCGGCACGGATCTGGTCGGGGGCATCGCCCCGATCATCCGCATCGTGACCGCCGACGGCGAGCGGGAGGTGCCGCAGGAAGCGGTCCTCGAGGCGGCCTCGGCGCTGGCGGGTCCGGCCCGACGGTCGTTGCCGGGGGAGGAGGAGTCATGAGCGTCCCGTTCTACGTGAGTCCCGAGCAGCTCATGAAGGACCGGGCGGAGTTCGCCCGCAAGGGCATCGCCCGCGGGCGGCCCGTCCTCGTCCTCAGCTGCGCGGACGGGATCCTGCTGCTGGCGGAGAACCCGTCGTCGTCCCTGCACAAGATCGCAGAGATCTACGATCGGATCGGCTTCGCCGCGGTGGGGAAGTTCAACGAGTTCGAGGGCCTGCGGCAGGCGGGCGTGCGCTATGCGGACCTGCGCGGCTACGCCTACGATCGCAGCGACGTGAGTGCGCGCGGCCTGGCGAACGCGTACGCGCAGACCCTGGCCGGGGTCTTCACGACCGAGCAGAAGCCCTACGAGGTCGAGCTGGTCGTCGCGGAGCTGGGGGAGGATGCGGCCGCGGACCGGCTGTTCCGCCTCTCGTTCGACGGCTCCGTCGCCCACGAGCGCGGCCACGTCGCGCTGGGTGCCGGCGCCGAGGCGATCACCCGGTCCCTGGGCGACACGGATCTCGCCGTCCTGGGACTCGAGGAGGCGCTCGCGGCGGGCCTCGCGGCGATGGGCCTGGCGGATGTCCCCGCCGCCCAGCGCGAGGTCGCACTGCTGGACCGCTCGGCGGACTCGCCGCGCACGTTCCGTCGACTGGAGGCAGACGCATGAGGCGCATCTACGGCCTGGAGACCGAGTACGGGATCGCGTACACCGCGGACACGACCCGCCGCCTGGGACCCGAGGAGGTGGCCCGCTACCTGTTCCGCCCCGTCGTCGACTGGGGCCGCTCGTCGAACGTGTTCCTGCCCAACGGCTCGCGCCTGTACCTGGACGTGGGCTCGCACCCGGAGTACGCGACCGCGGAGTGCGACCGCCTCACCGACCTCATCGCCCAGGACTCGGCCGGCGATGCGATCCTCGCGGACCTGCTGGCAGACGCGCAGGCCGCGCTCGAGGCCGACGGCCACGACGGTCGCGCGCACCTCGTGAAGAACAACACGGACGCGCAGGGCAACTCGTACGGCAGCCACGAGAACCTGCTGGTGCGCCGGTCGATGGACTTCTCGCACCTCACCTCCGTCCTGCTGCCGTTCCTCGTGACCCGGCAGCTGCTCGTGGGCGCGGGCGCCCTCGTGCCCGCCCGCCCCACCTTCCAGGCCCCCACGGGCGAGACGAACCGGGCGGGCGCGGGCTCGGCCCCCGAAGCGCGCCCGCAGGCCGGGAGCAGGACCTTCGGCCTGTCCGCGCGGTCCGACGTCATGTGGGAGGGGCTGTCGTCCGCGACGACCCGCTCCCGGCCCATCATCAACGCGCGCGACGAACCGCACGCGGATGCGGAGAAGTACCGCCGCCTCCACGTGATCGTGGGCGACTCCTCGATGCTGCCGGCGACGACGGAGCTCAAGGTGGGCTCCGCGATCCTCGTCCTCGACCTCATCGAGGCGGGCGTGCCCATGGGCGACCGCTCGCTGCGCCACCCCATCCGCGACATCCGGCTGGTCAGCCGCGATCTTTCCGGGCGGACCCCGCTGGAGTCCGCGGACGGCACGACGACGGACGCCCTGTCGCTCCAGCGTGTCTACCTCGAGCACGCGACCGCGCTCGTGGCCCGCGGCGACCACTCGCTGGGCGACGACGCGGTCGCCGCCCGTGTCCTCGACCGCTGGCGCCGTCTCCTCGACGCGGTCGAGGCGGGCGATCCCTCGCCCCTGGCCGGCGAGATCGACTGGGTGCTCAAGAAGTCGCTCATGGACCGGTACCGCGAGCGCTCCGGCTCCGACTGGGACGACCCGCGGCTCACCCGCCTGGACGTCGCCTACCACGACATCACCCCGGGGTCCGGACTGCTGGGACCGCTCCGGCAGTCCGGCCGTGCAGTGCCGGTCGTGACGCCCCGGGAGATCGCGACGGCCCGACACCGGCCGCCGGAGACCACGCGGGCGCAGCTGCGCGGACGCTTCGTCGAGGCCGCCCAGCGGGCCCGGCGCGATTTCACGGTCGACTGGGTGCACCTGCGCCTCAACGACCAGTCGCATCGCGCCGTCGTCCTCAAGGATCCGTTCGAGCCGGTCAACGAACGGGCCGAGGCGCTCATCGGGGCCCTGCTGGACGAGGCGCCCAGCCGCAGCGTCTAGGATCGCCCCGTACCGATCGGAAGGAACACTGTGAAGAAGACCGTGCTCGCCGCCACCGCGGCGGCCGTCCTCCTGCTCTCCGCGTGCAGCGCCGACGAGGCCGACCAGACCGCCGCGTCGCCCACTGCGGACGTGCAGCCGGCCTCGACCGCCCTGGACGAGGTGACCGTCGAGGGAGCGCCCGGCGAGAAGCCCACCGTCACGTTCGAAGCGCCGCTCGTCATCGAGGAGACGGAGTCCACCGTCGTCTCCTCCGGCGACGGCGAGACGGTCGAGGAGGGCCAGCAGGTCACCGCCCACATGACGCTCGTGTCCGGCACGAGCGGCGAGATCGTCGAGTCGTCCTACGACGCGGACTCCCCGTCCGGCTTCCCCACGGACACGGAGCAGATCAACGAGGGCCTCTTCGACGCGGTCGTGGGCCAGAGCGTGGGTTCCCGCGTGCTGCTCTCGCTCAACGGCGCGGCCTCGGCCGGCCAGGAGGCGGAGACCCTCGTCTACGTCATCGACATCGAGGGCGTCGAGGAGATCCCGGAGGCGCTCGAGCGCGCCGAGGGCGAGGAGCAGGACCTGCCGGAGGACTTCCCGGAGCTCACCCGCGGGGACGACGGCGCCCCGTCGATCTCGCAGCCCGAGGGCGACGCGCCCGCAGAGCTGCAGACGGAGGTCGCGATCGAGGGCGACGGGCCCGAGGTCGAGGAGGGCCAGAACGTGTCCGTCCACTACACGGGCTGGCTGTGGGACGACGCGTCCGAGCCGTTCGACAGCTCGTGGGAGCGCGGCGAGCCGTTCGTCGTCCAGGGCGTGGGCTCCGCACCCGTCATCGACGGCTGGAACGAGGCGCTCGTGGGCCAGAAGGTGGGCTCGCAGATCGTCGTCGTCATCCCGCCGGACAAGGGCTACGGCGACGGCGGCTCCCCGCCGTCCATCCCCGGCGGCGCGACCCTCGTGTTCGTCATCGACATCCTGTCGGCCGTGGGCTGACACCCGGTCGACACCGCACCGACACCGAGCAAGGAGCATGACATGAGCAAGCAGAAGCCGGAGATCGACTTCCCGGGCGACACCGCCCCCACGGATCTCGAGATCACCGACGACGTCGTGGGCGAGGGCCCGGAGGCGAAGGCCGGCGACACCGTCGCCGTCCACTACGTGGGTGTGGCCCACTCGACGGGCGAGGAGTTCGACGCCTCGTACAACCGCGGCACCCCGCTGCAGTTCAAGCTGGGCGTCGGCATGGTCATCGCGGGCTGGGACCAGGGCGTCCAGGGCATGCGCGTGGGCGGACGCCGCACGCTGCGCATCCCGCCGCACCTGGCCTACGGTCCCAATGGCGTGCCCGGCGCGATCGGCCCCAACGAGAGCCTCATCTTCGTGTGCGACCTCGAGGGGATCGCGGGCGCCTGAGCACCGTGCACCGCCGCTGAGTCCCTCAGCACAGTCCCGCCATCGCCGCCGACCCGCACGGGTCGGCGGCGATGGCGTTCCCGACCGTCAGCGACCGATCCGCGCCGCGGCGCACCGGCCCGCTGCCGCGGCGGCGAGGAACGCGATCGGGTCCTCGTCCAGCCCGCGCCCCATCGTCGACAGACGCACCGGCGAGTCCTCGAGGGCGGCGCGCAGGCCGTCCGTGGGCACGTCGACGAGCGTGTGGCCGGCGGTCTCCAGCTGCGGCAGCTGCGCGTCCATCGCGACGGTGACCGGGGCCTCGGCGGCGTCCTGCGAGGAGGACCGGGGCACCGGGACGAGGCAGCCCGGCCGGGCGACCCGCCCCACCGCCGTGAGCGTGTGGTGCGAGATGCCCAGGTGGCGCTCCCGCGCATCCGCCTGCGACATCCGCAGGGCGGCGATCGGCGTGCCGCCCAGCAGGGCGGCCGCATTCAGGTGATCGCCCACGACGAGGCCGGAGAAGCCGTAGGGCGTCCCCGTGCCCAGGTTGCCCGGGCCCTGGGACACGATGACGACGTCCGCGTCCGCCACGTGCACGGCGGCCAGCAGGCCCGTGTGCACCGTGACAGCCTCGAGGTCGCCGCCGTGGGCCTGCCCCACGGTCACGGTCGTGTGCAGGAGGTCCGCCTCCCGCAGTCCGGCGACCGCCTGCGAGAACGAAAGCGGCAGCGCCGCTCCGTCCGTCATGACGTAGGCGATGCGGGCGTCCGGTGCGTCTGCTCGGACTCCTGCGATGATCGCCGGCAGCGCGGAGTGGAGGTCCGCGACGACGACCGGAGTGTGCTCGATGCCGCTCGCGGACGCGAGCACGTCGTGGTGCGGCGACTCCTGGTCGTCGACGCCCAGGACCATCGTCTGCAGCGGTGAGTACCGGTCCTTCACGAGGTGGCCGGGCCCCGGCGGCGGATCGGCCGGGAGCCGGTCGGGGAGCGCGGTCACGAGCGCGAAGCCGCCCGTGCCCAGACGGCGCGCCAGCGCGGACACGTTCAGCAGCACCGCGTCGTCCACCTCCGGGGTGCCCACGAGGTCCGTGTAGGCCAGCGCCCGGACTGTGAGGTCACCGTCCCGCGGGGTGCCGTCCACCGCGGGGAGGGGGGAGTGGAGCTCGACGCGCACCTCCCGGGCCCCGGGACGGTCGGACAGGACTGCGCGGACTGTCGCGCGACGCCAGTGGATCATGGTGAGTACTGTAGGGGACGTGTCACGAGAGCGACGTCAGACCGAGCGGCTCATGAACCTGCTCATCGCCCTGCGCGCAGCGCGCGGCTGGACGGACAGGGATCAGCTGCGCCGCAGCATCGAGGAGTACGCGCAGCTGGACGACGTCGCCTTCGACCGCCAGTTCTCCCGCGACAAGGCGACCCTCGAGGAGCTGGGCATCGCGATCTCCTCGACCGCGTGGGACGACCCGTTCACGGGCGACACCGGCTACGGCTACCGGATCGAGGATGCCGGCTATGCGCTCACCCGCCTCGACTTCACCCCCGCCGAGGCCGCGGTCGTCTCCGTCGCGCAGTCGCTTCTGTCCGGCACGGCCCTGGCCGCGGACGCCCGCAGCGCCCTCAACAAGCTGCGCGGGCTGGGTGAGGGCTTCGACGCCCCCGCCGTCGACCCCGAGGTCGGGGCCCAGGTCCCCACGACGGTCGCGGGGACGGCGTTCGCCAGCCTGCTGCGGGCGGTCACGGACCGCCGCTGCGTCGTCTTCGACTACCGTCCGCCCGGTCGTGGACCGGCGCGCCGCACCCTCGAGCCGTACGCCCTCCTCACACGCGGCGACCGGTCGTACGTGGTGGGTCGTGACGTCGACCGCGACGCGCTGCGCACGTTCCGGCTCTCCCGGATCACGGGCCGGGTGAGCCGCGCACCCCGCAGGCGAGACGGCGACTACCGCATCCCGGAGGACTTCAGTGCGGCCGCGCACCTGCCGGAGGACCGCGCACCGGAGCAGGTGGGGGATCCGGGGGAGCAGGGCAGCACGACCGCGCACGAGGTCGTCCTCGCCGTGGCGCCCGACCGTGCCCTGCCGCTGCGCGAGGCTGCCCGCGGCACGATCCCGCCGGTGCCCGCGGAATCGCCCACTCTCCCGGCCGGGTGGGACGTCCTGAGCCTGGGCGTCGACGACCTCGACGCCTTCGCCCACCGCCTGCTGGACTTCTCGCCGTCCGTCGTCGTGCTGGGCCCCCACGCCCTCCTGCGCACACACGTCGACCTGCTGCGGCGCACCGCCGCGGCTCTGGAGGAGGCACGCGATGGCTGAGCGCGCCCAGGACCGCCTGTCCCGCCTGCTGGGGCTCGTCCCGTACCTGACCCGGCGACCGGGCACGGACCTCGACGACGTCGCCGCCCACTTCGGGGTGACCCGGGCGCAGATCGTCGACGACCTCGAGCTCCTCTTCGTGACCGGCAGGCCCGGGCACATGCCGGACGACCTCATCGAGGCAGAATGGGGCAGCGGCGCCGTCTTCGTGGGCAATGCAGACGAGGTGTCCGTCCCGGTCCGGCTGAGCGCCCACGAGGCGGGCGGCCTGCTGCTGGCGCTCGACTACCTCGACTCCGCCCGGCAGGCGGAGCCGGAGGTGCTCGCATCCGTGCGGGCGAAGCTCGCGACCGCCGCGGGAGAGGTCCCTGGCACCGCCGTCGACGCGGCCCCGCCGAGGATCCCCGCGGACCTGGCCGCGACCGTGCGCGCGGCGATCGAGGCGGGGGAGACCCTCGACATCGACTACTACGTCCCGGCCCGCGACGAACTGACCCGGCGGACGATCCGACCGCTGCGCCTGCGGTTGGGACGGGTCTGGTACCTCGACGCGCACTGCCTCACCTCCGGCGGCGACCGCTCCTTCGCAGTCGACCGCATCCGCTCCGCCGCACCCGCCGCTGCGACGGCGCCCCGCCCGGGTCCGGCCGCACCGGCCCGGGGAGAGGCACGGTCTGCGTCCGCCGGGGAGGACATGGGCCTCGACCTCGTGCTCGCCCCGGAGGCCGCGTGGCTGGCCGACGAGCTGGATCCTCTCGCCCAGGGCGGCACCCGCTCAGACGACGTCCGAGGCCCCGGCTCGGTCGCCGTGTCCCTGCCGCAGGCGGGACGCGCGTGGGCCGTCCGCCTGCTGGCCGCGCACGGCGCGGGCGTCAGGGAGGCGCGCCCTCCCTCCGTCGTCGGGGCCGCGCTGCAGACGACACGCGCGGCGCTGGCACT
>DYUK01000020.1 GCA_020743695.1 Brevibacterium senegalense | reverse complement strand
AAGCGGTGCTCCGGGTACCCGTCGTCGGTCTGCGTCCCCACCGTGTTGCACGCCTTCGTGCCCCCGCGTCCGTCCGGCACGGGGGCGTTGATCGTCCCGGGGTCGCCGCTGTTGCCCCCGTTGTGCCCGGGATCCACGGCGATGACGAGTCCGTCCAGGGGCGCCTCGTCTGCGGTGGCCGACGCCGTCGCCGAGGCCGTGGTCGCCTGCCCGTCCGGCGCCGGCTGCGCGGATGCGGACTGCGTCGAGGCGGACTCCGCCGAGGGGGACGAGCCGTCTCCCTCGGCGCCGTTCGGTCCGGACCCGCACGCGGTGAGGCCCAGGGCGAGGACGAGAGCGGTCAGCGCCGACCGCAGCGGGCCGCGACGTGATCGCGTCCGGCGACGACGGCCTCGGCGACGGTGTGGGGTGGGGGAGTGAGCGGTGGGTGCCACGCCTCGCAGTATGCCGCATGACGGCCGGTCGCGGCGCGCCACGGCCCACCCGATCCGCGGTCCCGCGCTCTCTCCCCACTAGACTGAGGCGTCGGTTCCACGGGGAGAGGAGTGTCGATGGCACGCAAGGCGACGAAGGACGCGGAGGACGCCTACGACGCGAGGCACCTGTCCGTCCTGTCCGGCCTCGAGGCCGTGCGCAAGCGCCCCGGCATGTACATCGGCACGACGGACACCCGCGGCCTCATGCACTGCCTGTGGGAGATCATCGACAACTCCGTCGACGAGGCGCTGGGCGGCTACGGCACGACGATCGAGGTGACGCTGTCGAAGGACGGCTCCGTCACGGTCGCGGACTCCGGTCGCGGCATCCCCGTCGACATCGAGCCCCGCACCGGTCTCACCGGCGTCGAGGTCGTCATGACGAAACTGCACGCGGGCGGCAAGTTCGGCGGAGGATCGTACTCCGCGGCCGGCGGCCTGCACGGTGTGGGCGCCTCCGTCGTGAACGCGCTCTCCTCCCGCCTCGACGTCGAGGTCACGCGCGGCTCGAAGGTGCACCGCATGTCCTTCCGCCGCGGCGAGCCCGGCCGCTTCGACGACTCGTCCGGCACCGCCTCCCCGGACAACCCGTTCACCCCCTTCACGGAGCCCACGGGGCTCGAGGTCGTGGGGAAGGCGAAGCGCGGCGCCACCGGCACGCGCGTCCGCTACTGGTCGGACCCCCAGATCTTCCTGCCCGACGCGCAGTTCCAGTACACGGAGCTGGCGGACCGGGCGCGGCAGACCGCGTTCCTCATCCCCGGCCTGGGCATCACCGTCACGGACGAGCGCGGCATCGTGCGCGACGAGGCGGGCGAGGTCATCGAGACGCGGACGGAGGAGTTCCGCTACGAGGGCGGCATCTCCGAGTTCGTCGACCACCTGGCCGTCGACCCCGGTCTCACGGACGTGTGGCGCTTCAGCGGGCAGGGCACCTTCACGGAGACCGTGCCGGTGCTGGACGACGACGGCCGCATGGTGTCGACGGACGTGACCCGAGACGTGGGCGTCGACGTCGCCGTGCGGTGGGGCTCCGGCTTCGAGACCCGGGTCAAGAGCTTCGTCAACATCATCGCCACGCCCAAGGGCGGCACCCACGTCGCGGGCTTCGAGCAGGCGCTGCTCAAGACCGTCCGCAAGGCCGTCGACGCGAACGCGCGCAAGCTCAAGGTGGGCAAGGACAAGCTCGAGAAGGACGATGTCCTGGCGGGTCTCACCGCCGTCGTGACCGTCCGCCTGGCCGAGCCCCAGTTCGAGGGCCAGACGAAGGAGGTGCTGGGCACCGCGGCGGTGCGCCGCATCGTCGCGCAGACGATCGAGCGCGAGCTGGGCGCCCAGCTGGAGTCCACCGCCCGCGCCACGAAGGCGCAGGCGGGGCAGCTGCTGGAGAAGGTCGTCTCGGAGATGAAGGCGCGCATCTCCGCGCGCACGCACCGGGAGAACCAGCGGCGCAAGACCGCGCTGGAATCCTCGTCGCTGCCGGCGAAGCTCTACGACTGCCGCGTGAGCGACCCGGAGTCGACGGAGCTGTTCATCGTCGAGGGCGACTCCGCGATGGGCACGGCGAAGGCCGCCCGCGACTCGGAGAACCAGGCGCTGTTCCCCATCCGCGGCAAGATCCTCAACGTGCAGAAGGCGTCCGTCGCGGACATGCTGGCGAACGCGGAGTGCGCGGCCCTCATCCAGGTGGTGGGCGCCGGCGCGGGACGCAGCTTCGACGTGGACGCAGCCCGGTACGGGAAGGTCATCATCATGACCGACGCGGACGTGGACGGTGCGCACATCCGCACGCTGCTGCTCACCCTCTTCTTCCGCTACATGCGCCCGCTCGTGGAGGCCGGTCGGGTCTTCGCCGCCGTCCCGCCGCTGCACCGCATCGAAGTGGTGACCGGGCGCGGGAAGCCCAACGAGATCGTGTACACGTACTCGGAGGCGGAGCTCAACGCCTTCCTCAAGCGGCTGGAGAAGCAGAAGAAGTCGTACAAGGAGCCCATCCAGCGCTACAAGGGCCTGGGGGAGATGGACGCGGACCAGCTGGCGGAGACCACCATGGACCCGTCGATGCGCAGCCTGCGCCGCGTCACGATGGCGGACGTGGAGGCCGCGGAGCGGACCTTCGCGCTGCTCATGGGATCCGAGGTCGCGCCGCGCAAGGAGTTCATCGTCGCCGGCGCCGCAGAGCTGGATGCCGAGCGCATCGACGCGTGAGCCGCCTCAGCTGTAGACGATCGTCCCGATGAGGATGAGCGGCGGGACCGCGGCGAGGCAGACGGCGTAGATCGAGGCCCGGATCCGCGGGCGCG
>DYUK01000019.1 GCA_020743695.1 Brevibacterium senegalense | reverse complement strand
CCTGGTCGTCGTCCTGGGTGACGGACTTGAACATCTTGCCGACCTTGACCCCGATCTTGCGCTTCTTGAACGCACGCTCGAGGTTCTTCGAGATCGCCTCGTCCTCGTTCGCGACGAGGCGGGGCAGACCCTCGACGATCGTGACCTTGCTGCCGAACGACGCCCACACGCTGGCGAACTCGACGCCGATCACGCCGCCGCCCAGGACGATCGCGGACTGCGGCACGTCCGCCAGCTGCAGCGCCTCCGTGGAGGTGAGGACGCGGCCGGTGATGTCGATGCCGATCGTCTTGGGCTCCGAGCCCGTCGCGAGGATGATGTGCTTGCCGGTGACGGAGACGCCGCCCTCGTCGTTGGACACCTCGATCGTGTCCTGCGAGACCAGGCGGCCCTCACCGGAGATGTAGTCGATGCCGCGCACCTTCACGAGGCCCTGGAGACCCTTGTGGTTCTTCGCGATGATGTCGTCCTTGTAGGCGAGGACGGCCTCGATGTCGATCCCCTGGAACTCGGCGCGGATGCCGAAGTCACCGGCGGCCTTCGTGGTGTCCGCGACCTCGGCCGCGTGGAGGAGCGCCTTCGTGGGAATGCAGCCGCGGTGCAGGCAGGTGCCGCCCACCTTGTCCCGCTCGATGAGGGCGACGCGCATCCCCAGCGTCGCACCGCGGAAGGCGGCGGCATAACCGGCCGTGCCGCCTCCGAGGATCACAAGATCGTAGTTCTCTGACGATTCGGTCACGGAGCACTCCTCTTAGTTCCGGCTTCTGCGTGTGCCGCACAGCGGCGTCGCATTCAATCATTCCATTCAACGGGGGTTCTGGCGCCCCTATTCCGGGCGGATTCGCGGTGAGGGGGGTCACGTGGCCCCCCTCACCGCGACCGGGATCAGGCCCCGGCCAGCTGGTCCGCGAGCTCGACGAGCGTCCGGACGGGAACCCCGGTGCCGCCCTTGACGGTGTACCCGTGCGGGGCCTCCGCGTTGTACGACGGGCCGGCGATGTCGAGGTGGGCCCACTCGACCCCGTCGGCCACGAACTCGCGGAGGAACGCGGCCGCGGCGAGCATGCCGCCGGCGCGTCCGCCGGAGTTCGTGAGGTCCGCGGTCGTGGAGTCGAAGGACTTGAGCATCTCCTCCGGGATCGGCATGGGCCAGAACGGCTCGCCGGAGGCCTCCGCCGCCAGGACGAGGCGGTTGCGCGCCGCGTCCGTGCCCATGACACCGGAGGTGCGCGCGCCCAGCGCGACGATCTGCGCACCCGTGAGCGTCGCGATGTCGACGACGAGGTCCGGCGACTCCTCCTGCGCCGCGACGAGCGCGTCGGCCAGGACCAGGCGGCCCTCGGCGTCCGTGTTCGTCACCTCAACGGTCTTCCCGCCGTAGATGCGCAGGACGTCGGCCGGGCGCTGCGCAGTCGCGGACGGCATGTTCTCCGCCAGTGCCAGCCACGCCGTCACGCGCACGGGGAGACCCAGGCGGGCGATCGCGAAGAGCGCCTGCGAGGCGGCTGCCGCGCCGGCCATGTCGGACTTCATCTCCTCCATCTTCGCGGCCGGCTTGAGCGAGATGCCGCCGGAGTCGAACGTGATCCCCTTGCCCACGAGCGCCAGGTGGGTCGACGCCTTCTTGGGCGTGTAGGAGACCTTGACGAGGCGCGGACCGCGCGTCGAGCCGCCGCCCACGCCGATGAGTCCGCCGAAGCCGCGGTCGCGCAGTGTGTCCTCGTCGAGGACCTCGACGCGCACCTTCGCCTTCTTGAACTCCGAGCCGGCGGCCTGGTCGACGACGGCCTGCGCGAAGGACTCCGGGTAGAGGTCCAGCGGCGGCTGGTTCACGAGGTCACGCGCATCCGCGGCGGCGCGGGCCACGGTCGCGGCACGGTCCAGACCGGCCTGCGCGGAGCTGGGGGCGATGACGGACAGCGACCGGACCGACGTCGAGGAGCCGCCGTCGGAGAGGTAGGCGGTGTAGCGGTAGGAGCCCAGCAGCGCACCGGTGGCCGCGGCCTCGGCGGTCGCAGCGTCCGTGACGGGGAAGGCGAGGGCGACGGACTCGACGTCGCTCAGCCCGCGCAGCGCGGTGCCGGCCGCCCGGCGCAGGGACTCGAGCACCGCCGCGGGGTCCTCGTCCGTCGACGGCGCGCCCAGCCCTGCGAGGACGACGGAGCCCGCGCGCACACCGGTGGGGGCGGGGATCCGGGCGACGGCGCCGGCCTTGCCGGTGTGGCCCACGGCGGCGGCAGCGGCGGCCAGCGCGGAGGCGGGCTTCTTCGCCAGCCCCTGCGCGGCGGGGACGGCACCGTCCTCACCGGAGTGGAACGCCACGACGAGGACGTCCGCGGTCGCGGTCGCGGGATCGCCGGACGCGCGTGAGATCGTCGGCAGTGCTGTGCTGGGGGTGGCCATCGAGGGTCCTTCCGTCGGTCTGCGTTGTCTCCGCCAGCCTAGTGCCGCCCGCGTGCGGGCCGGAGTGCGGGCCGCACGCGGGCCGCTAGAGTGACGGCGTGGACGATCTCGCATACGCACTCCTGTACCGCTCGCTCCTGGTCCGCATGGATGCGGAGCGCGCCCACCGGCTCAGCTTCGCGGCCCTGCGGGCGCTCGACGCGGTGCCGGGGGTGCGGGACGCGGTCGGTGCGGTGCTCTCGGCCGGGACCCACGCCCCCGTGCAGGTGCTGGGGCTGCCGTTCCGCAATCGCGTGGGCCTGGCCGCGGGCTTCGACAAGGAGGGGCACGGCATCCGCGCCCTGTCGCGCCTGGGCTTCGGTCACATCGAGGTGGGCACGGTGACGGGGCACGCGCAGCCCGGCAACGAGCGCCCCCGCCTGTTCCGCCTCCTGGAGCACGAGGCGATCCTCAATCGGATGGGCTTCAACAATGCGGGCTCGAAGGCGGCGTCGTTCGCCGTCGACGACCAGCGCCGTGCCGTCGACCGCCTGCCGGAGGCCCTGCGTCCCATCATCGGTGTCAACATCGGCAAGACGAAGGTGGTGGAGGCGGCGGATGCGGCCGCGGACTACGCGCTGTCGACGCGGACACTCGCCCCGTCCGCGGACTACCTCGTCATCAACGTGTCGTCCCCCAACACGCCGGGCCTGCGCGATCTGCAGGCCGTCGACTCCCTGCGGCCCATCATCGCCGCGGTGCGCGATACCGCCGCCGAGGTCGTCGAGACACCGCGGTCCACGCTGGGGCATGTGCCCCTGCTCGTGAAGCTGGCGCCTGACCTGGCGGACGCGGACGTGCGCGACGCCGTCGACCTGGCGGTCGCGGAGGACGTCGACGGGCTGGTCCTCACGAACACGCTCGTCGACCGCAGCGTCCTCACGGGTGCGGACCGGGCCTTCGCACAGGCGGAGGCGGGCGGCATCTCCGGGAAGCCGCTGGCGGAGCGGTCGATGGAGGTGCTGCGGCTGGTCCGCCGTCACCTGGACGAGCAGCACCCGGGCCGGGCGATGGCCCTCGTGTCCGCCGGCGGCGTGGGCGATGCCCGGGACGTGTCCGCGCGGCTGGGCGCGGGTGCGGACCTCGTGCAGGCGTACTCCGGCCTCATCTACGGCGGGCCGTTCTGGCCGGGCGCGCTGGTGCGGGGCAGCCGCCGCCGGTGAGGCGGAGGCGGTCAGGGCTGAGCGGGGCCGGTCACACGAAGGACCGCCCGGCCCTGGCGGGTCGGGCGGTCCTTCGTGACGATCGGATCAGGCGTCTCGATCGGATCAGGCCGGGTACTCGCGGCGCTTGACGACCGGCTTGGGTACGCGGAGGCGGCGGATCTGCACCGATCGCATGATCGCGTAGAAGTTCGTGCCCTTCTGGATCGAGTCCTCGCCGAACTTGAGCTTGAGGCGCCCGCGCAGCAGGACGCACAGGAGGATGCTGTCGAGGATGATGAGCACGATGAGGCCGTAGACGATGAAGTTCGCTGCGACGGCCCACGCCTGGTTGAACATGCCGGCCAGCAGGACGACCAGCGCGATCGGGATGAAGAGTTCGCCGATCGAGAAGCGAGCGTCCACGTAGTCGCGGATGTAGCGGCGCTGCGGTCCCGCGTCGCGCGGGCCCAGGAACTTCTCGTCACCGTTCATGACGCCCACGCGCGCCTCGTCGCGGCGGCGGCGCATCTCGTCACGGGCACGCTTGTCCGCGGCCTTGCGGTCGGCACCTACCAGCGGACGCTGGTTGCGGGCCTCCTGCTGGCTGCGCTTGGGGGTGGGCCGGTTCTTCTTCTGCTCGGCCGGGTGGGACCCGTCGACGGCACCGTCGGTGCTGACGTTCTCCGCATCCGGGGTCGCGTCTGTCTGCCGACCGTTGTCAGCGCTTGTCGAGTCACTCTTCCGTCCGAACACGCATTGAATAGTATCGGATCATGAATGTCGCACCGCACCCGCACCCGCTTCCCGACCGCGCCGCCCAGCTCCATGCGGCCCTCGAGCCGCTCATGGAGGAGGTCATCGCTGACCTGACCGCGCTGGTGAGGATCCCGTCGATCGCCTGGCCGTCGTTCGATCCCGCCCACGTCGACGCCTCCGCCGAGGCCGTGGCCGGCCTGGCCCGCACGGCCGGCTTCGACGAGGTCGAGATCCTCCGGGCACCCACTCCCGGCGGCGAGCCGGGCGCCCCCGCCGTCGTGGCTCGCCGCCCGGCCCCGGCCGGCGCCCCCACCGTGGTGCTCTACGCGCACCACGACGTGCAGCCCGTGGGCGACACCGCGCTGTGGGCCACCCCACCGTTCGAGGCGACGGTCCGCGGCGACCGGATCTTCGGTCGCGGAGCCGCCGATGACAAGGCGGGCATCCTCGTCCACCTGACGGCAATGCGCCTGCTGGGCGACGACCTCGGCGTGGGTGTCGTCCTGTTCGTCGAGGGCGAGGAGGAGGCGGGGTCGCCGTCGTTCGGGAACTTCCTCCGGGAGCACCGCGAGAAGCTCGCCGGGGACGTCATCGTCGTCGCGGACTCCGGCAACTGGAAGGTGGGCACGCCGGCGCTCACGACCAGTCTGCGCGGGATGGCCTCGCTCGAGTTCACGGTGGCGACCCTCGACCACGCGGTGCATTCGGGGATGTACGGGGGAGCGGTGCCGGACGCGGCGCTCGCGATGACCCGGCTGCTCGCGTCCCTGCACGCGGACGACGGATCCGTCGCGGTCGACGGTCTGCGCGGGGAGGAGGCGGCGGACGTCGAGTACGACGAGGCCGTGCTGCGGGCGGACTCCGGGGTGCTGGACGGGGTCTCCCTCATCGGGCGCGGCTCACTGTCCTCGCGCATCTGGTCGCAGCCGTCGATCACGGTCATCGGGCTGGACCTCCCGCGGGTCGATGTGTCGTCGAACACCCTGCAGCAGTCCGTGCGCGCGAAGCTGAGCATCCGGGTCGCACCGGGGCAGACGCCCGCGGAGGCGCTCGAGGCGGTCCGGGCGCACCTGCGGGCGCACGCACCGTTCGGGGCGCGCGTCGACTTCGGGGCGGAGGAGGGCGGCAGCCCGTGGCGGGCGGACGTGTCCGATCCCGTCGTCGACACGGCGATGGAGGCGCTCACGGCCGGCTTCGGACAGGGCGCCGTCCAGGTGGGACTGGGCGGTTCGATCCCGTTCATCGCGGATCTGCTGGAGGAGTTCCCGTCCGCCTCGATCCTCGTGACGGGCGTCGAGGATCCGGACGCACGGGCCCACAGCGCGAACGAGTCGCTCCACGTGCCGGACTTCCGGTCCGCGATCGTGTCGGAGGCGCTGCTGCTCGAGGAGCTGGGCCGCGGGACGCGGGAATAGGGCGCCGCTGCGAGTCGTTGCGGGTGTAGCCTTGATGGACCCGGCGATCGACAATGCGATCTGCGACGTCCCACCGAATCGTGCGAAGGAGATCCGATGACCGTCACCGACGAGACCACCGTTCCCACCCATGGAGTCGAGCTCTCCGACGCCGCTGCGGGCAAGGTGCGCAGTCTCCTCCAGCAGGAGGGCCGCGATGACCTCCGCCTCCGCGTGGCCGTGCAGCCCGGCGGCTGCTCCGGACTCATCTACCAGCTCTACTTCGACGAGCGGACGCTCGACGGCGACGCCGTGCGCGACTTCGACGGCGTCGAGGTGATCGTCGACAAGATGAGCGTGCCCTACCTGGGCGGTTCGACGATCGACTTCTCGGACACGATCGAGAAGCAGGGCTTCACGATCGACAACCCCAATGCGGCGGGATCGTGCGCATGCGGTGATTCGTTCCACTGATGCGGAGCGGAGCAGGACGGGGCCCGGCGGTGCAGCTGCCGGGCCCCGTCGCGCATTCACGGTCCGGGGTCGGGTCCACCGGGACCGTGCGCCACGACGGGTCGTCGACGTGATGGACGAGGACCTCCGTGCGGTGTCCGCGGATCTGGACGTGGGCGAGGGCGGCCTCGAGACGATCCTCTCCGCCTATCGGGCCGGCCTCTTCCCCATGGGCCTGGGGGACGGGGGAGGGGCGCCGATCGGCTGGTGGGCGCCCGCGCTCCGGGGCGTGCTGCTGCCCGGGCGTCTGCGGATCAGCAGGAGTCTGCGCCGTTCCCTGCGGCGGTACACGCACAGCATCGACCGCGACTTCGCGGGGGTCGTCGACGGGTGCGCGGACCCGGACCGTGAGGGGGCGTGGATCTCCCCGCGGATGAGGGAGGTCTACCTGCGCCTCCACACGGCCGGCTGGGCCCGGTCGATCGAGGTGTGGGATGCGGACGGGGGACTGGCCGGGGGTCTGTTCGGCATCGACCTGGGGCACCTCTTCATCGGCGAGTCAATGTTTCACCGCAGCACGGACGCGTCGAAGGTCGCGGTCGTGCGCCTGGCGGAGATGCTGACGGAGCGCTGCGGCGACGCCTGGACGGTCGACGTGCAGTGGTCGACGCCACATCTGGAATCGCTCGGCGTGTCGGAACTGTCCGGCCTCGACTACCTCGTCCGGCTCAGGCAGGCGGAAGCGCGCGACGGCTCTGAGCTTTTTTACAGGTGAGGCACTGCCAACGTGAATTTCTACGGCGTGTAGCGGTAGGCTGTGGGGGACAAAGTCAGAGTACGGCTCTCCTGCCCCGGAGTCCTGCCCGTCGCTCGTCTGCTCAGCACCGCTGAGCACCGATCCGACGACGGGAGCACGGACGCGGAGCGCCGTCAGAGGTTCGAAAGGCTGCACGTGGATTCTCCGAATCAGCCCGCACCGGGGACGCGCACGTCCTGGGCCAAGCGGCTCGGTGTGATCGGCGCAGCGGCGGCAACGACACTGCTCGCCGGATGCACGAGGGAACAGTGGGAGGTCGGCTTCCTCCACGAGGACTCGAAGGGCGCGACGTCCCACACCGATCACTACATCGCACTGTGGAACGGCGGCTGGATCGCCGCCCTGGCCGTGGGCGCGCTCACCTGGGGACTGATCCTCTGGTGCCTCGTCGCCTACCGCCGCCGGAAGTCCGATCGCGGACTGCCGGTCCAGATGCGCTACAACATGCCCGTGGAGATCCTCTACACGGTCGTCCCGATCATCCTGGTCATGGCGTTCTTCTTCGAGAACGTGAAGACGACCAACGTCACGATCGATGACGACACGCCGGCCGAGCAGGTCATCGAGATCTACGGCAAGCAGTGGGCGTGGGACTTCAACTACGTGACCGAGGACGTCTACTACGCGGGCGTGCAGGCGAACCTCGACGGCACGGAGCAGCCGGGCATCGAGGCGCCCACGCTGTACCTGCCGTCCAACACGGACCTCGAGCTGAAGCTCGAGTCCCGCGACGTCATCCACTCCTTCTGGATCCCCGCGTTCCTCGAGAAGCGCGACATGGTCCCGGGCCGCTCCTCGAGCATCCACCTCCAGGCCCTCAAGGAGGGCGACTACCTGGGCAAGTGCGCCGAGCTCTGCGGTGAGTTCCACTCGGAGATGATCTTCAACGTCAAGGTCGTCTCGCAGGCGGAGTACGACGAGTACATCGAATCCCTGCGCGAGCAGGGCAATGAGGGTCAGGTCGGCGAGGAGTTCAACCGCACCGACTGGTACCAGAACCCCTATGAGCAGGAAGGGGCTGAGCACTGATGACTGCGACCGCGTCGCGGCCGACCGGCATCGCCGGGGCTCCCGCCGAACCAGTGGCGACCAGCAAGGGTCGCATCTTCGTCAACTGGATCACGTCCACCGATCACAAGACGATCGGGTACATGTACCTGATCTCGTCCTTCATCTTCTTCTGCCTGGGCGGCGTGATGGCTCTCATCATCCGTCTGGAGCTGTGGGAGCCGGGGATGCAGATCCTCGAGACGAAGGAGCAGTACAACCAGCTCTTCACCATGCACGGCACGGTGATGCTGCTGATGTTCGCCACCCCGCTGTTCGCGGGCTTCGCGAACGTCATCATGCCGCTGCAGATCGGCGCACCGGACGTCGCCTTCCCGCGACTGAACTCCTTCGCGTTCTGGCTGTTCAGCTTCGGATCGCTCATCGCGCTGGCCGGCTTCCTCACGCCCCAGGGCGCGGCCTCGTTCGGCTGGACCGCGTATGCGCCGCTGTCGAACACGACGTTCACGCCCGGACTGGGCGGTCACCTGTGGGTCATGGGACTCGCGTTCCAGGGCTTCGGCACGATCCTCGGATCGGTCAACTTCATCGCGACCATCCTGACGCTCCGCGCGCCGGGCATGACGATGTTCCGCATGCCGATCTTCACGTGGAACGTGCTCATCACCGGTGTGCTCGTCATGATGGCCTTCCCGCCGCTGGCGGCCGCCCTGCTGGGCGTCGCAGCGGACCGCATCCTGGGAGCGCACACCTTCAGTCCGGAGAACGGCGGACCGATCCTGTTCCAGCACCTGTTCTGGTTCTTCGGCCACCCGGAGGTCTACGTCATCGCGCTGCCGTTCTTCGGCATCGTGTCGGAGATCTTCCCGGTCTTCAGCCGCAAGCCCATCTTCGGCTACGTGGGCCTCGTCTACGCGACGATCGCGATCGCCGCACTGTCGGTGACCGTCTGGGCGCACCACATGTACGTGACGGGCGCCGTCATGCTCCCGTTCTTCGCGTTCATGACGATGCTCATCGCAGTGCCCACGGGTGTGAAGATCTACAACTGGATCGGCACGATGTGGCGAGGATCGCTCACCTTCGAGACTCCGATGCTCTGGTCGCTGGGCTTCCTCGTGACCTTCGTCTTCGGCGGACTCACGGGCATCATCCTCGCTTCGCCGGCACTGGACCAGCAGGTGTCCGACTCCTACTTCGTCGTCGCGCACTTCCACTACGTGGTGTTCGGCACGGTCGTCTTCGCGATGTTCGCGGGCTTCTACTTCTGGTGGCCCAAGTGGACCGGCAAGATGCTGGACGAGACGCTGGGCAAGATCCACTTCTGGCTCCTGTTCATCGGCTTCCACGGCACATTCCTCGTGCAGCACTGGCTGGGTGCTGAGGGCATGCCGCGTCGCTACGCGGACTACCTGCCGCAGGACGGCTGGACGTTCCTCAACCAGGTGTCCACCGTGGGCTCGCTGATCCTGGGCCTGTCGCTGGTGCCGTTCTTCTGGAACGTGTGGGTCACGGCCCGCAAGGCGCCCAAGGTGACGGTCAACGACCCGTGGGGCTACGGCGGATCGCTCGAGTGGGCCACGTCCTGCCCGCCGCCGCGCCACAACTTCACGAGCCTGCCGCGCATCCGCTCCGAGCGTCCCGCGTTCGAGGCGAACCACCCCGAGCTGCTGGAGCTGGCCGCGGCCGGCCACGGCTCGCACCAGGCCAAGGAGGTCGCCAAGTGAGGACGTCCGGTTGGATCTTCACCCTCGGGTTCTTCTTCTTCGTCCCGGTCGCGATCATCTACGGCTTCGTGACGGACTTCCAGGAGTGGGTGGGACTTCCCGCCATCCTCCTGGTGGGCGGCATGACCCTCATGATCGGCCTCTACCTGTGGACCTGGGAGAAGAAGCACCCCCAGCTGCCCATGGACGACGTGGACGGCGAGATCGAGGACGAGTACTACGAGTACGGCTTCTACACGCCGTGGAGCTGGTGGCCGATCGTCCTGGCCGCGGGCGGTGCGATCTGCTTCCTGGCGGTCGCGGTCGGTTGGTGGATCTTCCCGTTCGGCGGCGTCATCGTCCTCGTGGGCCTCATCGGCCTCGTGTACGAGCACGACCGGGGCATCCACGCGCACTGAGTTGCATGTGACGGTCCGCTGAGGCGGACACGCAGCGCACACGACGGGCGAGGCGGAGGAGAGATCCTCCCCTCGCCCGTCGTCGTGTGTGCGGAAGGCGGTGCGCGCATCAGATGAGCAGCGCGCATCCCCGCCCGCCGCGCAGGCTCGGCATCGTTGTCGATGCGATCGCCCGACAATGCAATGAAGTCGGCATCGAATCCGAGCGCGGCCAGCTCGTCCACGGCCGCCTCCGGTTGGTTTCCTGCGATGCCTATGGTGAAGCCGCAGGCCTTCGCGTGCCGCAGGCAGGGGAGGGCGTCCGGATACAGGTCGTCTGTACCTATGCGTTCGCGCATCGCTGGGGGCTCCACACCGATCTCGGCCCACACGGCGCGGTGGTCGAGTGAGTATTCGGTGGCATGAGCGCCACCGAGTATTGCGGTTGGGCGCCACTGGTTATTGCCGTTCAGCGCCACCCGGCAGTGTTGGTGAGCGCATGACGGTCGCGAGTTGCTCGCGCATGTTCATGTCTCCGGTGTTGATCCAGATCGTGTTGTGAACGATGCGATCCATGATCGCATCGGCATGGACTCCAGCGCCGAGTCGCTGGTGCCAGTCCTTCTTCGGGTACTGGGTGCAGAACACCGTCGACACGCTGTCATACCGGCGCTCGACGAGTTCCAAGAGCATGCTGCGCATCTCGTCGTCGGGATGGTCAAGGAGCCACTCGTCAAGCACGAGAAGGGTGAACGAGGCGTACTTCCGCAACCACTTCTCCTTGCCGCCAGGCTTATCTCGGGCGTTCGCCCAGGACTCTTCCAGGTCGGGCATCCGGATGTAGTGGGCCCTGTACCGATGCTGGCAGGCCTGCTTGGCAAGCGCGGATCCCAGGTACGACTTCCCTGATCCGGTGAAGCCCTGGAACACGACGTTCTGATGCCCCGTGATGAACGAGCAGGTAGCCAGTTGCGCAAGCACGCCGCGGTCCAGGCCACGCTGTTCGACGAGGTCGATGGTACGCATGTCTGCGTCGGGGTACCGCAGGCCAGCACGTCGGACGAGCCCTTCGATCTTGGCATGCGTGAACGCCGCATGCGCATCATCGACAACAAGCTTGATGCGCTCTTCGAACGCCATCCCAAGTGTGAGGGAATCGTCCTGAGCCTCGAACGCGTCCAGCAACGACGCAACACCCATCTCCCGTAGTTTCCGCTTTGTCTCGCTATCGAGTCGGCTCATCCCTGGCTCCCCGCGTAGTAGTCGGCACCACGGACGAATCCCGCTGGCTGCGCCTGCCCGTCAGGGACTGGGCAGGCAGGAGCGATGGGTGGTCTCCTCCGTCTTCCGACGGTCTCTTGCTGTGATTCCAGGATCGGTCGCAAGTGCGCATACCGCGGTGACCGGACACGGGAAGCCAGCGCAACACCGGCGGCCGCTTCGACACGGGCCGCGGAATAGCGCCTGGTCAGCCGGAGCACTGCCAGCGCAGCATCCAGGCCCTGCTCATCGACCGGCACGGACTCGAAGATCCGGTTCACGACCGTCGTCGTGTCCTCCCCGATCCGGGCTGCCCACTCCCGCACCCTGGCCGCATCCCAGCGGTGGTAGCGCGGACCGTCTGGCAGGTCTGCATCATGCGTGCGGTGCTCGTTCACCATCCCCGCCGGGGCCAGCAGATGGCTGGTGAGCCGCTCGTGACCGGAGAACACTTCCAGCGTCGTCGCGGTGATCCGCAGATCGACGCTGCGACCGACATGCTGATAGGGCACCGAGTAGTAGTTCTTCTCGAACACGACGTGCCCGTCCTTGCGGACCCGGCGACCGTAGACCCACCTGCTCAGCTCGTAAGCGATGGCCGGCAACGGACGCAGCAGCGACTTCTCTTCCGTCTCGAATACCGACAGCCTCGACCCCGCCCGCTTCTGGAACGGTGTCGCGTTATACGCCCGCACACGAGCAAGAACCGCGGCGCGCAGGTCCGGCAGTGTCTCGAACGTCTCCTCGCGCAGAACCGCGATCACCTGCGTGGCGATGTTGCCGACCGTGTTCTCCACACTGGCCTTGTCCTTCGGTTTCCTCACCCGTCCCGGCATCACCGCGGCCGAGTAGTGCGCGGCGAGTTCACGGTACGCGTCGTTGAGAACTACCTCGCCTTCCGGTGGATGCTTGATCACACCGGTCTTGAGGTTGTCAGGCACGATCCGCGCAACGCTGCCACCGAAGAAGTTGAACATCTCCGCATGCGCGCGCAGCCAGGTGTCCTGCTTCATGTCCAACGTCGGCCACACGAATGCATACCGTGAGAACGGCAGGTACCCGACGAACAAGTACACCCGCTGGCTGCGACCGCCGACGGGACCCGACAGACGCATCGTCTTGCCCGACCAGTCGACCTCGACGCTCTGGCCTGCTTTGTGGCCGACACGCGATGAGAGTCCGGTGACGAGGACATGCTGCTGATACGTCTTGCAGAACCTGTCGTACCCCATCGACGGTGAACCCATCGCAGCGCACGCGTCGCGGTACTCACCATGCAGCAGTTTCAGCGTCACTCCGACACGGGCGAGTTCGCGGTGGACGTGGTCCCAATCAGGCTGGGCGTAGACGCTTTCGTGCTCCCCGCGCCCGGGGAACAAGCGCGCATACACATCCGACTCTGAGGAGTCGGCCACGTCGTCCCACGTCAGCCCTTCGCGGTCAGCAGCGGTGATCACCGCGTCGACGGAGTGCCTGGACATGCCGTGGGCTGCTATTTGCCGTCGTGAGAGTCCCTCGGCTCGCAAGCGAAGCACCAGCTTCGCTCGGATCTTGCGTACCATTCGATTTGCTCCTTCTGCCGTGTGATCGGCCACACGGCAGAAGGAGCCTAGAAACAAGTGGCGCTGATCACCAATACTTGCCGGCGCTCACCACCACGATCACGCCATCGACGGCGTGGTGCTCGACCGCAATACCCGCGGCGCTGAAGACGGCAAATACTCAGTCGAGCCCACGTTCGATCAAGGAGCCCAGGTGGGCCATGAGAGTGAAGGGGGAGGTGCCGACCGTGCGGGCCGCTGCCGCCCAGCAGCGACTCTCATCGACGAGAGTCTCGCCCAGGTCGAAGACCACCGTGCGGATGCCGGGCAGGCCGCGGATCCTCATGACGTGGCCGACCAGGCACGGTGCTCACTCATTTCTGCTCCTCGAAGGAGCCGGCAGGTCGTCCCATTCGAAGGTGGTGACCCGGCCCGTCTCCCAGTCGCGGCGCCGAAGCCTCGCCCACGGAACGGACTGCCGAGGCGGAGGTCGAACAGGGGAGCGCCGTCCTCGAGGTCCTCGAAGCGGAAGACTCCGATGCGCCCGTGCTCAGCGTGTACGAGCCAGAAGGTGTCGTTGTCGTCGTCACGGTAGGCGCCCGCCTCGATTCGCCGTTCGACATCCTGCACAGTGGGCTG
>DYUK01000018.1 GCA_020743695.1 Brevibacterium senegalense | reverse complement strand
CCTCGGGCCGTGCCGACACCGCCCGCAGGCTGCAGACCCGTGAGGAGCAGCTGGGCAAGGTCGTGACTCAGCGGCTGGAAGCGCAGCTCGCCTGGTTCCGCGGTATGGACCCTGCGGACAAGCAGTGGGTGTCCGCAGTCGCGAAGTCCGGCATCTCGTCCTTCATCTCCTGGTACCAGGACCCCTCGACCCCCCTGCGCGGCGTCCTCGACGTGTTCCGCTCCGCACCACGCGAACTGGTCCGCTCCGTCTCCCTCCAGCAGACACTGCAGCTGTTGCGGGTGGTCGTCGAGGTCGTCGAGGAGCGCGTACCGGATCTGGCGCAGCCCCAGGCGCAGGCGGAGCTCAAGGAGGCGGTCCTCGTCTACTCGCGCGAGGTCGCGTTCGCGGCGGCGGACATCTACGCGCGCGCGGCGGAGGCCCGCGGCAGCTGGGATGCGCGCCTCGAGGCGATGGTGATCGACGCACTGGTGCGCGGCGACTCCGTCGACGAGCTCGCCAGCCGCTCCGCCGCCTTCGGCTGGCAGTCGCAGGGCAGCGTCGCCGTCCTCATCGGCCGCGCCCCGCGCCGTTCCGCCCACAAGAGCATCTCGGAGATCCGCCGGGCGGCCCGCAAGTGGGCGGAGGACGTGCTGGTGGGCGTGCACGACGACCGCCTGCTCATCGTGCTGGGCGGTGCGGACGACCTCGAGGCGGCCGCCCTCGCCCTCTCCCACTACTACGGGCCCTCCGACGTCGTCGTGGGCCCGGAGGTCTCGACACTCGCTGAGGCCGGCACCTCGGCCGCCTCGGCCCTCTGGGCCCTGCGCACGGCCTCGGCGTGGCAGTCGACGCCCCGCCCGGTCCACGCGGACCAGCTGCTGCCGGAACGTGCGATCGCCGGCGACGACAGTGCCGTCACCGCGCTCATCGAGGGCGTGCACGCACCGCTGGCGGCCGGCAGCGGCAGCCTGCTGGAGACGGTCACGGCCTACCTCGATCACGGCGGCTCGCTCGAGGCGACCGGGCGGTCACTTCACGTCCACCCCAACACGGTCCGCTACCGCCTCAAGAAGATCACGGGCCTCATCGGACACGATCCGACGGAGTCCCGATCCGCCTTCGTCATCCGGATCGCGTTGGTGCTCGGTCGACTGTCCTCAGTGGGACAGTTATCGCTCCCCCACAATCAGACCCCAGGAACCTGACAGTTGTCGTAGTCTGCGACATTGAATCGAACGATGGGATATCACTGCTCGTGCTAGTCACCGCCTGCCCCGGACAGGGCGCCCAGAAGGCCGGATTCCTCAGCTCCTGGCTGGAGCTCCCCGGCTTCGCCAGCACTCTCGACACCCTCGCTGAGGCCGCCGGGATCGATCTCCGCACCCACGGCACCACCTCGGACGATGCGACGATCACGGACACCGCGGTCGCGCAGCCGCTGCTGGTCGCCTCCGCGATCGCCGCCCACGCGGAGATCTTCGGTGACGCACTGTCGACGGACATCGTCGCCGGCCACAGTGTGGGTGAGATCGGCGCCGCCGCGATCGCAGGCGTCCTCACCCACCAGGACGCCATGCGACTGGTGAGTGCGCGCGGCACCGCCATGGCGGCCGCAGCCGCTGCGGCACCGTCCGGCATGGCGGCCGTCGTGGGCGGGGAGCCGGACGACGTCCTGCGGGCCATCGCAGACGCCGGCCTGGAGCCCGCCAACGTCAACGGCGGCGGACAGACCGTCGCAGCAGGTGCACAGGACCGCATCGAGGCGTTCGCGGCGAACCCGCCGGAGCGCGCCCGCGTCATCCCCCTCAAGGTCGCCGGCGCCTTCCACACCTCGTTCATGGCCCCGGCCTCGGAGGCGGTCGCAGCGGTCGCAGCGACTCTGCAGCCGGCGGACCCCGCGATCACGATCCTCACGAACGCGGACGGCACACCGGTGGGATCCGGCGCGGACTTCCTGCAGCTGCTCGTCTCGCAGGTGACGAACCCCGTCCGCTGGGACCTGTGCCAGCAGACCCTCGTCCAGGCGGGCGTGACCGGCATCCTCGAACTGGTGCCCGGAGGCACGCTCACCGGCCTGGCGAAGCGCGCCATGAAGGGCGTCGAGGTCTTCCCCGTCAAGTCCGCCGATGACATCGACGGTGCCCGCGAATTCGTCCGCGCCCATTCGGGCGCCTGAGCTCACACACTCTGGGAAGGACTCCCCGTGACCACACTGACAACGACCCCCGCCACCACGTACTCGCGGATCTCCGGGATCGGCGGCTACCGGTCGGAGCACGCCGTGCCCAACGAGGCCCTCGTGGGACCGATCGACTCGTCCGACGAATGGATCCGGCAGCGGACCGGCATCATCACCCGCCACCGCGCGGGCGCGGATGTGGGTGTGCTGGACATGTCGGAGGAGGCGGCGTCCGAGGCCATCGCGAACGCGGGCATCAAGCCGTCCGATGTGGGCGGCATCATCATCGCGACCGTCACATTCGGCGTCCCCACACCGTCTGCCGCGTCCGCGCTCACGCAGCGCCTGGGCACGGGCCCGGTCCCCGCGTGGGACATCTCCGCCGCCTGTGCCGGCTACTGCTACGCGATCGCGCAGGCCGACGGCCTCGTCCGCTCCGGCGTCATGGACAACGTGCTGGTCATCGGTGCGGAGAAGCTGTCCGACTTCGTGGATCCCACCGACCGCTCGATCTCGTTCCTGCTGGGCGACGGCGCGGGCGCGGTCATCGTGTCGTCCTCCGACACGCCCGGCATCGGCCAGAGCGTCTGGGGCTCGAAGGGCGAGAACTGGGAGACGATCCGCGTCACCAACTCGTTCCTGGACATGAAGAACGACCCCGAGGCCCCCTTCCCCACCCTCCGCCAGGACGGTCCCAGCGTGTTCCGCTGGGCCGTGTGGGAGATGGCCGAGGTCGCCCAGCAGGCGCTCAACGCGGCGGGCGTCACCGCGGCGGACCTGAGCGCCTTCATCCCGCACCAGGCGAACATGCGGATCATCGACGAGCTGTCCAAGCAGCTGAAGCTGCCGGAGTCGGTCCTCGTCGGACGGGACATCGCGGACAACGGCAACACGTCCTCGGCGTCCATCCCCCTCGCCACGGAACGACTGCTGCGGGAGCACCCGGAGCTGCACGGCACGCTCGCCCTCCAGATCGGCTTCGGCGCCGGTCTGGTCTACGGCGCGCAGGTCGTCGTTCTGCCCTGACCGTTCGGAGACCATGACGTAAGATCTCCTGGGATCGTCGTCGAATCACGTTTCCTGCAAGCCGCCGCGGTGCTCGAAGCTCCCGGCGGGAAGAAGAGAGAAGGATAGAAAATGGCATACAGCGAAGCTGACGTCCTTGCCGGCCTGGCGGAGATCGTCAACGAGGAGACCGGCCTGGAGACCGACGCGGTCGAGGCGAACAAGTCGTTCACGGACGACCTCGACATCGACTCCATCTCCATGATGACCATCGTCGTGAACGCCGAGAAGAAGTTCGGCGTGAAGATCCCGGACGACGACGTCAAGGACCTCGTCACGGTCCAGGACGCGGTGGACTACATCGTCAAGGCCCAGCAGGCCTGATCTGCTTCCTCTCCGCGGGGTCGGCGACCCCGGCCCCGCGGAGGCCCCACTCAACGATTCGACGAGGTTCCACACCATGACATCCACTGTCGTCGTCACCGGTATCGGTGCCGTCACCCCCCTGGGCAGCACCGCCCAGGAGACATGGCAGGCCGCCCTGGCAGGCACCAGCGGTGCGCACACACTCGACAACGACTGGGCCCAGAAGTACGAACTGCCCGTCGATTTCGCCGCCACCGTCGATCCCACCGTCGTCGACGACCGTCTGAAGAAGGTCGAGGCGAAGCGCCTCGACCCGGCCAGCCGTCTGGCCCTCATCTCCGCTCGCGAGGCCTGGGAGGACGCGGGCACGCCCGAGGTCGAGTCCGAGCGCCTCGCCGTCTCCTGGGCCACCGGCATCGGCGGTGTCTGGACGCTCCTCGACGCGTGGAACACGCTGCAGGAGGAGGGCACCCGGCGGGTCATGCCGCTGACGGTCCCCATGCTCATGCCCAACGCCCCGGCCGCAGCGATCGGCATGGACTTCAAGGCGCGCGCCGTCGTCCAGACGGTCGTGTCCGCCTGCGCCTCCTCGACGGAGAGCGTGGGCCACGCCCTCGCGATGATCAGCTCGGGCAAGGCCGACGTCGTCATCGCCGGCGGTGCGGAGTCCGCGGTGCACCCCATCACCCTCTCCGCGTTCTCGTCGATGCGCGCCCTCTCGCGTCGCACGGACTCCCCGGAGACCGCCTCGCGTCCCTTCGACGTCGACCGCGACGGCTTCGTCATGGGCGAAGGCGGTGCCGCACTGATCCTCGAGAGCGAGGAGCACGCCCGCGCGCGCGGAGCGAAGATCTACGCCCGCCTCGCAGGATTCGGCACGTCGAACGACGCGTACCACATCACCGCGGGCGAGCCGGAGGGCGCCGGGTCCATCCGCGCGATGCGCGAGGCCCTCGAATCCGCGGACATCCAGCCGGCGGACGTCAAGCACATCAACGGCCACGCGACGTCGACCCCGGTGGGCGACATCCCGGAGTCCATCGCGGTCAACCGCCTGCTGGGCGATGCGGTGGACGACGCGCTGTTCTCCGCCACGAAGTCGATGACCGGCCACCTCCTGGGCGGTGCCGGTGCGCTCGAGGCGCTCTTCACGGTCAAGGCCCTCCAGGAGCGCCAGGCGCCTCCGACGATCAACATCCAGACGGTCGACCCGGAGGTCAACCTCAACATCGTCCGCGACACGCCCGGTCAGCTGCCGGACGGCGACATCGCGGCGATCACCAACTCGTTCGGATTCGGCGGCCACAACGCGGTCGTCGCCTTCACGAGCGTCTGACGCGCTGACGTCCACCACGGGGGACCGCACCCGTGGACCGCGGAGGGGCCGGTGCACTGCACCGGCCCCTCCGACGTACCCGGTCGACCTCCGTCGCACACAGGGCAGGGGTTTCCGTCCTCAACCCGCGCGCATCCGGGAACGACGAAGGCCAGACGGATGTGTCCGTCTGGCCTTCCTGTCTGCTCCCCCGGCTGGGCTCGAACCAGCGACCCTTCGATTAACAGTCGAATGCTCTGCCAACTGAGCTACGGAGGAATGGTGTCCGCACGGGCGAACACGAGTTGAAACTCTATCAGCCCCTCTGCGCGCACGCAAAGCGCCACCGGTCATCCTGCCCCACTCGTGCGGGACGTCACACCTCCTCCTGCGCCCGTCCATCAGCGTCGGCTCAGGGGGAATCAGTATCGTAGACCCGATGACTCTCCTCGCCATCGGCCTGGCACTGCTGTCAGCCGTCTCACTCGCCTACGGGGCGCTCCTCCAGCATCGGGGCGTGTCCGGGGTCGCGACGGAGCC
>DYUK01000017.1 GCA_020743695.1 Brevibacterium senegalense | reverse complement strand
GACTGGACGCAGGAGGGGCAGCCGCTGATGCACTCGCAGGCAGCGATCGCCTCGCGCGTCGCGGTCTGCCATGTGGAGAACGCCTCGAAGCCGCGCTCGGCGAAGCCGGCACCCCCGGGCTGGCCGTCGTGGACGAAGACCGTCGCCACACCCGTGTCCGCGTGACGCGCGGTCGAGACGCCCCCGATGTCCCAGCGGTCGCACCCGGCGAACAGAGGCAGCAGGCCGATGGCCGCGTGTTCGGCCGCGTGGACGGCGCCGGGCAGTTCCGCGGTGTCGACGTCCGCCTCCTCGACCAGCGCGTCCGGGGCCGTCCACCAGACGGCGGTGGTCGTGAGGACTTGTGCGGGCAGCTCCAGCGGGTACTCGCCCAGGACCAGACCCGTACCGGCCTGACGCATGCGGTAGCCCGTCACCTGCGTCGTCACCTCGACATCGCCCCAGTTGACCGTCGCCCCGGATGGCAGGGGGTAGGAGTCCCGCGTCGCGAGGATCGAGATCTCCGTGACCGTCTGGGACTCGGTCGTGTAGTCGACGTGCTTGGCCTCGACGAGCGCGACCCGTCCTTCCGGGTCCAGGTCCAGGACCACGAACGTCCGACCCTGATGGACATACACCGCACCCGGGTGGCTCTGATGGTGGCTGCCGGCGTCGTCGACAGTGCCCAGCAGCGCGCCCGTCGACTCCTCCACCAGACGTACCGTCCCGCCTCCGCTGGACCGGATGTCCGACAGATCCGCGGGGTTCTCCGCCTTCGCCCAGAACCAGCCGGCGGGTCTGCGGCGCAGCATGCGAGCCTCGGTCAGCTGGTCGAGGACGTGGGAGGCGGTGTCCGGGAACAGGGCGAGGTCGTCGGGGGTGAGCGGGACCTCGGCGGCGGCCGCGCACAGATGTCCGGCCAGCACGTACGGATTCCCCGGATCGATGACGACCGCGTCGACCGTGCGATCGAAGATCGCGTCCGGGTGGTGGACCAGGAACGTGTCGAGCGGATCATCGCGGGCGACCAGCACCGCGATCCATTCCTGACCGGCACGCCCCGCGCGCCCCGCCTGCTGCCAGAGGGAGGCGAGCGTGCCCGGCCAGCCGGCGATGATGACCGCGTCCAGTCCGGAGATGTCGATGCCCAGCTCCAGCGCATTCGTCGATGCGACCGTGAGCAGGCGACCGCTGCGCAGTGCGGATTCGAGCAGGCGGCGCTCCTCCGGCAGGTACCCGCCGCGATAGGCCGCGATCGTGCGCACGAGCGAGTCGTCGACCCGAGCGACCTGGTCCTTCACCATCGAGGCGAGCGCCTCCGTGCCGCGGCGCGACGCGATGAAGCCGATCGCGCGGCGACCCGCGCACGTGGTGTCCGTGAGCAGGTCCGCCGCCTCGGCCAGGGACGAGCGGCGGGCGTCGGAGAATGCGGCGGCGGTGAGGGCGTCGGCCTCGCCGGCCCCGGCCTCGGGTGCGTCGTCGTTGTCCAGCGGCGCGGCGATCCCGGCGAAGGGATCGGCGGACTCGTGCGGGCTGTAGCCGGGCAGGAGCGGCGGCTCCCACAGTACGAACCGACCGGCGGCGCGCGGGGAGGCGTCGTCCGTGATCGCGTGAGCGGGCGCGCCGATGAGGCGGGAGAACACCTGGGCCGGATCACCGGCCGTCGCAGACGCGCCGATGACGGTGGGCGAGGCGCCGTAGTACCGGGCCAGCCGCAGGAGGCGGCGGAGGATGAGCGAGACGTGGGAGCCGAAGACGCCGCGGTACCGATGCGCCTCGTCCACGACCACGAAGTCCAGCCGCTTGAGGACGGAGGAGAACCGCTGGTGGCCCGGCAACAGGGACCGGTGCAGCATGTCCGGGTTCGTGAGCAGGACGTTCGCGTGGCGGCGGGCCCAGTCGCGGTCCTCGCGCGAAGTGTCGCCGTCGTACGTGGTGGGCCGCAGCCCCTGGAGGACCAGGCCGCGCAGGGACAGCAGCTGGTCCGCCGCCAGCGCCTTCGTGGGGGAGAGGTAGAGGGTCGTCGATCCGCGACCGGACGGGGCGGCCGCGCCGCGGACCGCCGCGTCCAGCACCGGCAGCAGGTACCCCAGCGACTTTCCCGAGGCCGTCCCCGTCGCGATGATGACGTTCGTCCCGTTGTGGGCCAGGTCCGCGGCCTCGACCTGGTGGGCGTAGGGGCGCTCGATGCCGGCGCTCACGAAGGCATCGCGGACGCCGGGGTGCAGCCAGTCGGGCCACGCGACCGTGCGTCCGGGCCGGGCCGGCAGATCCTCGACGTGCGTCACCCGGTCGGCACGGGCGCCGAACCGGGTGACGATGTCGAAGAGCTCTGAGGGCATGACCCCCATCGTAGAGAGCGGTCCCCTGATGCGGGGGAGTTGCTCAGAACAGTGTCTCGCCCACGAATCCCCCTTCCCGGCAGCCGGGCGGGATCGCGAAGACCGCGGACCCCACCGGCGTCGTCCACTGATTCAGCAGGTCGAGCTCTGCGAGTCTGCGCTGCACCGGTACGAATCCCTCATCGACGTCCGCCTGGTAGGCCAGGAACAGCAGACCGGAATCGGAGATCTCCCCGTCCGGATCCGCTGTCCCGCCGTCAGGGAAGCCGTCGACCGTGAGGTCATCGTCGTAGTTGTAACTCCGCCGCAGCATCGTGGGCCTCGTGTCATCGCCGCGGGCGCGGGCGATGTGCGAGAAGTCCGGGATGACGGTGAAGCCGTGGGGTCCGATCGCTTCGAAGTCCGGCTCGTCGAACTCGGACTCACCGGTCAGCGGCGATCCGTCGGACTGCCGGCGACCGATCGCCTGATCGCGTCCGGGCCCGTCCAACCGATCCCAGCCGTCCAGGTCCATCCGGATGCGCCGGACCACCAGTGACGTCCCGCCGGCCAGCCACCCGTCCGCCACCCACACGCTCTGCGCGAAGTCGTCATCCTGCGGGTGCAGGTTGACGGTCCCGTCGACGTTGCCGAACAGGTTCCGCATCGTCGTCCCCGGCTTCTCCGCACCGCGCGAGCGCCGGAAGCCCGACTGCCGCCACCGAGGCACAGCCGTCGACCGCGCGGACTTCAGCAGCATGCGGGTCGCGTGGGCGATGGTCACGGCGTCGTCGGCGGCGATCTGCAGCAGCAGGTCTCCGTCGTTCCACCGGTCCTCCAGCCTGTCGATGCTGAACTCCGGTAGCGGCCGCAGCCACGACGGCACGGCGGAGTCGCCCGCCACCCGCCGCACCAGTTCCGGGCCGAAGCCCAACGTGACGGTCAGACGAGCGGGTGTCTGCGCCAGCTCCGGCTCCGTGTCCGCCAGCGCGCCGCGCCCCTGGGTGAGGCGGGCCGCATCATCGGTCAGCACCCGCAGCAGGCGGCGGATGGCGTCGCGATCCGCGGATTCCCGCAGGTTCAATGCGACGAGCGTTGCGTGGGCCTGCGGTTCCGCGGTCACCCCCGTCTGGTGGGCGCCGTGGAAGGGGAGGGTGTCGGAGCCGATCCGCAGACGTGCGGCCTGCGCGGCCTCGGCCGCCGTCTCCTCATCGCGCGCCGTGCACGCGGTGAGGGCCGCGACACCGACGCCGGCGACCGCGCCACCCAGCAGCATCCGCCGCCGGGACAGGCCGGTCACGCGTCACCGCCGTGGTCGGTGTGCGAACCGTGATCGTCCGCGTCGCCGTGGTCGTCAGCATCCCCGTCGTCACCATCGCCGAGGTCGTCGGAACCTCCGTGGTCCATGTCGCCGTGGTCGTGGCCGGCATCATCGGCTCCGTGTCCCTCCTCATCAGCGCTGTAGGACTCGTTGGCGCCGGCGAAATCGCGGACCGCGGCGTCGTACTCGATGCGTGAGCCGTCGGACAGGACGAGGGTGAGATCGACCGTGTCCCCGGCGACCAGGGGACCGTCGAACTCCATGAACATGATGTGGTCGCCGCCCGGAGCCAGCTCGAGCGTCTCACCCGCGGCGATCGGGAAGCCACCGTCGATCTCGTTCATCGACATGGTGCCGGAGCCGTCGTCCGCGGTCTCGTGCAGTTCGATGGAATCGGAGATCGAGGACTCGACGGCGGTGAGCGTCACGTCCTCGTCCCTTTCGTTCGTGAGGAGGCCGAATGAGGAGGTCATGCCGTCCTCGGCGGCCTTGACCCAGGGGTCCTCGATGGTGAGGGACGCGGTCGCCTGGGCGGCCTCGGTCGAGAGCGACTGGGAGGAGGAATCGGTCTCGGATCCTGCGGTGGAGTCCTGGCCGCACGCGGCGACCGAGAGGAGGACCGCAGCGGTGAGTGCGGGCAGGACGAAAGAGGTGCGAGTGCGCATGGGTGCGCCTTTCTGCGGATGCGGGCACCCGCCCGGCAAGCGCGACGCGAAGGTCGAGCGCGTGCCGGGGCGGGGGAGAGCCCGGTGAAGGAAGTGGTCGGTGCTCTGCCGTGCGGCACCGGCGACCGTGCGGTCGCGGGCTCAGGCCACGGCGGGGACGCGCACCGGTGGACCGCGGTCCACGCGCGCCGAGCGGACCACACCCAGCGGTGCGGGGGAGACGACGGCACAGCCGGCTCCCAGGAGACGACGCCTGCTGGTCGTGACGACCGGGGCGGGCACACGCAGCAGCGGGCCCAGCAGCGACCGGACCAGCCGCAGCAGGCGGAGGAGGGAATGGAGGATCAGCTCGGAGCGGTGCAGGGCCGCGATCGTCACGACGGCGGCGATCACGTGCGCGACCAGCATGAGTGGGCTGTCGTGCCCGGCCGTGTGCAGTGCGTGCCCACCCGCTGCGGCGCCTGCGCCGGCACTTGCACCCGAGCCCGCGGAAGCCCCCGCCCCCGCGGAAGCCCCCGCCCCCACGGTCGCGGCGAAGTCAGCGGGGACGCCGGCACCGTGGTGGAACGCGTGAGGGTCGCCCGCTGCAACGGCGTCGGCCGTCGCGCGGGCTGCGGAGGCTCGTCCGGCTCCGGGCGCGCTCGCGGCGGCGGCGCTGAAGATCCAGTGGAAAGCCGTCTGGCTCACTGCGACCGAGGCACTGAGCCGCACGAGTGACAGCTTCCGCCCCGCCAGCACGACGCTCACGAACACCGCCAGCACGAGGGGCAGCACGACACCCGGCAGCACCGGGGCGTGGCCGCCGGCGGCCACGTGCGAGAACAGCGCGACGAAGGTCGCGAGTGCGCCGGCGGCGACACCGCGGACCAGTCGCGCGTGCGATGCCCCCACCTGCGCGTCACTGGTGGCGGGGACAGGAGTCCTCGACATCGGGGCAATCGTATTCCAGCGCGGGTGGCACCTACGATGACGGGGTGAGCTCCACCCCTCCCGCATCTCCCATGCTTCCGCCCGTGCCCCGCCTGGATGACTCCGTGCTGGCAGACCTGGCCGCCGCCCTGCATCGGGCGCACTACTCGCCGGCCGCGCTGCAAGCGCTGTGGGGCACGGACGTCGATGCCGCCCGCGAGGCCAACGACCCGGCACCGGCCCGCCGCCACTGCCTGCGACTGCTGGAGACCGGCTCGTCCGCACGTGACCGGAACCTGGCGGTCGTCGCCCTCCTCTTCTTGCTGGACACGGCTGTCTCCGAGGACCTCGCCGCCGAGGCCCTGGGGACCGACCTCGTCGCCGCCCTGCTCGCCGGAGGACTGCTGGTGGATGAGCCCACGACCACCGTCGAGGCCGGGGCCAGCACTCAGCAGCAAAGCACCGGCCCGAACGGCTCGTCCGAGGCCGCTGCGGGGACCCTGCCGGGTTCCCGAATGCTCCGGTCCGTCCTCGCCGTCACCTGCCACCCCCTACCCGTGGGCGTTCCGCGCGGGCAGCGGTCCGGCGATGACACACTGCTGCTCGTCGCGGACCACGGGACGTTCACGCGTCCGGACGCCCTGGACGGCGAGTACGTCCTGGGCCATGGCGGTGCGGGCCGTACCCTCCTCGACATCACGCCGCGTGGGAACGTCGAGCTCGCCGCGGATATCGGCACCGGGTGCGGCATCCAGGCGGTCATGCTGGCCCGCCACGCCCACCGCGTCATCGCGACCGACCTCTCACCCCGCGCCCTCGACATCGCACGACTGACCGTGGGGCTGGCCGGCCTCACCGACCGCGTCGAGTTCCGCACCGGATCCCTCTACGACCCCCTTCCCGAGGCCGTCGACCTCCTCGTCTCCAACCCGCCGTTCGTCATCACACCACGCGGCACGGACACAGTGGACACGGGCACTGAGGGCACGGACACGGACACTGTTTCGGGGACGGACGACAGGGCAGAACCCGACGTGAGCGACGTGGCCAATGGTTCCGAAGGCGGCGGACATGAGGAGGCCAGCGCATTCCGCTACCGCGACGGCGGGTTGGTGGGAGACGCGATCATGCGGTCGATGGTCCGCGGCGCACCCGCTCACCTGCGGCCCGGCGGCCTGGCCGTCATGCTGGGCAACTGGGAGCGGGGCGGCGATCGGACGCCGCCCACCGCCTGGCTGGACACGGATGCGGAAGAGACCGAGGCCCGAGGAGCGGCCGAGAACCCAGCGGTGACCACGACGACGGAGGCGACCACGGCCTCGGCGATGGTCATCGAACGGCAGCGCATGCGGCCGGCGGCGTACGCACGGACGTGGATCCGGGACGGTGGGGTGCTGCGGGCCTCGGCGCGGTGGCACGCGGACGTCGACCGTTGGCTGCAGGACTTCGAGGACCGCGGCGTCGACGAGGTGGGATTCGGCTGGATCCTGCTGCGCCGGGAGGAGCAGACTGGGCCGGGCGAAAAGATGGCGCCCAGCGCACCCCTCCGTGACCTCGCGACCATCGAATCCGGTCCCGGCTCCAACCCGGCAGGCCTCGCGACGTTCCTGGAGACCCGCCTGGGGCTGCTCGAGTGGCTGGCGCAGGCGAGCGACGCGGAACTGGCCGCGACCGCCTACCAGCTGGCCGCGGACGTGACCGAGCACCGGCACCTGCGACCCGGCGCGGACGACCCCACGATGATCACGATCGAGCAGGGCGGGGGACTGGCACAGACCTTCCAGGCCGATCCCGCGCTGGCCGGGTTCCTGGGGGTGTGCGACGGGACGCTGACGCTCGCGCAGATCTCAGCGGCGCTGGCGCATCTGCTGGGGGTCGAGGAGGACGCCCTCACCCGCCAATTGGTCGACCAGGTGCGCACCCTGGTCCCCGCCGCGATCATCGTCCCCGCAGGCGACTGATCCGACGGCCCCAGGGGCGACCGCACCAGCGTCCACGCGGGGGACTGACGGCCGCCGGGATGGCCCCGTACACGTCCCATCCCGCGGAATGCCCAGCGAGACGGCGGGAATGCCGCGTCCGTCGCTGGTGCTACATTGTGCACACATCCGACCGCAGCAGGATCAGCTGTGCCTGAAAGCGTGCTCGTGAGATCAGGCGAAAGGAATACATGGCCGCCACCACCAGCCCCCGCAGACTCGTGATCGTCGAGTCGCCCACCAAGGCCCGCACCATCGTGGGCTACCTGGGGGACGGGTATGACGTGACCGCCTCGGTGGGTCACATCCGTGACCTGCCGCAGCCGTCGGAGCTGCCGGCTGACATGAAGAAGGGGCCCTACGGCCGGTTCGCCGTCGACGTCGATTCCGGCTTCACTCCTTACTACCGGGTGGATCCGGACAAGAAGAAGAAGGTCACGGAGCTCAAGAAGCTCCTCAAGGATGCGGACGAGCTCTACCTCGCAACCGATGAGGACCGCGAGGGCGAGGCCATCGCGTGGCACCTGCTGGAGGTCCTCAAGCCCACGATCCCCGTCAAGCGGATGGTGTTCCACGAGATCACCCCGGAGGCGATCGAACGCGCGCTGGAGAACACGCGCGAACTGGACGTCGACCTGGTCGACGCGCAGGAGACCCGCCGCATCCTCGACCGCCTCTACGGCTACGAGGTGTCGCCGGTCCTGTGGCGCAAGGTGCGCGCCGGCCTGTCCGCCGGCCGCGTCCAGTCCGTCGCGACCCGCCTGGTCGTCGAGCGGGAGCGGGAGCGCATGGCGTTCGTCTCCGCCGACTACTGGGACCTGGACATCACCCTCGCCGAGGCCGCGGGCGGCACTCCGTTCAAGGCCCGCCTGGACACGGTGGACGAGTCGAAGGTGGCCACCGGCCGCGACTTCGACGACCGGGGCCAGCTCAAGAAGGCGTCGAAGGCCGTCGTCCTGGACGAGCCGCAGGCCACGTCCCTGGCGGGCGTGCTCAACGGCACCGCGAAGGACTCCCTGACCGTCACCTCCCTGGAGACGAAGCCGTACACGCGCCGCCCGGCGGCGCCGTTCACCACCTCGACCCTGCAGCAGGAGGCCGGCCGCAAGCTGCGCATGTCCTCGCGCCAGGCGATGCGGGTGGCCCAGTCGCTGTACGAGAACGGCTACATCACATACATGCGTACGGACTCCACCCAGCTGTCCGGCCAGGCGATCGCCGCCGCGCGCAACCAGGTGGCGGAGCTGTACGGACCGGAGTACGTGCCCGCTCAGCCCCGTATGTACGGGAAGAAGGCGAAGGCCGCGCAGGAGGCGCACGAGGCGATCCGACCCTCGGGCGACCACTTCCGCACGCCCGCACAGGTGTCGTCCGCGATCGGCGGCGACGAGTTCCGTCTCTATGAGCTCATCTGGAAGCGGACCGTCGCCTCGCAGATGGCCGATGCCAAGGGATCGACCGCGACGATGCGGTTCACCGCGGATCTGGCCCAGGCCTCGGCGGAGCTGTCCGGCGGCGGCTGGAAGGCGGCGCCGGCAGCGGCGGGGTTCACGACCTCGGGCACGGTCATCACGTTCAAGGGATTCCTGGCCGCCTACGAGGAGGGCCGCGACGTCGAGCGGTACGACTCCGGCAAGGAGTCCGGCGAGTCGCGCCTGCCGGATGTCAAGGAGGGCGACGCGATCTCCGTCGACCAGGCGGCACCGGACGGTCACACGACCGCACCGCCGCCGCGCTTCACGGAGGCCAGCCTCGTCAAGCGGCTCGAGGAGCTGGGGATCGGTCGCCCGTCCACGTACGCGGCGACGATCTCCACGATCCAGGACCGCGGCTACGTGACCAACCGCGGCAACGCGCTGGTGCCCAGCTGGGTCGCGTTCTCCGTGACGCGTCTGCTGGAGGAACACTTCGCGGGACTGGTCGACTACCAGTTCACGGCGGATCTGGAGGGCGATCTCGACCAGATCGCCGGCGGCCGCGAGGACCGCACGCAGTGGCTGCACGATTTCTACTTCGGCTCGGACGGCGAGGGTGCGAAGCCCGGCCTCAAGTCCGTCGTCGACGACTTGGGCGACATCGACGCGCGGGAGATCAACTCCGTCACGATCGCAGACGGCATCGTCCTGCGCGTGGGCCGCTACGGCCCGTACCTGGAGGTCGCGCCGGAGAAGGAGGGCGACGACCCGGGCCGCGTGTCCGTGCCGGACGACCTGGCACCGGACGAGCTGACGGAGGAGTCCGCCCGCGAGCTCATCCGCACGCAGGGCACCGGCGACCGCGAACTGGGCGTGGACCCGGAGTCCGGTCACACGATCGTCGCGAAGTCCGGGCGGTTCGGCCCCTACGTGACGGAGGTGCTGCCGGAGCCGGAGGAGAAGCCCAAGCGGGGCGCGAAGAAGCCCAAGCCGCGCACGGCCTCGCTCTTCAAGTCGATGGAGCCCACGACCGTGACGCTCGAGCAGGCGCTGCGCCTGCTGTCCCTGCCCCGCACCGTGGGCGAGGACGCGGAGGGCACGCCCATCACCGCGCAGAACGGCCGCTACGGCCCGTACCTCAAGAAGGGGACGGACTCGCGCTCGCTGGAGCGGGAGGAGCAGATCTTCAACATCACGCTGGACGAGGCGCTGGAGATCTACTCGAAGCCCAAGCAGCGTCGCGGCCAGACGGCCGCGCCACCCCTCAAGGAGCTGGGCGAGGATCCGGAGTCGAAGAAGCCGGTCGTCGTGAAGGACGGCCGCTTCGGCCCCTACGTGACGGACGGGACGACGAACGCGACCCTGCGCAAGGACGACTCCGTCGACGGCATCACCGCGACGCGCGCGTTCGAGCTGCTGGCGGAGAAGCGGGCGAAGGGACCGGCGAAGAAGCGCACGACCACGCGGAAGACGACGACCTCGAGGACGACGGCCGCGAAGAAGACGACGGCGTCCAAGTCGACTGCATCAAAGTCGACGGCGGCGAAGAAGACGACGGCTTCGAAGTCCACGGGCTCGAAGTCCACCGGGTCCACGACGACTGCGAAGAAGACGACGACGGCGAAGAGGACCTCGACGCCCAAGACGCCCTGAGTCGCACCCGGCTCAGAGCCGGTGCGCGTCCAGGTGCCCGGTCGTGGCCTGCGCGTCCTCCGGCGTGAGCTCGCCGGGGACCAGGTCGTACTCGCGGGCGTAGCGGGTCAGCACCGCGTCCTCGACGGCATCGACTGTGATGCCCGGGTGCAGTTCTGAGATCGACCCGCCGGTCGCGGGGTCCCACGCGAGTCCCAGCGCGGCCTGCACGTCGGTGAGCACGGCGCGGATGGGATCCGGGTCCTCGACGATGATCGACGAGGAGAACAGCCACGCGCCGCCCACCACGCGCTGCGCGGTCCCGATGGCCTTGATCCGTCCGCCCACGTTGACGCTGTGCTCGCCCGGGCAGTACTCGCCGGGGATCTCTCCCATGCGCGCGTCGATCCCGATGTCGCGCAGCGCCTCCGCATACATCTCACCGAAGCGGATGAACCGGTCCTGCGTGGGGGAGAGGACCCGCGGGGCGGGCTCGATGTGATCGACGACGAGGCTGCCGGGGTGGTACGCGGCGGCCCGGCCGCCCAGGGTCCGAAGCGCCGGGGTGAAATCGTAGGCGCGGGCGGCCTCGATCGCCTCGGCGAAGCCGGACAGGAACCGGTCGCGGCCGCCGAACGCGACGGTGGGGGCGGACCGGTAGATCCGCAGGAGGGGGCCTCGGTCGCCGTTCTTCACCCGATCCAGCAGTCCGCGGGCCAGTGACAGGTCCGCGATCGCGTCGCCGGGTCCGTGTCGCAGGACGGTGAGCTGCGGACGGGCGGGGACCTGCGGATCGGGGGGTGTCTGCACGGCACCAGAGTAGCGAGCGGCCGGAGGCCGTGGATCCCGAGGCCGTGGATCCCCGTCCGTGGCCCCCGAGCCCCGGTCCCGCCGGTCGAAGGGCCCGAGGCCGTGGGGGCGCCCGGTTCCTGCGATCCGTTCCCGTGTCAGGGGTCGCGGGTACCCTTGCAGACGTGACTGATGACGCGACTCCGAACCCCTCCTCGCCGTCCGCACCGGACGCGCGCGCCGCCGCCGGGACACCCGGTGCGGCGACACCGGATCCCGACGCGCTGAGGATCTTCACGATCGAGGTGGGCGCCTGGCTCAGCATCCTCGCCGCCGCGGCGCTGGGCTTCGGTGCGGTGGGCGCGTTCGGGGTCACCGCGTTCGTCGATCCCTCGGCACTGCGCGGCATCCAGATGCTGACGGAGTCCGATGACTTCTCCTCGCGCGCCGCTGTCCTCCTCTACGCAGCCGTCGCAGCGGCGGGGGTCGCGGGCCTGTTCGTCCCGTCCAAGCGCCTGACCGGCGGCACTGCGATCAAGGTCGCGCTCGCGGCAGCGGGCGCGCTGGTGGTGCTGGCCGTCGTCTCGCTGTTCGTGGTCTCCGCGCTGCTGTCGGTCGTCATGGGGCTGGCCGTGGGCGCCGTGTTCGCGGCCGTGCTGAGCCTCGTGCGCAACAGCCGCGTGAAGCCGTGGCGCAGTGCGGGCGTCGCCTCCGTCCTCACGCTCGTGACCAGCTACGCGGCGCAGCTGCTGGGCGGCGTGGGCGCCGGCCACACCGTCATGCCGTGGCTGGCGCTCCTGGGCGCACTCATCGTGCTGGTGGGTGTGCTGCTGCTCATGCGGACGAAGCCTCGGGACGCGATCCAGCTGCCGGACACGGGTGCGCACGTCCTCGATCGCGCAGGTCTGGCCCGCCCCGCCACCGCCGTCGCATCCGCGTGGCCGTGCCACCTGCTGTTCGCCACCCTGGGGGCCGTGGGAGTGCTGGCCCAGCCGTCCGTCGCAGATCTGGGCTTCGGACAGGGCGGGATGTCGTTCATCATCTGCGCGGTGCTCCTGGGCTGGGCCGTGGGCTTCGAGACCGGCCCGGACTTCGCCCCGGGCATGACCCGCACCCGCCTCACGACCTTCGCGCTCATCGCCGCGGGCGTCCTCACGATCGCGACTGGTCTGCTGACGGAACTGTCCGGGCGGGCGGTGCTCTCCGGCGGCGTCGCGTTCCTCGTGGGCCTGGGCGTGCGCGCCCAGCGCTACTCCTTCTCCCGCCGGATCGGCGCACTCGCCGGCATGGGCGGTGCCGTCGTGGTGGCGGCCTTGGGCGTCACGGCGGAGGTGCCGCTCAGCGCGCACGCGTCGTGGACGGTCCATCCCGCGGACCTCGCGTACGTCCTCATCGGCCTGGTCGCGCTGGCAGGCGGTGTCATCGCGCTCTTCACGTTCGGTCCCACCGGGATCCGCGGGCTGGGCATCGACGTCGTCCACGCGTTCCGGGTGCCGGCCGCTGCCGGACACGCCGCGCAGACGGACGCGGACCGGGATCGGCCGTCCGCAGACGAGCAGGACCCGGCCGAGCAGTCGTGGGGAAGCCAGGCAGCGGGGCAGGATGCTCCGGCAGCGCAGGTCGCGGCAGTGGGTGACGTGGCGGAGGAGGACTCCGCAGAGAACGGACCCGCCGAGCACGATCGGGATGCGACCGCACCTGTCCCCACGCTCGACGGTGAGCAGGGAGATCCAGGCGACGGCTTCGGCCTGGCCGCGCTGGGTGGCGCGACGGATGCGCAGGGGGCTGCGGCCTCGGGCGGAGCAGACGTCGACCGCGGCTTCTTCATCGCGATCGAGGGCGGCGACGGCACCGGCAAGAGCACGCAGATCCACCTGCTGGCGGACGCGCTGCGCGACCGCGGTGCGCGGGAGGTCGTCACGACCCGCGAACCCGGCGGCACGGAGGCGGGCACGAAGCTGCGGTCCGTCGTCCTGGACGGCGACGGTGTCACCCACCGGGCCGAGGCGCTCGTGTTCGCAGCGGACCGCGCGCACCACGTCGCCTCGCTCATCCGGCCCATCATCGAGCGCAACGGGATCGTCATCACGGACCGGTACATCGACTCCTCGCGGGCCTACCAGGCCGCGGGCCGGGACCTGGGCGACGAGGAGATCACCGCGCTGTCGCGCTGGGCGACGGAGGGACTCCAGCCAGACCTCACGATCGTCCTCGACGTGAATCCGGCCGTCGCCCGCCAGCGGACCAGCAAGCGGGGCGACGAGAACCACCTGGACTCCCTCGATTCGACGTTCCACACCGCGGTGCGCCGCGCGTTCCTCGACTTCGCGCAGGCGGCACCGCACCGGTACGCGATCGTCGACGCCGGGCGCGACATCGACACGGTCGCCCAGCAGGTGCTCGCGGTCGTCCTCGAGCGGATGGCGGAGCGCGCGGAGTCGGCGTCGGTGGAGGGTGACGGTGCCGCTGGTCGCGCGGATGAGGCGGCGGGGTTTGCGGAACCGGTGAAGCCCGCGGGGCCTGCGGTGGCCGTCGGCAGTGAGGATGAGACGCGGGTCGTGAACGCGCCGTCGCCACCGGCGTCGTCGCCCCAGGCCGCCGCGGCACCCGTCGGCAGTGAGGACGAGACCCGGGCGGTGCCGAAGGTCCGTCCGCAGGAATCGGCGCGCCAGGAACAGGAACGTCAGGAAGCTGCGCCGCACGATGAGGTCGTGGACGCGTCGGAGGCGCCCACGACGGTGCAGCCGGCCGTCGGCCAGTCGCCGGTCGCCCCGCCCGTCGAGCCTCCTGTGGTCCAACCGCCCACGGTCGAGCGGCCCAAGGCGGCCTCGCAGGCGCGCCAGTCCAGCCGTGAACGACTGCGGGCGCAGGCGGAGATCGAGCGCCGGGCCCGTGAGCGGCTCCGGTCGCAGCGCGACGGCGACCAGCGAGGACCCGGCGGTGCGGGCCCCCGATGAGCGTCTGGCACGAACTCGTGGGACAGGAGCGGGCGGTCGCAGACCTGGCGCGCGCGGCGGAACCGGGCTCACCCGCGATGACGCACGCGTGGCTGCTGACGGGACCACCCGGATCGGGACGGTCGAATGCGGCGCGCGCCTTCGCTGCCGCCCTGCTGGCACCCGGACAGGACCGGGACGAGCCGGACGTCCGGCGTGCGCTGGGCGGCACCCACGAATCGATGACGGTCCTGTCGACGCAGAAGTCCGTCATCTCGATCGACGAGGTCCGCTCACTCGTGGCGACCGCCCACCAAGCTCCCGCGAATGCGCCCTGGCGCGTCGTCATCATCGAGGACGCGGACCGCATGGCGGAGCGCACCTCGAACGTCCTCCTCAAGGCGATCGAGGAGCCCCCGCCGCAGACCGTGTGGATCCTCTGCGCCCCCAGCCCGCAGGACGTCCTCACGACGATCCGGTCCCGCTGCCGCAGCGTCACCCTGCGCGTGCCCAGCCCACAGGCCGTCGCGGCACTCCTGGAGTCCAGCGCGGGGATCGACCCGGACACGGCGCGCTGGGCGGCACACGCCTCGCAGAGCCACATCGGCCGCGCCCGCAGACTCGCGACCGCACCGAACGCGCGCAGCGAGCGCGCCGTCGTCCTCGACATCCCCCGGCAGCTGCGCTCGATCGGATCGACCGTGCGGCTGGCCGCCCGCATCGTCGACATGGCGAAGGAACGGGCGAAGGAGCGCACGGAGGAGCGCAACGCCCAGGAGAAGGAGCAGTTGCTGCGGACCCTGGGCGTCGAGGCGGGCACCCGGGTGCCGCCCAGCGCGCGGGCGCAGATCCGGCGTCTCGAGGAGGAGCAGAAGCGCCGCGACGTGCGCGCCCGCAATGACGAGCTGGACTCGATCTTCATCGAGCTGCTCTCGCTCTACCGCGATGTCCTCGCCCAGCAGCTGGGAGCGGAATCCGGGCGGATCAACGTCGAGGAGGACGAGCGGATCGCCTCGCTCGCGGCGGAGGGCGACGCGAACACGACCCTCATGCGCATCGACGTGCTGCGTCAGGCGCGGGAGCGGCTGGGCACCACCATGGCACCGGCGCTCATCGTCGAGTCCGCCTTCATCGGACTGTCGAACCCTTGGATCACGGCCTGAGCCGAACCGTTACGGCCTGAGCTGACTCGTCACACTCGGCCGATCACGACCTGTCGGCTCACCAACCGACGGCTCACGAACCGACGGCTCACGACCCCACGCCGGCGTCCGTGCGGGCCGACCGCGGACCGGACGCTCGCCGCGGCGCCGCAGCGGGGCGTGGGACCGGGGCCTGGAGCAGTGAGGCGACCAGTGCGGCCGTGAGTTCGATGCGGCGGGGGATCCAGGACAGCAGGGCGTGCTCGTCGTCCGCGTGGGAGCCGCCGCCCACCGTGCCCAGTCCGTCCAGTGTGGGTGCGCCCATGCCGGCGGCGAAGTTCGCGTCCGACCCTCCGCCTACACGCACGGCCTCGAGCGGCGGGTGGCCCAGCTGTGCAGCCGTCTCCTGCGCGCGGGTGAAGAGAGCGCGGGCCGTGTCCTCCTCGAGTGGCGGGCGGTTGATGCCGCCGTGCAGCACCAGCTGCGCCTCGGGGTGGCGCGGCACCAGATCACGCAGCGCCTGGTCGACCCGCTGCTGCTCCGCAGACGTGAGCGCGCGCGAGTCGATGCCGATGCGCGCCCGCGCCGGCACCGTGTTCGTCGTCGTCCCGGCCCGCGTCACCGCGGGGACGACGGTCGTGGCCCCGTCGGTGTCGCCCAGCGCCTCGATCGCGAGGATCTGGTGGGCGGCCTCGACCGCGGCATTGACCCCGCGCTCGGGCTCGACGCCGGCGTGGGCGGCGCGCCCCACCACCTCGAGGCTGTAGATCGCCACCCCCTTGCGAGCGATCTTCACCTGGCCCGCGGTGCCGCCGGACTCGAAGACCAGAACGGCCTCGGCCTCGCGGGAAAGACGCTCGATGAGCGGCTGCGAGGTAGGGGAGCCCAGCTCCTCGTCCGCGGTGATGAGGATCGTGATGCCGTCCAGCTCCTCCTCGTCCCTCTCCCGCACCAGTGCGCCCACCGCGTGGAGGGCGATGAGGATCCCGCCCTTCATGTCGTCCGTGCCGGGTCCGGTCACGCGCTCACCGCTGACGGACCACGGCATGGTCGTGAGCGTGCCGCGCGGCCACACGGTGTCGTGGTGGCCCACCAGCAGGACGCGCCGGGGACCGGTGCCGATGTGGAAGAGGACGTGCGGGTACCCCTCGATCGTGCTGATGCTGGGGCGGATGCCGGTGATGCGCTCACCGATCTCTGCGACGAGGCGCGCGCTGGAGGCCAGCGCCTGCGGGTCGCTGGACGGGGACTCGCATTCGACGAGAGTGCGGAAATCCTCGAGGAACTCCCCGACCTTCTCCTCCGAGAACCTCATCACCTGTGCGCACACCCCTGTTCCGTCGTCCTTGCACTGCTTGATGCGTCGTAGCACCGTCTGGTCGCTGGTGCTGAGGGTACGCGATGCCGCGCTCGGGCCGACTACAGGTGCCCGCGATGACACCCAGCCGCGACGGCAGGTGCCCGCGACGACGGGAGCCTCCGGACGCCCCCCGCGCCTCAGAACGCGAACGCGAGCTTCGCGGCGACCAGCAGCATGACGACCGCGATGCCTGCATCGATCGCGCGCCACGCCCGCGGGCTGCGCAGGACGGGTGCCAGCAGGTGCGCGCCGTATCCCAGGGCCGCGAACCACACGAGCGACCCCAGCATCGCGCCCACCGCGAACACCCACGGCAGCGCCTGCTGGTTCGCGACGGTGCCCAGCATGACGACGGTGTCGAGGTAGACGTGTGGGTTGAGCCACGTGAGCGCCGCAGTCGCACCCGCGACGGCCCACGCACTCCGCACCGGTGGCGCCGCACCTCCCGCCGTCGACAGCTGCATCGACGTGGCAGGTCCGAACGCGGACCGCAGGCTCGTGAACGCGAACCACAGCAGGTACGCGACGCCGCCCCAGCGCATGACCTGGACGATCCACGGGGCCGTCTCGAAGACGACGCCGATCCCGGCGGTGCCCACCCCGATGAGGATGATGTCCGACACCGCGCACACCGCCACGACGACCGCGACGTGCTCGCGGCGCACCCCCTGTCGCAGGACCAGCGCGTTCTGGGGCCCGATCGCGACGATGAGTCCGATGCCGGTGAGGAAGCCGATGAGGAGGACGGAGACGACGGTCATGGGCTCGACCGTAGAGCGCGCACGAGCGTGAAGTCCACGTGCACAGCCTTCAGGTCGTTAAGGTGGTCTTCATGAGCTTAGACCGGAGGGACGTCCCCAGCATCCCGCAGCTGGAGGCCCTCGTCGCCATCATCGACGAGGGCGGCTTCGACGCCGCCGCCCATGCGCTGCGGGTCAGCACGTCCGCGATCTCCCAGCGCATCCGCGGCCTCGAGACGACGATGGGCCACGTGCTCATCGTGCGCTCCACGCCGCCGCGGGCCACCGCCGCCGGCGAGGCCGTGCTCGCCACTGCCCGCCAGGTCACCGCCCTGGTCGCGACCCTGGCACCCGCCGCCGAGGCCCCGGCCCGGTCCCTGCTCCCCGTCGCCGTGGGTGCCGATGCACTGGGCACGTGGCTCACGGACGTGATCCGGGAATCCGCGCAGTGGGACGACGTCGTCATGCGGATCCGGGTCGAGGACCAGGACATCGGACACCAGGCGCTGGCCCGCGGCGATGTGCTCGCGGCACTGAGTTCGCTCCCCACCGCCCAGACCGGCTGCACCGCGACGCCCCTGGGGCGCATGCGGTACGTGCCGGTGGTCTCCGAGTCCCTGGCCGCTCGCCATCTGACGGACGACGGCGGACTCGACCTCACGACGTGTCCGGTCCTCACCTTCGGAGCGGCGGACGAGCTGCAGCACCGGGTCCTGCGCGCCTGGTGCGAGGAGAACGGGGTGGAGGCGGATCCTCCCGCCCACATGATCGGCGAGCAGCACGGGTTCCTCACCGGCCTGCGCGCCGGACTGGGCTGGGGGTGCGTCCACGAACTGCTGCTGGCCGACCTGCCGGACGTGGGAGACCTCGTCCGGATCCCCGGCCTGCCGCGGCTGGACGTCGACCTCCACTGGCACCGCTGGGCGATGGAACTGCCCGCCCTGGACCGTCTGAGCACGGCCGTGGAGGAGGCCGCGCGAGAGCATCTGATCCCGTTTTGACGCTGCGGTCCCCGTGGGGTTAGGCTATTCCGCGTTGCCTCCTTAGCTCAGTCGGCAGAGCGTTTCACTCGTAATGAAAAGGTCGTCGGTTCGATTCCGACAGGAGGCTCAGCCCCGGAAGCCCCGTCACCGCTGGTGACGGGGCTTCCGCCATGTGCGCGTGGATGTCTCGCGCGGCGCGGCGGGCCTGCCGGAACGCACCGGAGTTCACTACGATCAGAGGTGAACCCGGATGGAGAGGAGGCGCCGTGCACCTCAGCGGAGACGTGATCGTCGGTGTCGATGGATCGGATCAGAGCGCAGAGGCCGCCGCCTGGGCTCTCAAGGAGCTGCGGGGCACGGAGCGCGGACTCCGACTCGTCCACGTCGTCACCCCCGCCCACCTCGAGATCGACGACGAGGCGGACCTGCGGGAGACCGGCACCACCGTGCTCGCGGATCTGCGGACCCGGCTCGAAGCCCTCGACGCGGCGCACCCGGACGGTGCCGCCGGCACCCGGATCGACGCCGAGGTCGTCGTGGGCGATGCGGCCGAGGAGCTGACCCAGCGTGCGGACGACGCGGGCCTGCTGGTGCTGGGACGCCACGGCGCCGGCCGCGTCAACAGCCGTCGGATCGGGACCGTCAGCTTCGGTCTGCCCGGCCACGCGCTCAGCGCCGTCCTGGTCCACACGGTGACGGCCGGCAGCGAGTTCGACGACCCGGCCTCCCACCCCGCCCGCGACGGCGGACGCATCGTCGTGGGCCTCGACACCTCCGAGTACTCGCACGTCGCCGCGCAGGACGCGGCATCTCTGGCGGTGCGCAGCGGCTGGACCCTCCATGTCCTCGTCGCGCCGGACACCCTGGGCGGTCGGGATGCGACGCATGCGGGCGCGGAGGCGGCCGTCGGCTGGTTGCACGAGGATTTCCCCGACCTCACGATCGAACTGGAGGAGCTCGCGGGCGACCCGGCGCAGCTGCTGCTGACGGCCTCGGAGACGGCCGACCTGGTCGTCCTGGGCAAGCGCGGCGCCGGCGTGTTCGCCGGGATGACCTCGCAGCTGGGTCGCACCAGCTCCGCCGTCCTCACGGACGCCGCCTCGAGCGTCCTCCTGGTGCCCTACCGGCGTGACGAGCGCCTGCGGGCGCGCCTGGCGTGAGCAGCGTTCCGCTCACGGAGTACCCGCGGCCCTCGCTGGCCGTCGACACCGCGACCTTCACGGTGACCGGCCGCGGGCTGGAGATCGTGCTCGTGACCGAGGACGTGGGCCTCGCCCTGCCCGGCACCTTCGTCCACGAGCGCGAACGGCTCGAGGCCGCGGTCCTGCGCAGCCTGCGCACCAAGGCCGGCATCACCGGGCGCGAACCGCAGCAGCTGCAGGTCTTCGACGACCCGGACCGCGATCCGCGCGGCTGGGTCGTGACTGTCGCGCATCTGGACGTCGTGCCCGGCTCCGTCGTGGCGGAGGGCCTGACCGGCGGCCGCATCACCCTGGCGCCGGTGGGCGAGGTCGAGGTGCCCGGCGGCATCCGCCTGCCGTATGACCACCCCCGCGTCTTCGCGGAGGCGCTGCGCCGCGTCCGTGACGCCCATTCCCAGCACCCGGATCCGTGGGGCCTGCTGCCGGCGGCCTTCAGCCTGGGCGACCTGCAGTCCCTCCACGAATCCGTCGCCGGCGAGGAACTGCCGCGCGACACCTTCCGCCGCAGCATGAAGCGGCAGCTCGAACCCACCGGGGACTACACGGACGGCCGCCGAGGCCGCCCCTCCCTGCTCTATCGCCACCGGTCCGCGGCCCACACGCACCGCAGCTGAGGCTCACCCCAGTCCCAGCGCGGCTCTGGCGGCCGTGCGCAGCTGGGTCTCCACGACCTCGGCGGGCAGTCGTCTGCTGAGGTGCGGGGTCGAGTTCACCATGCCGAAGAGGGCGTGGACGCGGACGGTCGCGGCATCCTCGTCGAGTTCCGGGTGGACGTCGCGTACGACGCGGGCCCAGGCCGTCACGTACTGCCGCTGCAAACGGCGGACGCTGCGCCGCTCCGCCTCCGGCAGCGCGTGCAGATCGCGGTCCTGGATGCGGATGAGATCCGGCTCGGACAGCGCGAAGTCCGCGTGGAAGTCGACGAGCGCCGTCAGGGTCTCGCGCGGCGGTGCGCCCTCGCCGATGATGCGCGTGCCGCCGTCGTGCAGGTACTCGGAGATCCCCACGAGCAGCTCGCTCAGCACCGCCTCCTTCGACTCGAAGTGACGGTAGACCGCGGGGCCGGACACGCCCGCGCCCTGTCCGATGTCGCTCAGCCGCACCGAGCGGAACCCATTGCGGGCGAAGAGCCCCTTCGCGGAGTCGAGCAACTGCTGACGCCGCTCCGCCTTCGCGGCCTCGCGTGTGCCCGGGGCGGGGGGCACGGCCGCCGCGGAATCGTCCTGTGTGCCGGTTGTCACACGTCCTCCCTCCGGGCTATCATCAGATCAGTTAATCAATGTTAACCGAATGCGCTGCGCTGGGACCAGGCCACGGCCTCGGGAGCCGGTGACCGGCGCAGACGGATCCGGGAGGAGACCCCATGCGAACCATCGGCTCGCCGGTCGACCCGCAGACCTCGCCCCACGCACCGGCGCATGCGGCGCTGCTCGACGAACTCCGCGAGCGCACCGCCAGCACCGCCCGCGGGGGATCGGAGGCCTCGCGGCAGCGGCACGTGGACCGCGGCAAGCTGCTGCCGCGCGACCGGGTGGAAGGGCTGCTGGATCCCGGCAGTCCGTTCCTCGAGTTCTCGCCGCTGGCGGCGAACGGGATGTACGAGGACGCCTCGCCGGGAGCGGGCATCATCACCGGCATGGGCCTGGTGTCCGGCCGCCTCTGCGTCATCGTCGCGAACGACGCGACCGTCAAGGGCGGCACGTACTACCCGATGACCGTCAAGAAGCACCTGCGCGCGCAGGAGATCGCCCAGCAGAACCACCTGCCGTGCCTCTACTTGGTGGACTCGGGTGGCGCGAACCTCCCCAACCAGGACGACGTGTTCCCCGACCGCGACCACTTCGGCCGCATCTTCTACAACCAGGCGACCCTGTCCGCCGCGGGCATCCCGCAGCTGGCGGCTGTCATGGGCTCCTGCACCGCCGGCGGCGCCTACGTCCCGGCGATGGCGGACGAATCCGTCATCGTGAACGAGCAGGGCACGATCTTCCTGGGCGGGCCCCCGCTCGTGAAGGCCGCGACCGGCGAGGTCGTGACGGCGGAGGAGCTGGGCGGCGGCGCGCTGCACTCCCGCACCTCCGGGGTCACGGACCACCTGGCGGCGAACGACGAGCACGCGCTGGAGATCCTGCGCGACATCGCCCAGACCTTCGGCCCGCGCCCGGCCCCCACCTGGGACCGCAGTGAGCCGGTCGAGCCCGTGCACGCACCGGACGAGCTCACCTCCGTCGTCCCCGTGGACTCCCGCGTGCCCTACGACGTGCGCGAGGTCATCGCCCGCATCGTCGACGGCTCGGAGTTCCACGAGTTCAAGGCGGAGTACGGCACCAGCCTGGTCACCGGGTTCGCCCGCATCGACGGTCACCCCGTGGGCATCATCGCGAACAACGGCATCCTCTTCGGGGAGTCCGCGATGAAGGGCGCCCACTTCATCGAGCTGTGCGACCAGCGCTCCACCCCGCTCGTGTTCCTCCAGAACATCTCCGGGTTCATGGTGGGCCGCGACTACGAGGCCGGCGGCATCGCGAAGCACGGCGCGAAGATGGTCAACGCCGTCGCGACGGCCCGGGTGCCCAAGTTCACCGTCGTGATCGGCGGCAGCTTCGGCGCCGGCAACTACTCGATGTGCGGCCGCGCGTACTCGCCTCGCTTCCTCTGGATGTGGCCCAACGCCCGCATCTCCGTCATGGGCGGCGAGCAGGCCGCCAGCGTGCTCGCGACCGTCAAGCGCGACCAGCTGGAGTCCCGCGGCGAGGACTGGTCCGCGGACGCTGAGGAGACCTTCAAGGATCCGATCCGCCGCCAGTATGAGGACCAGGGCAACCCCTACTACTCGACCGCCCGGCTGTGGGACGACGGGATCATCGATCCCGCGGACACGCGCCAGGTGCTGGCGCTGGCCCTCGAGGCCGCCCGCTTCTCCCCGCTCGAACGACCGCTGGCCGCATCCGGCTACGGCGTCTTCAGGATGTGAGTCGAATGTTCCGAAGGATCCTCATCGCCAACCGCGGCGAGATCGCCCTGCGCGTCATCCGGACCTGCCGGAGGATGGGCATCGAGACCGTCGCCGTCTACTCCGACGCGGATGCGGACGCCGCCCACGTGCGGGCCGCGGACATCGCGCACCGCCTGGGCCCGGCCCCGGCCGCCCAGTCCTACCTCAGCATCGACCGGGTCCTCGAGGCCGTGCACGCGACCGGCGCACAGGCCGTCCACCCGGGATACGGCTTCCTCTCCGAGAACGCGGCGTTCGCCCGCCGCCTCGAAGATGAGGGCATCGTGTTCCTGGGTCCCACGGCTCAGTCGATCGACGTCATGGGCGACAAGATCTCCGCGAAGCAGGCCGTCGCCGCCCGGAACGTGCCGCTGGTCCCCGGCGTCGCAGAGCCGGGCCTCACGGATGAACAGCTCATCGCCCGCGCGGACGAGGTGGGCTACCCGATCCTCGTGAAGCCGTCCGCCGGCGGTGGCGGCAAGGGCATGCGCGAGGTCCACCGACCGGAGGACCTGGCGGAGGCGCTCGCCTCCGCCCGCCGCGAGGCCGCCTCCAGCTTCGGCGACGACACGCTCTTCCTCGAGCGCCTCGTGCTCACCCCGCGCCACATCGAGGTGCAGGTGCTGGCCGACGAGCACGGGAACGTCATCCACCTGGGCGAGCGCGAGTGCTCGCTGCAGCGGCGCCACCAGAAGGTCCTCGAGGAGGCCCCCAGCGCGCTGCTGGACGCGGACACCCGCGCCCGGATCGGGCAGGCCGCCGTCGACACCGCGAAGTCCGTCGACTACCGCGGCGCCGGCACCGTCGAGTTCATCGTGTCCGCGGACGCGCCGGACGAGTTCTTCTTCATGGAGATGAACACGCGCCTCCAGGTCGAGCACCCCGTCACGGAGCAGGTCACGGGCGTCGACCTCGTCGAGTGGCAGCTGCGGATCGGCGCCGGTGAGGAGCTGGCGCTCGCGCAGGACGACATCACGCTGACCGGCCACTCGATCGAGGCCCGCATCTACGCGGAGGACCCGGCCCGCGGCTTCCTGCCCACCGGCGGCACCGCGCTGGACGTCGCGTTCCCGCAGGGCGAGGGCATCCGCGTGGACGCCGGCCTGGAGCCGGGCCAGCGCATCGTGAGCGACTACGACCCCATGATCGCGAAGCTCATCGTCACCGGCCGCGATCGGGCCGAGGCCGTCGCCCTGCTGCGCACCGCGCTCGCCCAGTCCGCGGTCCCCGGGATCGGCACGAACATCGGCTTCCTGCAGATGCTCATCGACATGCCCGAGGTCGTCGCCGGCGGCCTGCACACCGGCATCATCGACGCGCTCACGGAGGACGACCTCGCCGAGGCCGTCGACCCCGCCGCTTGGCAGCTGGCCGCCGCACACATCACCCGGACCGAGGCCGCCCGCAGTCGCGACGCCCGCACCGCGGGCGAGCCGGTCGGCGCATGGGCCGCGGCCAGCGGTTGGCGCGGCGCCTCCCCGGCTCGGTCTGCGGTGGCCCTCGTCCACCGCGGCCAGCGGCACGAGGTGACGTATGCGCACCCACCGGTCCGCGACCTCGGCGACGGGGGTCTGCGGATCACGCTGGACGGCGAGCAGATCACGGGACGGGTGTGGGCCTCGGCGGACCGGCGGACGCTGTGGGTGCGCACACCCGCGGGACTCGCGCAGCTGACCCGGCCGCAGGCGGACACAGCGATCGGTGCGGCGGCCGCGGGTGCGGAGGTGCTGGCCCCCATGCCGGGGTCCGTCATCGACGTGCGGGTGGACGACGGTCAGCAGGTGACGGCGGGCCAGCCCGTCGTGACGGTCGAGGCGATGAAGATGGAGCACGTGCTCACCGCGCCCGCGGACGGCGTCGTGCACCTGAGCACGGTCGCAGGCGCGCAGGTCGCACTCGACGAGGTGCTGGCACGGGTCGTGCCGGCGGAGGCGGACGATACGACGGAGACGGCCGCGGCGACGGACGCCGCGACCGCACAGGGATGAGGACGCGATGACACAGGAGGCGAGGACGATGAGGACGTTCGTTCCGGGGATGCTCGACGACGAGTACGAATCGCTGCGGCGCACGGTCGCGGAATTCACGGACGAGGAGGTCGCACCGGTCAGCGCGGAGCTCGACGCGAAGCACGAGTTCCCGTACGAGCTGGTGGCGAAGATGGGCGACATGGGCCTGTTCGGCCTGCCGTTCCCGGAGGAGCACGGCGGCATGGGCGGGGACTACTTCGCCCTGTGCCTGGCACTGGAGGAGATCGCGCGGGAGAACCAGTCGCTCGCGATGACGCTCGAGGCGGGCGTGTCGCTGGGTGCGATGCCCATCTACCGGTTCGGCACTGAGGAGCAGAAGGCCCAGCTGCTGCCGCAGGTCATCGACGGCCGCGGGCTGGCCGCGTTCGGACTCACCGAGGCCGAGGCCGGCTCCGACGCCGGCGGCACCCGCACCCGGGCGGTGCTGGAGAACGGCGAGTGGGTGGTGAACGGGGCGAAGTCGTTCATCACGAACTCCGGGACGGACATCACGAAGTTCGTGACCGCGACCGCCGTCACCGGCACGCGCACGGGCAGCGACGGCAGCACGAAGCCGGAGATCTCCACGATCATCATCCCCAACGGGACGCCCGGGTTCACGCCGGAGCCGGCCTACGACAAGGTGGGCTGGAACTCGTCGGACACGCACCCGCTCACGTTCGAGGACGTCCGGGTGCCGGAGGCGAATCTGCTGGGTGAGCGGGGGCGCGGCTACGCGAACTTCCTGCGGATCCTGGACGAGGGCCGCATCGCGATCGCGGCGGTGTCCGTGGGCGCGGCGCAGGGCTGCGTCGACGCGAGCGTGCAGTACGCGAAGGAGCGGACGACGTTCGGGAAGCCGATCGGCGACTACCAGGGCATCAGCTTCAAGATCGCCCGCATGGAGGCCCGCGTGCAGACCGCGCGCGCCGCCTACTACGCGGCGGCCTCGAAGATGGAGTCCGGCCTGCCGTTCAAGACGGAGGCGGCGATCGCGAAGATGGTCGCGTCCGAGGCCGCGATGGACAACGCGCGCGACGCGACCCAGGTCCACGGCGGCTACGGATTCATGAACGAGTACCTGGTCGCCCGCCACTACCGCGACTCGAAGATCCTGGAGATCGGCGAGGGCACGACCGAGGTGCAGCAGATGCTCATCGCCCGCTCCCTGGGGCTGTGAGGGGCAGCGGCAGCGCCTCCCCGGCGTTGATGTGCGAGTGCTCGCCTGAGATCGTGCCGTTCTGAGGCGTCTGGTCGCACATCAGCGAGCCCGGGCCGGACGGGGTCGCAGAGCTCGCAACTACTCCAACAATTTTAGAGTAGTTGCGAGCTCTGTTCGTGTAGGGGCGCGTGGGATGCCTGGGCTGACGCCGGGGTCATCGGCCCGGTGCGGGGCGCCAGACAGCGCGCGGATCTTTCGCGGATTCTGCGTCCCAGTGGACCAGGCCCTCTGTCTCGAGGGCTCGCAGGCGGCGGAGGGTGGTGGGTCGCGCGATGCCTGCGGCCTCGGCGATGGCGCCGGTGCCCAGCGGAGTGTCGGCCCGTTGCAGGATCGCCAGCACCTCCACCGCTCCGGACGGAAGTCGGGCGACCGTCTCCTCGTCGAGGAGTCCGTGCGCGGACAGCGTCACGACCACATGGGATGCGGTCTGTCGGAAGCTGGGTCCCGCCAGCCCGGCCGCAGCCATCGTGTCCATCATGCGGCGGATCCCCTCACCCAGTTCCTGTCCGATCCGCAGATCGGCGCAGACGCGTGCGATGTGAGGATTGCGCGCATATCGGGTGATCGACTGCGGTGCGTCGACGTCCACGATCCCCGGGAATCGGCCGGGGCTGGTGACCTCGATCCGGGTCGGGAAGATCTCGATCCGGATATGGTCGCCCGCCATGCTGTAGGAGCGGTGGACGACCGCATTCACGAGTGCTTCGAGCCACGCGTCCCGGGGGATCACCGGCACGGGATCGAAGCGCCCGGATGTTCCCAGGGCCCGGCGGCGAGGGACGCGTGCCGCGACCTCTTCCGCCGCGCGGTCGATGACCGCGGGGATCGGGCCGTCGATCCGGACGTCTCCGTCGTCCTCGAGGCTCAGCCCCGCGCCGCTGCCCCGCTCGTCGCTCAGGTAGCGGAGCACACGCACGTGCGCGTGGGGGTGAAGGCCCTGCGGTGCAGGGTGGAACAGGAGGGTCGCGGCGACCGTGGGGGCTCCGGAGCCCGCGACAAGGCCGCGCGACGTGAGCAGGTGCTCAACAGGCGCCTGCGCGCCGACTGCAGTCCGGAACTCGCCGATCGCCTCAGCATCGAGGTCGTCGATCGTGATCGATGGATTCGGCGTGCTGTCGTACGAGCTGTCGCTCCTGTCGTAGAAGAGCTCCTGCCGCTGCGCATGGGTGAGTCGGCGCGTCTCGTCGCCGATGCGGAGGAAGCACATCCCGTCCGACATCTCGTGGAGCGTCTCCCCGGGCGTGACGTGGAGGAGGAGTGTGCGACGGGGCGTCGGGTCGTGGGGATGGTCCTGTTCATCTTCCTCCGGGGGCGGGGTGAGGCATTCCTCCGCCCTCACGCGCACCGGGGGCTGCGTGAAATCGATCGCGGCCTGCCGCAGCGCGTTGGCCTGGTCGTCGGTCACGTGCTCGATGACTCCATCGCTCAGCCCGACGGCGACGACGCCTCCCTCCGCATTGCCCATCGCAACGAGGGTCTCCGCCAGCTTCTTCGCCTGGATCCTCGCAGACTTCCGGTCGAACCACTGCGTCTCGGGCAGGTCGACGAGTGTGCTCGCGACGTGGTGCGCGGGCTGACTCAGAGCGTGATTCACGTCGGAGATCGTCATCGGTCGCCTCTCGTGGGCCGGAACTGTCTCAATGCTCGCAACTACTCTAACAATTTTAGAGTAGTTGCGAGCACTGTTCGTGTGGGAGTGCGCGGGGTGGGCGGCCTGCGTAGGCTGGCTCCATGGAGCTGGCACTGGGGGAGTGGGACTGGGCGCAGATCGCGTCGACGGCCTTCATCGTCCTGGACTACACGATCAAGATCATCGCGATCGGGGTGGTGCCGGAGAACCGGCGCCCGTCGTCGTCCAGCGCGTGGCTGCTGCTCATCCTCTTCCTGCCCATCGTGGGCATCCCGCTGTTCCTGCTGCTGGGCAGCCCCTACATCACGGGCAGGCGGGAGGCGATCCAGGAGGAGGCGAACTCTCGCCTGCACCAGGGCACGGTCGGCATCCCGGACTGGCCGGACGCGATCGACGTCCCACGGGACTTCGGGTCGCTCGTGACCCTCAGCCGGAACCTCACCCACCTGCCGATGGTCACGGGCACCGACCACGGGATCCGCACGGACTTCCACGACACCGTCGACGCGATGGTGCGCGCGATCGACGAGGCGGAGACCTACGTCGACGTCTGCATGTACATCATGACCGCGGACCGGTCGACGGAACCGTTCCTCGCGGCGCTGGAGCGCGCGGCCGCTCGCGGCGTGAGCGTGCGCGTGCTGTTCGACCATCTGGGATCCCGGAAGTACCGCGGGTACCGGCCGCTCAAGCGCCGACTGGACGCCGCGGGGATCGAGTGGTCGCTCATGCTGCCCTTCAAGCCGCTGCAGGGCCGGGTCCGCAGGATCGACCTGCGCAACCACCGCAAGCACGTCATCATCGACGGGGAGCGCGCGTTCCTGGGATCGATGAACATGATCGAGCCCTCCTACGGCAGCCCGCGCAACGATCGGATCGGCCGCCACTGGCACGACATCATGGTCGAGCTGACCGGACCCGTCGTCGCCTCGCTCGAGGCGGTCTTCGTGACCGATTGGTTCACGGAGACGGGCGAGGACCTCACGATCCGCGCCTACGACGCGGACGCGCGACTGGCGGAGCGGGAGTCCGCGATCGGTGCGCGACTCACGACGGGGCAGGGCACGCACGGCGCGGGCGGCGGCGCGGTCACCTCCGTCCTGCCGGACTCGGATGTGAACGCGGTGCAGGTCGTCCCATCCGGGCCGGGCTTCCGCACCGAACCCAGCCTGCGGCTCTTCGTGTCGCTCATCTACCTGGCGCAGGAGCGGCTGCGGATCGTGAGCCCCTACTTCGTCCCCGACGAGTCACTGCTGGCGGCGATCACGACCGCCGGGCGCCGGGGCGTGGACATCGAGCTGTACGTGAGCGAACAGGCGGACCAGTTCATGGTCGACCACGCCCAGAGCTCGTACTACGAGGCGCTGCTGGAGGCGGGCGTGCGGATCTTCCGCTACCCGGCTCCACGGGTCCTCCACACGAAGTGCTTCACGGTCGACGACCTGTGCTCCGTCATGGGTTCGTCGAACATGGACATGCGGTCGTTCGGGCTCAACTACGAGGTGAGCATGCTGGCCTACGGCGGCGACATCACGCAGGGCCTCCACGCCGTCATGGACGAGTACCGCGCCGTCAGCTCCGAGCTGACGCAGGAGGAGTGGGCCGGACGGTCGTGGGGTCGCCGGTGGCTGGACTCCGCGATGCGGCTCACCTCCGCCCTGCAGTGAGGGGGACCCGCGGTGAGCGATAGGGTGGTGTGCGGCAGACCACAGGCCGGAGTGACCACAGGCCGGACGGATGCCGGTGGAACGATCACAGGCAGAGCAGCCGCAGACCGATGGAGGACGCTGACGTGACGGAGCAGGACGCGAAGACGACGGGCCAGGCCGCGGATCAGGCTGTGGACCAGTCCGCAGACACGACGGACGGCCCCGTCATCGAGCAGCGGGGACTCTGGTTCGAGGAGTTCGTCGTGGGCGCCACCTACCGGCACGCACCCGGCCGCACCATCACGGAAGCGGACAACACGTGGTTCACCGCCGCCACGATGAACACGCAGGCGCTGCACCTGGACGCACACTTCGCGGAGTCGGAGCCCTTCGGCCAGCGGCTGGTCAACTCGATGTTCACGCTGTCGACCCTGGTGGGGCTGTCCGTCGCCCAGCTGACGCAGGGCACGATCGTGGGCAACCTGGGCTTCAGCGAGGTGTCCTTCCCCAAGCCCGTCTTCCACGGCGACACCCTGTACGCGGAGACGAAGATCCTCGACAAGCGCCTCTCGCGGTCTCGGCCCGGCGAGGGGATCATCAGCCTCGAGCACATCGGCCGCAACCAGCACGGCGACATCGTCGCGAAGGCCGTCCGCAAGACGATGGTCTTCACCCAGGACCACGCCGCGGGCTGAGCCGCCCGCACAGGCGATCCGACCGCTACCCCCGACCACTCCAGATCCTCAACCCGAAGGTGACCATGAGCTTCGACATCCGTCCCGCCTGGCTGTTCGTCCCCGGCGACCGCCCCGACCGCTTCGCCAAGGCCGCACAGCGTTCCGACATCGTCATCGTCGACCTGGAGGACGCGGTGTCCCCGGCCGACAAGGAGTCCGCCCGCCAGGCGATCCGCGACGCGGTCGCCGGGAACGGTACTGACGCACCGCTGCTGGACCCCGCCCGCACCGTCATCCGCGTGAACGCCACGGACACGGAGCACTACGCCGGTGATGCGGCGATGCTGAAGGACCTGCCGTTCACGATGGTCATGCTGCCCAAGTCGGAGTCCGCGGACGGCCCGGCCCGACTGGCGGCGGACCTGCCGGATGTGCGCCTCATCGCGCTCATCGAGACGCCCGCGGGCGCGGTGAATGCCGCCCAGATCGCGGCCCAGCCCAACGTCGCGGGACTCATGTGGGGATCCGAGGACCTCATCGCCGCACTGGGCGGCGGCTCGTCCCGCGGGAAGGACGGGTCCTACCGCGCCGTCGCGATGCACGTGCGCTCACAGACCCTGCTGGCGGCGAAGGCGCACGGGAAGTGGGCGCTCGACTCGATCTGGACTGCGATCGACGACGTCGACGGACTGGCGGAGGAAGCGCTGGACGCCGTGGAGAGCGGCTTCGACGCGAAGGTCTCGATCCACCCCAAGCACGTCCCCGTCGTCCGCAGCGCGTACGCGCCCAGCGCGGAGCAGACGCAGTGGGCGGAAGACGTCCTCGAGGCCGCGGTGGGACAGAAGGGCGCGTTCTCCTTCCAGGGATCCATGATCGACGCACCGCTGCTGGCGCACGCCCGCGCCATCCAGGCCCGCGCGGCCGCAGCCGGCGACGCCTGAACGACCTCGCCCCATGACCGAACCCCAGCCCGTGGCGGCCTCCCGTCCGCTGACGGCCCCCGGCACCACGACCGACACCTCGCCCGCAGCGATCCGGGACACGGTCCTGCGCCTGCTGGACCTGGCGCAGCACACCGGGGGAGTCCTGCCGATCGTCGAGGCCGGCGACCCCGTGCTGCGGATGGAGACCGCCCCGGTCGACGGGCAGCTGGACGACGCCACGCTCGCCGAGTTCGCGGACGCGATGCGCACGACGATGCGCGCGGCTCCCGGCGTGGGCCTGGCCGCACCCCAGGTGGGAGTGCCGCTGCGCCTCTTCGTCGCCGAGGACCCGGTCCCCGCCCAGCCCGCTGGTGCCGCGGACACCGAGGGAGCCTCGGAGGAGGACCGAGCCGCCCAGGCCCGCCGGGAGGTGCGACGCCGCGTGCCGTTCGGCCCGCGCACGGTGCTGAACGCGCGGTATGAAGCGACGACGGACCGGACCGCGTCCTTCTACGAGGGGTGCCTCTCCATCCCCGGCTACCAGGCGGTCGTGGACCGGCCGCTCACGATCCGGCTGCAGGGAGCGGACCTGACCGGGGCCTCGGTGGACGAGGAACTGACGGGCTGGCCGGCGCGCATCGTCGCCCACGAGACGGACCACCTGGACGGGATCCTCTACGTGGACAGCGCACAGATGCGGTCGCTCGCGACGGACGACGCCGTGGCCCGCTGGTGGGGACGGGCGGACACCCGGGAGGCGGCGGCCGCCCTGGGCTTCGAGGTGCCGGCCACCAGCGTCTTCTGAGGGTTTCGTCGACTGCGGCACCGCAGCCGACCGCCGAGACGTCGATCGGACGACAGGAGCCCACTGGAATAAACCCGCCCCCGCACGTGTCTGGAGGGACATGCAGACTCTCACCCTGGGTGCCGGATGCTTCTGGTGCCTCGACGCCGTCTACCAGCGCACGCGCGGAGTCTCCTCCGTCATCAGCGGCTACACCGGTGGCGATGTCGAGCACCCCACCTACGAGCAGGTGTGCAGCGGGACGACCGGCCACGCGGAGGCGCTCCAGGTGACCTTCGACCCGGAGATCGTCCCGGAGGATGTCATCCTGGGCCTCTTCTTCACCGGCCACGACCCCACGAGCCTCAACCGGCAGGGCAACGACGTGGGCACGCAGTACCGGTCCGCGATGTTCTACCGCGACGAGCAGGAGCGGGAGCGCTTCGCGCAGATCCTCACCTCCGTGCAGGACCAGATCGGGCGTCCCGTCGTCACGACGCTCGAGCCGCTGGGCGAGTTCTGGGAGGCCGAACCGGTCCACCAGGACTTCTACACGCAGTTCCCCACGAACGGGTACTGCCGCTTCATCGTCGAGCCCAAGCTGGCGACCGCCCGCGCGCACTTCCACGAGTGGGTGGGCTGATCCGTGACGCCCGATGAGCAGGCCCGCGTGCGTCGCACGGTCGTGAACTCTCCCTCGGTCTCCGCGTACGGCTCACCCGTCCTCGCCGCGATGGCGCGCCGCCGGTCCGTGTCTGCAGTGGGCGACCGTGCACCGAACGACCGCGAGCTGTCCCTGCTCCTGCGCTCCGTCGTGACCGTCGCGGACCACAAGTCGCTGCGCCCCTGGCGTCTCATCACCCTGCGCGGCGACGACCGCCTGCGCCTGGGCGAGGCCCTGGACGCCGCGACCGGCACCGTCCGCGACCCCGGCGAACCCAACCCCAAGCCGCTGCGCGCCCCGCTGCTCATCGCGATCGTCGCCTCCCAGATCGACCACCCGAAGGTCCCGCACTGGGAGCAGACCGCGACCGCCGCCGGCGCCGGCCACCTCCTGTCGCTCGCGCTGTCGGAGGCCGGCTGGGGCGTCATGTGGCGCTCGGGCATGCAGGCCAATGCGCCCGAGGTCCGCGCCGTCCACGGCCTGGCCGACGACGAGCTGCTCATGGGTTGGCTGTACGTGGGCGACATCGACCCGGCCTACGCACGCCGGTCCGCCACCTCGTCCCGCCCGGTCCCGGATCCGCAGACCTTCCTCTCCCCGATGCCGCGATGAGCGCGCGCCGGCCTCCGCTGCCGGCGGACATCTGGGTGCTCGTGTCCGCGGCGTTCATCGTCGCGATCGGCTACGGGATCATCGCGCCGATCCTGCCCCAGTTCGCCGCGAGCTTCGACCTGGGCGTCACCGCCGCCAGCATCGTCGTGAGCTCGTTCGCGTTCTTCCGCCTCGTCTTCGCCCCCGCCGGCGGCCGCCTCATCGACACGCTGGGGGAGCGTCGCGTCTACGTCGCGGGCCTCCTCATCGTCGCCGCCTCCACGTACGCGGTCGCCGCCGCCCAGACGTACTGGCAGCTGCTGCTGTTCCGCGGCCTGGGCGGCATCGGCTCGACGATGTTCACGGTGTCCGCGATGGCCCTCATCATCCGCCTGACCCCGTCCGACTCCCGCGGCCGAGCCTCCAGCGCCTACGCCTCCAGCTTCCTCTTCGGCAACATCCTGGGTCCGGTCGTGGGCGGCCTGCTGGCCGGGCTGGGCATGCGCATCCCGTTCGTCATCTACGCGACGGGCCTGCTGCTGGCCGCCGCCGTCGTCTGGTTCCGCCTCGAGCGCCAGCCGCAGTTGGACTCGGGCGGGCCGGACGCGGACGCCGAGGCCGGGGAGACGGCTGCTCCCGAGGCCGGGGAACCGGCCGCGGCCTCGGCGACGGGGTCCGAGGCACTCCCGCGGATGCGGTTCCGCGACGCGTGGCGGGACTCCGCGTACCGGGCGTCGCTGGGCAGCGCGGTCGCCGTGGGCTGGGCGGCGATGGGCGCGCGGATCGCGCTGTACCCGCTGTTCGTCGTCGCGGTGCTGGGCGCGGACGAGCGGGTCTCCGGCATCGCGCTCACCGTCTTCGCGCTGGGCATGGCCGTGTCCGTCACGGTCGTGGGCCGCCTGACGGACACGTGGGGGAGGCGCCCGTTCGTCCTCGTGGGCCTCTTCGTGCTGGGGACGGCGACCGTGGCGGTCGGGTACTCGGGCAGTGTGTGGGTGTTCTTCGGTCTCACCCTCCTGGCCGGGCTGGGCGGCGGCCTGGTGAACCCGGCTGTGCAGGCCTCGGTGGGCGACGTGATCGGGCGGGAGCGCAGCGGCGGCACCGTCCTGTCGCGGTTCCAGATGGCGATGGACGTGGGCGCGATCGCCGGTCCCGTGGTCTCCGGTGCGCTGGTCGATGCGTTCGGCTACGACTGGGCGTTCCTCGTGACGGGCCTCGTCGTCATCGTCGCGTGGCTGCTGTGGCTGCGCGGACGGGAGACGCTGCCCGCGCGGCAGGGGTGAGCCCGGCAGTGCTGCAGGGGCGAATCGGTCTGTGCACGGATGCCGACCGGCGGGCCGTGTTCCGGCTTCGGTGCACGTGCGGCGGTCGTGCACGGCGGCTGCGGCGTTAGGTTGGGGACATGGACGAGCAGCACCCGCACGATCCGCACCGGCATCAGCCGCCACCCCGGCCCTCGGGGCCCCCTCCGCCTGCGCCGGGACCGCAGTCGCCTGCGCGGGGTCCGCAGTCGTCTGCGCCGGGCAAGCAAACACCTGCGCCGGGCCGGCAGTCACCGGCGCCGGGCCAGCAGCGCATCCCC
>DYUK01000016.1 GCA_020743695.1 Brevibacterium senegalense | reverse complement strand
CCCTCATCAACGACGCCGACCCCTCCGCACCTCTGCTGATCCTGGGCCCGTCGCTGGGCACGCACGGCTCGCAGTGGGCGGGTGTCGCCTATCGCCTCGCGGACGACTTCCGGGTCGTCACTCTCGACCTCCCCGGCCACGGCGCCAGTGCCCGCATGCCGGACGTCACGATCGACGCACTCGCGGACGAGGTCGTCGCGATCGCGGACGCCCACGGCGCCTCGACCTTCTTCTTCGCCGGCGTCTCGATCTCCGGTGCGATCGCCCTGACCCTCGCCCTGCGCCACCCGCAGCGCTTGCGCGGGGTCGCGGCCCTGTGCACCGGTGCGTACTTCGGCGGTGCGGAGCGCTGGAACGAGCGGATCGGCGAGGTCCGCGCGGCCGGCGGGCTGCGCGCACTCGTCCCGGACACCGCGGACCGGTGGTTCGCCGCCGGCTTCCTCGACGAGGACATCGCCGCGGGCCCCATCGTCCTCGAGCAGCTGGCCCAGACGGATCCGGAGGGCTACATCGACTGCTGCGGCGCACTGGCGGGCTACGACATCCGCAACCGCGTCGCGACGATCGACGTCCCGCTCCTGCTCCTCGCGGGCGCGCAGGACCCGGGCAACACCCCGGACTCGATGCGCGAGCTCCACCAGCAGATCGAGGGCTCCTCCTTCGCCGTCATCCCCGATGCCGCACACCTGCCCATGGTCGAGCACCCGGAGCTCGTCGCGGACAGGCTCGAGCGCTTCCTCACCCAGCAGCTCGACTGACAGCTCGCCACGCACGACCCCTGCTCACGCGCCCCTGCACACACGACCCGTGCGGCTCCCACTGCCGCACGGGTCGGCCCATCCGGCCCACCCGCAGACCGCGCTGCGACCCGGCACCTCTGCGTCCAACCTCGTCAGCGGCACCGCCGAATGCGTAGGCTGGACGTCCGACACGTGGGACGGCACGGCTGTCCCCGCATCATCTGACGGCAAGGAGGCCGCCACATGAGTGACAGGAACCAGCAGCGGAAAGACCTGACGACCCGCACTGCAGCGAGCTCCGGCCGACCGCAGTTCCCGCCGGATCGGCCCGGCGGACGGATCGTCTCCGCCGGCTTCAAGGATCCTGGGCTGCCGAAGCGGGCGGTGACGATCCGCTGGACGGGCTTCGTCGCCGGCCTCCTCGCCGCAGTCCTCATGTTCGCACTGCTGCCGGGAAGCATGGCGCCGGAGGCGAAGGTCACCGCTGCGACAGCGGCGCTCATGGGCATCTGGTGGATGACCGAGGCGATCCCGATACCGGCGACTGCACTCCTGCCGCTCGTGATCTTCCCGATCTTCAACGGCGTCGAGCTGTCCGAGGTGGGCGGCAGCTACGGGTCGGACACGATCTTCCTCTTCATGGGCGGGTTCCTCATCGCCCTGTCGATGCAGAAGTGGAACCTGCACCGCCGTATCGCCCTCGTCGTCCTCCGGGTGATGGGCGATCGGACGAACCTCATGATCGCCGGCTTCATGATCTCCACGGGGTTCCTCTCCATGTGGGTGTCGAACACGGCGACCGCTGTGCTCATGCTGCCGATCGGCCTCTCAGTCCTCATCCTCGTCAACGAGACGATGGAGCGCTCCGGCGAGGTGCCTCCGCTCAGTGAGGCGGGGGACGCAGGCGCTGAGACGACCTCCGAGTCGACGAAGGACTCGATCCTCCAGTCGAAGTTCGGCACCGCACTCATGCTGGCGATCGCCTATTCCGCATCCATCGGCTCGCTGGGCACGATCATCGGCACTCCGCCCAACACGTTCCTCGTCGGCTATCTGCGGGACAACCACGACATCTCGATCGGATTCGGCCAGTGGATGCTGGTGGGCGTCCCGGTCGCGATCGTCATGATGGTCATCGCGTGGTTCCTCCTGACCCAGGTGTTCTTCCGGCCGGAGGTCACGAGGATCCCCGGTGGCAGGCAGCTCATCGACGATGAGATGGCGAAGCTCGGCCCGATGTCCCGGCCGGAGTGGATGGTGCTCGCCGTGTTCGCACTCGCTGCGCTGTCGTGGATCCTCATCCCGACGATCTTCGACCCCGCTCCCATCTCCGATGCGGGCATCGCGATGACCGTGGGACTCATCCTCTTCATCCTCCCCGCCGGCGCGAAGCCGGGCGTGCGGCTGCTCGACTGGGACACCGCGGTGGACATGCCGTGGGGCGTGCTCCTGCTGTTCGGCGGAGGGCTGGCGCTGTCGGGGCAGTTCACCTCGTCCGGCCTCACGGAGGCGATCGGCGGCGCCGTCGAAGGTCTCGCGGGGGTGCCGATCATCGTCCTCGTCGCGGTCCTGGCGTTCGCGATCCTCTTCCTCACGGAGATCACGTCGAACACCGCGACCGCGGCGACCTTCATCCCGGTGGTCGGCGGCGTCGCGCTGGGGATCGGTGCCGATCCGCTCCTGCTGACGGTGCCGGTCGCGCTGGCGGCGACCTGCGCGTTCATGCTGCCCGTCGCGACCCCGCCCAACGCGGTCGCATTCGGTTCCGGATATGTGACGATCGGTCAGATGGTGAAGGGCGGCTTCTGGCTCAACATCATCGCCCTCGTCATCATCACGCTGGCGACGATGACTCTGGCGGTGTGGGTCTTCGGCATCGTCTACTGACCCGGCCCCGGCGTCCGCGGTGCAGTCGGCCTGCGCGCGTCCGGGCCGCGGTGGTTACAGTGATGGCCATGCCTCGACTCTTCGAACCCATCACCCTGCGCAGCCTCACGGTCAAGAACCGCGTGTGGCTGCCGCCCATGTGCCAGTACTCCTGCTTCGCGGGCGACGGCGTGCCCACGGACTGGCACCTCGTGCACCTGGGTGCGCGGGCGCAGGGCGGGTTCGGACTCCTCATCGCCGAAGCCTCCGCGGTCACCCCCGACGGCCGCATCTCCCCGAACGACTGCGGCATCTGGAACGACGAGCAGGCGGAGGCCTGGTCCCGCGTCGTCGACTTCGTCCACAGCCAGGACGCGGCGATCGCACTGCAGCTGGCGCACGCCGGCCGCAAGGCCAGCACGCACCCCAACTTCTACGGCGGCCCCAAGGGCGTCATCCCCGTCGAGGAGGGCGGCTGGACCCCGCTGGGCCCCAGCACCCTGCCCTACCCGGAGCTGGCGCAGCCGCGGCAGATGACGAAGGACGACATCGCCGACGTCGTCGCCGCCTTCGCGGCCGGAGCCCGCCGGGCCGCGTCCGCCGGTTTCGACGCGGTGGAGATCCACGCCGCCCACGGCTACCTCCTCCACTCGTTCCTCTCACCGCTGTCGAACACGCGCGATGACGAGTACGGAGGCGACTTCGAGGGCCGCACGCGCCTGGTGCGCGAGGTCTACGCCGCGGTGCGGGCACAGGTGGGGGAGGACATGCCCGTGTTCGTCCGCGTGTCCGCGACGGAATGGGCGGCCGAGGACTGGGAGGACCAGGGCTTCGACGTCGAGCAGGCCGCAGAGCTCGCCGCTCTCCTGACCGCGGAGGGCTGCGACCTCATCGACGTGTCCTCCTCCGGCAACGTGCCCGCACGCATTCCCGTGGGGCCCGGCTACCAGGTGCCGCTGGCCGGGGAAGTGGCCCAGACCGGTGCCACGACCGGTGCGGTCGGACTCCTGACGCACGGTGCGCAGGCGGAGCAGGTCCTCGTGACCGGCGACGCGGACGTCGTGCTGATCGGGCGGGCCGCTCTGCGCGATCCGGCCTGGCCTCAGCGCGCCGCCTTCGACCTGGGCATGGACTGGCGCGAGGCGCCTTACCCCCAGCAGTACACGCGGGGAGCGTTCCGCGCGACCCACTGACCCGTTCAGCACGGAGGCGCGTCACCCGGGATCGGGTGACGCGCCTCCGTCGCCATCGGATCTCACGCCTCAGACGCCGGATCCTCGTGCGGGGCGTGCGAGCGGCTGAGTTCCAGGCCGATGACGCCCACGAGGATGAGGCCGATGCAGAGGATCTTGGCCGGACCGAAGGGCTCGCCTTCGATCGCGGACCAGACCGCTGTCACCGTGGCGCCGACCCCCACCCAGATCGCGTAGGCGGTGCCCAGGGGGATCGCCTTCATCGCACGCTGCAGGCCCCACACGGAGCCGGCGAGGCCCAGCAGGAACGTGATCGCGTTGACGGGGTCGAGGACGTCGGAGAGCGCGTGCGCCCAGACGGCCTCGAGGGAGCCGGACAGGATGAGCAGGATCCAGTGCATGTCAGCTCACCACCTGGAGGCCCACGACGCCGGTCAGGAGGACCGCCGCGAAGACCGCGCGCATCCACGTCATCGACTCGCGGCGCTGCAGCACCGCCAGGAGCAGCGTCGTGACGGCGCCGATCCCCACCCACACGGCGTAGCCGGTGCCCACGGGGATGCTGCCGAGCGCCGCCGCCAGGCCTCCCATGGACACGAGGGTGCCCACGAGGAACAGGAGGATGCGCCGGGGCATGCGCAGATGATCGGCCGCGAGCGCGTACGCCCACATCGTCTCGAAGGCGCCGGAGACGATGAGCACCGTCCAGGCGAGTCCGGGGGACAGGTCGAAGGACATGGGGATTCCTCATCTGGCCGTCTTGTCGCGTGTGCGGGTACGGCTCCCTCGTCCGCGGGCGGTGTGTGCGCCCGGGACCGACGGTAGCAAGGGGCGACGGCCCACCGTGCGATGCCCACGATGCGGGACAGGGGGATCCCCCCGGGGCCGGGTCTGTGCCTAGAGTGGGTCCATGGACATCGTGGAGCGCGCATTCGCCGGATTCACCATCCGCTCGATCGCTGTGTCGGAGATGCAGAACAACGTCTATCTCGTGACCGCGGACGGCGCGGACTCACACGTCCTCATCGACGCGGCAGACGACCTGCCGGCGATCCGGTCCCTCATCGAGGCGGCCGGCGGGGGAGGGGTCGATGCGATCCTCACGACCCACCGCCACTGGGATCACGTGCGCGCGCTGGCGGACGCGTCCCGGGAGCTGACCGACCGCACGATCGCCGGCGTCGACGACGCGGCCGCGATCGCGGAGGAGTCCGGGGCGGACATCGCGGAGACGGTGGCGCACGAGGACGTCCTCGTCATCGGGGACCTGTCCTTCGCGTGCATCGCCCTGCGGGGACACACGCCCGGCTCGATCGCCTTCGTCCTGACGGACGCGGACGGCCAGGACGTCATCGTCTCCGGCGACTCGCTGTTCCCCGGAGGTCCGGGCAAGACGTGGTCGGAGGAGGACTTCGACTCGCTCATGGACGACCTGGAGGAGCGGATCTTCGATCGGTTCGGCGATGACGCACTCGTCCTTCCGGGCCACGGCGACGCGACGACCCTGGGCGCGGAGCGACCCCACCTCGAGGAGTGGCGCGCCCGCCGCTGGTGAGACTCAGAACGTCGCGGTGGCTCAGAAGGTCGCGGTGACGCTCAGGCCCCAGAGGGCCCACAGGAGTGCGACCCCGCAGAGGACCAGCGGCCACGGATGTGTCCGGGTCGTGATCTCCGACGGCCCTGCCGGTCCGTCCTCGCGCTGGAGCCAGAGGGCGCGCGCGTCCAGCAGTCGCTGCACTGGTGGAGCGGTGTGGGGTTCGACGATGCCTCGGCGGAACGCCCGCGTCCCGGCTTCCGCGTCCGGACGGGCGTCCTGGACGACGGTGTCGTCATCGACGTGCGGCTCCGCGGACTGGCCGAACATTCCAGGCCTCCGCACCCGGCGCCCCGCATCGGGCAGTGACCAGACGCCGATCCGCTTCCCGGCATCCGTCGTGAGGGTGACGCCCAGACGCTGATCGATCGACTCGACCCGCGCGAACGGCACGTCATGGGTGCGCACGATGTTGACGACCCGCAGTCCCCAACCCGTCAGCAGCACGCGGGGGCGCAGGTAGCAGGCCCATCCCACCGTCGCGATGAGCACGGGCAGACCCAGCATCGCGACGGCCGCTGCGGGCGGCACCTGGACGACGATGAGGAGGGCGACCAGCGCGCCCGCGACCGTCGTCGTCCACCCGATGGCGGTCGCGGACGAGGTCCTCAGCACGGTCTCGGATTCGTCCGGATCCCGCTGGTTCTGCGCTCCACTCATGCGGTCGAGTGTATGGCCATACATGTGCTGTCACGAATGAGTAACGATGGCGGATGGTGTGGCTCACAGCGTGTGGTGCGGCTCACCCTGGTCGTACAGTTCAACCAATTCATGCTTCACGCATGACCCGCTCATGCGGGACTCAGGAAGGGCCGCTCGCGGCCCTTCCGGTCCGCAGGGGCCACAGCTGGAACGAACGACATACGAGGAGACGACGTGAAGAAGCGCTACCTGGGACTGGCCGCGAGTGTCGCCGCCGGCGCCCTCGTCCTGTCCGCATGCACCCCGCCGGGCAGCGGCGGGGACGGCGGCGGCGAAGGCGGCGGCGGTGAGGGCGGCGATTCGCTGCTCAACGTGGGCTGGAACGAGCCCTTCCGCAGCATGAACACGATGACGGCCAACGGCAACGCCGTCGCGAACTCGATCGTCACGTACATGATGAACGACAACTTCGGGTACTACGACGACAACCTGGAGGTGCAGGAGGGCGACCTGGGCACCGTCGAGCAGGTGTCCGAGGACCCGCTGCAGGTCAAGTACACCTTCGCGGATTCCGCGACCTGGTCCGACGGCACACCGGTCGACGCGGCGGACATCGTCCTGCAGTGGGCCGCGCAGTCCTCGAACTTCAATACGGCCGAAGAGGAGGAGGTGTCCCGCGACGAGGAGTCCGGTGCGATCGAGGAGATCGAGGACGAGGAGACGGTGTTCTTCGACTCCGCCTCGATCGGCCCGTCGCTCATCAAGGACTTCCCGGAGATCTCCGAGGACGGCAAGGAGGTCACCTTCACCTACTCCGAGGCCTTCGCGGACTGGCGCTACTCGCTGGGCTTCGGCGCGGACGGCGTGGGCGTGCCCGCGCACATCGTCGCGAAGAAGGCTCTGGGCGAGGAGGACCCGGAGGCCGCGAAGCAGGCTGTCCTCGATGCGATCGAGAACGAGGACACCGCCGCGCTGTCCACCATCGCGAACGAGTGGAACACCGCCTTCGACTTCACGTCGATGACGGACGACGAGGATCTCATCGTCCACAACGGCCCGTACAAGATGGTCGACTTCGCGGAGGGCCAGTACCTCACCCTCGAGGCGGACGAGAACTACTCGGGTCCCAAGGAGGTGGGCGTCAACCAGGTCACGATCCGCTACAACGAGGATCCGATGGCATCGGTCCAGGCCGTGGAGAACGGTGAGATCGACATCATCCAGCCGCAGGCCACGGCAGACGTGAAGTCCGCAGCCGAGGCGATCGACGGCGTCACCGTCGAGAGCGAGGACGGCGCGACCTACGAGCACGTCGACCTCACGTACGACAACAACGGCCCCTTCGACCCGGAGTCCTACGACGGCGACGAGGAGACCGCGAAGCTGGTGCGCCAGGCCTTCCTCAAGACCCTGCCGCGCGAGCAGATCGTCGAGACGATCATCAAGCCCCTCAACGAGGAGGCGACGGTCCGCGACTCGCTCTACATGGTCCCCGGTGCACCGGGCTACGACGAGGTCGTCGCGGGCAACAGCTCCGACGAGTTCGCCGGCGGTGACATCGAGGGTGCTCAGGAGCTCCTCGAGGAGGCCGGCGTCGAGGCGCCCACGGTCCGCCTCCTGTACGGCGCGTCGAACGAGCGTCGCGCGCAGCAGGCCACGCTCATCAAGGAATCCGCGGAGCAGGCCGGCTTCGAGATCGTCGAGGACGGCGACGACAACTGGGGCACCCGCCTGGGCGACGGCACGTACGACGCCTCGCTGTTCGGCTGGCAGTCGACCACGACGGGCATCTCGAACTCGGACGCCAACTGGCGCACCGGCCAGCAGAACAACTACGGCGGCTACTCGAACGAGGAGCTCGACGACATGCTGGACGAGCTCATGGTGACGACGGAGGAGTCGGAGCAGACACCCCTGGTGACGGAGATCGAGAAGACCCTCATCGAGGACGGCTTCGGCATGCCGATCTTCCAGCACCCGGAGCTGACGATCTACCGCGATCGCGTGCAGAACGTGTCGACGACCACCGTGTCGCCCACCATGTTCTGGAACTACTGGGAGTGGCAGGTCAGCTGAGAGCCGTGAGGCTCCTCAGCTGAACGCCCAACCGCAGCCGCACCGCCGACGGGGACACCAGCATTGGTGTCCCCGTCGGCGGGCGGCCCAGAACCGAAGCGTGAAGCGCCATGATCAGATTCATCCTCCGACGGACCCTGTCGACCGCCGTCGTCCTGCTGGTCGTCACCCTCGTCCTCTTCCTCCTGCTCGACACCGCGCTCGACTACTACGCGGACCTGCGGCAGAGCACCGCCCCCAACATCGGCGCCCTCTACGAAGCGCGCGCCCGCCTCCTCGACCTCGACACCCCCGCGATCATCCGCTACTTCCAGTGGCTCACCGGTGCGGCCGGCTGCCTCGTGGGCAGCTGCGACCTGGGCACCGCCTGGGTGAGCGGGCAGCCCGTGACGGACCAGCTCCAGGGCGCGGTCGTCAACACCGTCAAGCTCGTGACCGGTGCGACCCTCGTGTCGATCCTCGTGGGTGTCTTCCTGGGCATGATCTCCGCACTGCGGCAGTACACCGGGTTCGACTACTTCATCACCTTCGTGAGCTTCCTCCTGTACTCGCTTCCCGTCTTCTGGGTCGCCGTCCTCCTCAAGCAGTACGGTGCGATCGAGTTCAACAATTTCCTGTCCGACCCCGTCGTGGGCTGGGTCCCGATCATCGTCGTGTCCGTGGCCGCGGGCCTCATCTGGATGGGCGCTCTGGGCGGCACCGGCAGGCGCCGGCTCCTGGCCTTCGGCGGCGCCACCCTCGTCACCTTCGGCACGATCTACTACGTCCTGGCCTCCGGCTGGCTGTACGACCCCACCTTCGGCATCGTGGGCATCGGGGTCTTCTCCCTCGCGACCGCTGTCGCCGTCACGTTCCTGTCGACGGGGCTTTCGAACCGGCGCGCACTCTGGACCGCACTGACCGTCGCCGTCATCGGCATCGGTCTCTACATGCCGCTGCAGAACCTCTTCTGGTACGCCGAGATGAACTGGCTGTGGATGTTCCTGCTGGCGCTCGTCGCCGTGGGCGTGGGCCTCGCCGTGGGAGCCGCGTTCCGCGGACCCGACCCCCTGGTCTCCGGCCGCACCGGCGCGATCACCGCGATCGTGATCGGCGTGCTCATCTTCATCGACCGCGTCTTCCAGGAGTGGGGCCGCTACGGCGACCACCCCGCGATCAACCAGCGCCCCATCGCGACGATCGGCGCCAGCACCCCCAACCTGACGGGTGACTTCTGGTTCGTGAACCTCGACAGCTTCACGCACCTGCTGCTGCCGTCGATCGCCCTGGTCCTCATCTCGATCGCGTCCTACACGCGCTACACCCGCGGTTCGATGCTCGAGGTCATGAACCAGGACTACATCCGCACCGCGAAGGCCAAGGGCCTGCCGGGCCGCACCGTCGTCATGCGGCACGCGCTGCGCAACGCGCTGCTGCCGCTGGCATCGATCATCCCGGTCGACATCATCACGATGATCGGCGGCGCGGTCATCACGGAGACGATCTTCGGCTGGTCCGGGATGGGCAAGCTCTTCATCGACTCGATGAACCGCAACGAGCTCGACCCGATCATGGCCTACATCGTCATCACCGGACTGCTGGCGGTCGTCGCGAACCTCGTGGCCGACTTCCTCTACGCAGTCCTCGACCCGCGAATCCGAGTGGACGCCTGATGAGCACGACACACGACACACCCCCGGCATCGCCGTTCGGCTCCGGCCCGGACGACGCGGATGCCCCCACCGCGATCGAATCGAAGGAGGACGCCGGCCTGTCGCAGGGCGCGATCGTCCGCCGCAAGTTCTTCCGCCACACCGGCGCGATGGTCAGCATGATCGTCCTGGGCCTCGTCGCGCTCCTCGCCTTCACCGCGCAGGGCGTGGGCCCCATCCCGGGCTGGTGGATCCACAACCACGTGAGCTCCGGCCCGGTCGTCAACCCCGGCGGAGCGCCCACGTGGACGCTGGCGAACCCGTTCTCGCTGGGCGAGCATCCCTTCGGGCAGGACGACATCGGCCGCGACAACTTCGCCCGGGTCATGAAGGGCACACAGATCTCGCTCATGGTCATGGTCATCATCGGTGCGACCGCACTGGTGATCGGCACGACGATCGGCGCGCTGGCCGGTTACTACCGCGGCTGGCTGGACGGCCTGCTCATGAGGATCACGGACGGCTTCATCATCGTCCCCACGATCGTCGTGGGAGCGATCCTGGGCAAGCTGATCGGTGGCCCCTCCTTCTCCTTCTTCGGTCTCCCGCTGTCGTCCTATCTGGCCCCCATGCTGGGGCTGGTGCTGGGCGGCATCCTGTGGACCGGACTCGCCCGCCTGGTGCGCGGTGAGTTCATGGCGCTGCGCGAGCGCGAGTTCGTCGACTCCGCCCGCGTCTCCGGCGCCGGGGACTTCCGGATCATGTTCACGCACATCCTGCCCAACTCCGTGGGCGTCATCATCGTGAACACGACGCTGCTCATGAGCCAGGCGATCGTCCTGGAGACGGCGCTCAGCTTCCTGGGCTTCGGAATCCGACCGCCGCAGATCTCGCTGGGCCAGCTCATCAACGAGTACCAGAGCGCCTTCTCCACCCGGCCCTGGCTGTTCTGGTGGGCGGGCCTCTTCATCATCATCATCGCGCTGTGCGTCAACTTCATCGGCGACGGTCTGCGCGACGCGTTCGACCCCCGCATGAAGGCGATCCCGTCGCAGCGCAAGATGGACCGCGCGGACCGGAGGCGGGCGGCTGCGGGCGGGACGACCGCGACCGCGGCGATCACGGCCTCGGCGGCGGACACGCCCCCACGATCCGACGGACCCACGGGCTCCGGCAGGCCGGAGGGACCCGACGGGCCGGCAGGATCCGACGACGAACGCGACGACCAGCGGAAGGGGGAGCTGTGAGTCAGGACCAGCAGCCGACCGGCGCACCCGGTCAGACGGATCCGGCCGGTCACGCGGACTCCGCCGGACGGACGGCCACCGCCAAGGAGCCCATCCTGTCCGTCAAGGACCTGAGCGTCCGCTTCTGGGTGGGCGACGAGTGGTTCACGGCGGCGGAGGGACTCACCTACGACCTGCACCCCGGTGAGGTACTGGCGATCGTGGGCGAATCCGGCTCCGGCAAGTCGCAGTCGTCGATGTCGCTCATGGGGCTGCTGCCGCGCAACGGGCGGGCATCGGGGTCCGCGCGGCTGGGCCACCGCGAACTCGTGGGCCTGGCGGAGGAGCGCATGCAGCACGTGCGCGGCAACGAGATCTCCGTGATCTTCCAGGAGCCCATGACGGCGCTCAACCCCGTCTACACGGTGGGCTTCCAGATCGTGGAGACCCTGCGCGTCCACACCGTCATGGGCCCCAAGCAGGCGAAGCAGGAGGCACTGCGCCTCATGCGGCTGGTGGAGATCCCGGACCCGGAGGACCGCTTCAACGCGTTCCCGCACCAGCTGTCCGGCGGTCAGCGCCAGCGCATCATGATCGCGCAGGCCCTGGCCTGCCAGCCCAAGCTCCTCATCGCGGACGAGCCCACGACCGCCCTGGACGTGACGGTCCAGGCGGAGATCCTCAAGCTCATGCGCGAGCTGCGCGAGAAGGTCGACGCCGGCATCATCCTCATCACGCACGACATGGGCGTGGTCGCGGACATGGCGGACCGGATGCTCGTCATGAAGCAGGGGCGCGTCGTCGAGGAGGGGACCGCGCAGCAGATCTTCAGCGCGCCCCAGCACCCGTACACCCGTCAGCTGCTGGACGCGGTGCCGCACCTGGGCTCGCGCGCGGGGGAACCGGGTGCCACGGCGTTCGGCTCCTCGGGGCAGGACGTCGAACTCGAGTACGTCGACGACCTGGCGGCCATCCCGCTGGAGTCCAATGACACGTACGAGCACCCGGGCGGACGCATCGAGACGGATCACACGGCGCTGCGGCTGGCCGGGGCGACGATCGAGTACCCCGCGATCGGGAGGCGCAAGGCGTTCCGCGCGGCCCACTCGATCGACCTGGCGATCGCACCCGGCGAGGTCGTGGGCCTCGTGGGGGAGTCCGGTTCCGGCAAGACGACGATCGGCCGCGCGGCGGTGGGGCTCATCCCCGTCGTCGAGGGGTCTCTCACCGTGGGCGGGATCGAGGTCGCGGGCAAGAAGAACAAGGATCTGCGCGACCTGCGCAAGACCGTGGGCTTCGTGTTCCAGGATCCCGGCTCCTCCCTCAACCCGCGTCTGCCGATCGGCGAGTCGATCGGCGAGCCGCTCGTGCTGCACGAGAAGCTCAAGGGGCCGGAGCTCAGCCGCCGCGTCGAGCAGATGCTCGAATCGGTCCAGCTGCCCACCTCGATGCGCAACCGCTACCCGCACGAGCTGTCCGGCGGCCAGCGCCAGCGCATCGGCATCGCCCGTGCGCTCACGCTCAAGCCGTCCCTGCTCATCGCGGACGAGCCCACGTCCGCCCTGGACGTGTCCGTGCAGGCGAAGGTGCTCACCCTGTTCCGGGACCTGCAGGAGCAGTACGGCTTCGCGTGCCTCTTCATCAGCCACGACCTGGCGGTCGTCGAGATGGTCGCCAGTCGGATCGCGGTCATGCGACACGGCCACCTGCTGGAGATCGGGCCCAGCTCGGATCTGGTCGCGCAGCCGCGCCACCCGTACACCCAGCGCCTGCTGGCGGCCGTGCCGGTGCCGGATCCCGTCGAGCAGCGCCGCCGCCGTGAGGCGCGCGACGCACTCCTCGAGGCGACCGAGGGAGGACTCGCCTCCTGACCCCGGTCGCGGGAGACGCACCTGGTGAAGTGCCCTCCCGGACGACCGCACCGCTCCCGAGGCCGTGGTCCGGGACGGTTCCCCGGCCCGCCTCCCGCGGTCACCCCGCCCCGTCGCTCCACCCCTCTTCACAGGTGGAGCGACGGGGCGGGGCCGTTCAGGCCCCTATAATCGTCTACGGCGCAACCGCCACCTCTATGAAAGCGAGCCCATGACGCTGCACACCTCCCGCCGCTCGGACCGAAGGAACGTCGCGATCGTCGCGCACGTCGACCACGGCAAGACGACCCTCGTCAACGCAATGCTCACGCAGGGCGGTGCCTTCAGCGACCACGGAGACGTGGGCGATCGCGTCATGGACTCGGGCGAGCTGGAGAAGGAGAAGGGGATCACGATCCTCGCGAAGAACACCTCCATCGCCTACACCGGTCCGTCCGCGGACGAGCCCATCACGATCAACGTGATCGACACCCCGGGCCACGCGGACTTCGGCGGCGAGGTGGAGCGCGGCCTGTCGATGGTCGACGGCGTCGTCCTCCTGGTGGACTCCTCGGAGGGCCCGCTGCCGCAGACCCGCTTCGTCCTGCGCAAGGCGCTGGCCGCGCAGAAGCCGGTCATCCTGGTCGTCAACAAGACCGACCGTGCGGACGCCCGCATCGAGCACGTGCTGGACGAGGCGCAGGACCTGCTGCTGGGTCTGGCCTCCGACCTGGCGGAGGAGATCGAGGGCTTCGATGCGGAGGTCGTCCTCGACGTACCCGTCGTCTACGCCTCCGCGAAGGCCGGACGCGCCTCCGTCAACCGCCCCGCGGACGGCGATCTGCCGGACAGCGAGGACCTGGAGCCGCTCTTCAAGACGATCCTCGAGTACATCCCCGCCCCCGCGACGACCGATGACGGGGTGCTGCAGGCGCACGTGACGAACCTGGACGCCTCGCCGTTCCTGGGGCGTCTGGCGCTGCTGCGGATCTACGGCGGCACGCTGCGCAAGGGCCAGCAGGTCGCGTGGGTGCACTCGAACGGCGAGATCTCCTCCGCGAAGGTGACGGAGCTGCTGGAGACCCGCGGGCTGGAGCGCATCCCGGCGACGGAGGCGTCCGCGGGCGACATCGTCGCGATCGCGGGCATCCCGGAGATCAACATCGGCGACACGATCACGGACCTCGAGGACCCGCGCCCCATGCCGGGCATCACGGTCGACGACCCCGCGATCTCCATGACGATCGGCATCAACACCTCGCCGCTGGCCGGCCGCGAGAAGGGCACGAAGGTCACCGCCCGCCAGGTGAAGGACCGCCTGGACCAGGAGCTGGTGGGCAACGTGTCGCTCAAGGTGCTTCCCACGGAGCGACCGGACGCATGGGAGGTGCAGGGCCGCGGCGAGCTGGCGCTGGCGATCCTCGTCGAGCAGATGCGCCGCGAGGGCTTCGAGCTCACCGTCGGCAAGCCGCAGGTCGTCACCCGGCACGTGGACGGCGTCCTCCACGAGCCGCTCGAGCACATGACGATCGACGTGCCGGAGGAGCACCTGGGCGCGATCACGCAGCTCATGGCGTCCCGCAAGGGCACGATGGAGACGATGGCGAACCACGGCACCGGCTGGGTCCGCATGGAGTTCAAGGTCCCGGCCCGCGGCCTCATCGGCTTCCGCACCCGCTTCATGACGGAGACGCGCGGCACCGGCATCGCGAACTCGATCTCCGCCGGCACCGCGCCGTGGGCCGGCCCCATCGAGTTCCGCACCGCGGGCTCGCTGGTGGCCGACCGCGCCGGGGTCGTCACCCCGTTCGCGATGATCAACCTGCAGGAGCGCGGCTCGTTCTTCGTCCAGCCCACCTCCGAGGTGTACGAGGGCCAGATCGTGGGCGAGAACTCGCGCTCCGACGACATGGACGTGAACATCACGAAGGAGAAGAAGCTCACGAACATGCGTGCGGCCTCCTCCGACTCGTTCGAGAACCTCGTCCCGCCGCGCACCCTCACCCTCGAGGAGAGCCTCGAGTTCGCGAACCAGGACGAGTGCGTCGAGGTGACGCCGTCCTCCGTCCGCATCCGCAAGGTCATCCTGGACCAGAAGGAGCGCCACAAGTCCCAGCGCAGGATGCAGGGCTGATCCGCCGTTGACGACCCCCACCGTCCTGCTCGTCCACGCCCATCCCGACGACGAATCGATCGCGACGGGCGGCACGATGGCCCACCTGGTGCGCGCGGGTGCGCGCGTCGTCCTCCTCACCGCGACCCGGGGCGAGGGCGGTGAGGTGATCGGCGAGGAGCTGGCCGGCCTCGAGGGCGACCGGGCGGGCCTGGCCGCGCACCGCGAGCAGGAGCTCGCGGCCGCGCTGCAGGCGCTGGGGGTCACCGAGCACGCGTACCTGGGCCAGTCCGCTCCCGAGGCCGCGGCAGGGTTCCCGGCCCGCCGCTTCGAGGACTCGGGCATGGTGTGGGGCGAGGACGGGCACGCCCACGCCCCCGCGACGATGCCGCCGGATGCGTTCTGCGCGGCGGACCCGGACGACGTCGCCGCCCGCGTCTCCGCCGTCATCGAGGCGGTGGACCCGCACCTCGTCCTCACCTACGCTGCGGACGGCGGCTACGGCCATCCCGACCACCGCCGCTGCCACGAGGCGACCGTGTCCGCGCTGCGCCGGGGCGGTCCGGCCCGGTCGGACCGGACGCGCCTGCTCACGATCGTGAACCCGCCGGCCGCCGTGGCCCGGACCTTCGACGCGACCGCGCCCGGCTTCGACCTCACGGGCTTCCTGCCCGCCGAGGCCCCTTCCACCATCGCGGACGAGGTCCCCGTGGCCGTGGCCCAGGACGTCGAGGACGTGCTGGGGCAGAAGGCGATGGCGATGGCCGCGCACGCCACCCAGGTCACGGTCGCCGGCGACTTCTTCGCCCTGTCGAACCGGATCGGCCAGCGGATCGGCACGACGGAGCACTTCGCCCTGGCGGACTTCGCGAAGAGCGCGGACGCACCCGTGCGGGCACTGCCGGACGGCACGGTCGACGAGATCGCGCTGCTGGCCCCCGACCGCTCTCCGGGCGGGCGGGCGCCGGGCATCGAGACCGGCGCACCCCTGCCCGCCGGCGCGGCGGCGGGAGCCGCCGGGGCGACCGCGGCCGGTGCCGCCGTCGCGGCGACGGGGGACCCGGACGCCACCGCAGCGGCGGGTGAGGCGGACGGTCAGCGGCTGCGGCCTCGGCGGAAGAAGACGGACGAGAGCTGGACGGCGACGCTGGGCGGGTGCCTCCACGCGCTCGTCATCGGCCTCGTCGTCGGACTGCTGGGATCCCTCCAGCACCTCAACGCGACGGCCGTGACGCTGGCCGGCCAGCCGGTCATCCTGCCGTGGGGGCTGGGACTGGCGCTGCTGCTCACGATCGCCGCACTGTGGCACATCACGGCGCTCTACCGGTCGACGATCGTGACCGTCACACTGGCCGCGGTCGTCTCGATCGTGAGCTTCGCCTTCGCCCAACCGCAGCTGTGGCCGGGACAGGACCTCATCGTGACCGGCTCACTGCGCTCGCTCACGTGGCTCTTCGCACCCATGCTGCTGGCGGCCGTCATCGTCTTCGTGAGGCCGGCGCGGAGACGCGTGTAGTACATTTCTCGTGATCTCCGGCGGTGACCGCCGTCGGTACGAGAGCGGGAAGTGCAGGACGACGCGCATGACACAGGGAAGCGCCGGCAGGACGAAGCGGTGGTGGCTCATCATCGGCTCGGTCGTCGCCGTCCTGCTGGCCGGCGCCTACGTGCTGCTGGCCGCGTGGCAGTCCACCTCGGCCCCGTCCGGTGCGCGGTCGATGGGCGTCGACATCGGCGGGATGGACCGCGACGAGGCGGTGACCGCGCTGACCGACGGACTGGGGGAGACCCCGCAGCAGGAGGTGGACGTCGTCGCCGGTGAGTCGTCCGCGACCTTCGACCCGGTGGACGCGGGACTGAGCGTCGACGTCGAGGCGACCGTCGACTCCGCCTTGGGCTTCTCCCTGGACCCCCGCGTCGTCTGGTCGCGCCTGTTCGAGGACGAGGAGATCGCGCCGGTCCTCGACATCGACGAGGACGCGCTGGGGCCCGTGCTGGAGTCGACGTCGGAGGACCTCACCCTGGAACCCGTCGACGCGCAGCTCGAGTACGACGAGGACCGGGCCGCGATCGTGACGAAGGGCGAGGACGGGATCGTCGTGGCGGACTCCGCCCTGCGCGAGGCGATCGAGCAGCAGTGGCTGCGCGCGGACGAGGTGACCGTCGAGCCGATCGCCACGGAGCCGGACATCACGACGGAGGAGGCGGAGCAGGTGCGGTCCGAGGTGGCCGAGCCCGCGGTCTCCGACGACGTGTCCCTCGAGGCGACAGATCCGGACGGCGAGACCCAGGGGATGGAGGTGTCCGCGCAGACCATCGCCGGCCACCTGTCCTTCGAACCGCAGGACGGGACGCTCGCCCCGGTGTTCGACGCCGGCGGTCTCACAGAGGCGGTCTTCGAGGAGAACCCGGACGTGGGCCAGGCCCCCACGGACGCGAGCTTCGACATCGACGGCGACGACCTCACGGTGGTGCCGGCCTCCAGCGGTCTGGGCGCGGAGGAGGACGCGGTGGCGGACGCGGTCGCGAAAGCGATGACCGCGGACGATCGCAGCGGGGAGATCGAGCTGACGGAGGAGGAGCCGGAGTTCACGACGGAGGATGCGGAGGAGGCGGACTTCTCCGACACGATCGCGGAGTTCTCCACCTCGTACGACTCCGAACCCAACCGCGACACGAACCTGCGCGTGTCGACGGACTCCGTGAGCGGCACCGTGCTGCAGCCCGGTGAGCAGTTCTCCCTCAACGAGACCCTGGGCCAGCGGACCGCCGCGAACGGCTACAAGCAGGCGGGCGTCATCATGGAGGGGCAGATGACGAAGGACTACGGCGGCGGGATCTCACAGGTGTCGACGACCCTGTTCAACGCGGCGTTCTTCGCGGGCTTCGACCTGGACGAGCATCAGGCGCACTCCCGCTACATCTCCCGCTACCCGGAGGGCCGCGAGACGACGCTCGACTGGTCGTCGATCGACCTCAAGTTCACGAACACCTCCGATGAGCCGGTCGTACTGGACATGAGCCTGTCCGGGGGCGAGGTCCACGCCCGCGTGCTGGGCGTCAAGACGGTCGAGGTCGAAGCCGATGCCTCCGACCGCTTCGCCCACACCTCGCCGGGCACGGTGCGGGAATCCGGCCCGGAATGCTCCCCGCAGTCACCCAGGGAGGGCTGGTCCATCACGATCTACCGCACGATCCGCGACGCGGACACCGGGGACGTCGTGCAGGAGGACGACTTCACGACCGTCTACCGGCCGGTCAACCGTGTCATCTGCGAGGACTGACCAGGTGCCGCTGGGGCCGGCGGTGAGCAGGGACGGTCAGCGGCGGCGGTTCGGCGGTGAGCCCCCGGGGTCGGCGGTGAGCCCCCGGGGTCGGCGGTGAGCCGGGACCGTCAGCGGCGGGCGTACCAGCTGCGCTGGGCGACCGTCGCGCCTAGGGACTCGAAGAGGGCCAGGGACGCCGCGTTGTCCGCCTCCACATCGACGAGGTAGGAGCGCACACCGCGCCCGGCCGCGGTCGCGAGTGCGGCGCGCACGATCGCACGGCCGGCCCCGCGACGGCGCAGCCCGGGGTGCGTGACGAGGTTCGTCACGACCGCCCAGCGGTTCACCTCCGCCAGACGGCACGCGGCGACCGGACTGCGCGAGCCGTCCGGATGATGCGCCCACGCGGACACGAACTGGACCTGCTCGCCGGAGGTGAGCAGGCGGGTGAAGGCCGCGCGGTCGGGTGCCTCAGGATCGCGCCCCAGCGCGGTCACGAGATCCTCCGACGGCTCGTCCTCCACGTGGATCGTGAGGCCGGGCAGAGCGGCGTCCGTCGCACGGGTGGCCCCGGCGGCGGCCTCGCGCGTGGCCCCCGTCAGCAGCAGGACCGGGGCCGAGGGGGTGAACCCGCGCTCGCGCAGCAGCGGCCCCAGCTCCGCGCAGGTGGGGTCGAGTGCGGCGCTCGCGTCCGCGGAGTAGATCTGGATCTGAGGACTCAGACCGCGCGCGGCGTACCAGGCCTCGACGGCGTCGAGGGCCTGTGCGGCGGGCATCCCCGGTGCGTCGAGCGGCAGAGCGGAGGACGCCCGGCGCGAGGGCGAGTCCGCCTCCGCGCGCAGCAACCAGCCGGTCTGGACGAAGTCGGTCGACCCCTCCGCCTCCGCGCGCACGTTGTCCGCGTGGAGCCACGTGCTCTGCGGAGGGAGCCAGGCGGCGGCGGAGATGCGGCGCAGGTCGACCGCGGAAAGGGCCCGGTGCGGCTGTCCCGTGCGGACCGGGGCGGGCGGGACCTCGTGGGCGACGAGGATCGACTCCCGGTCGACGACGACCGGACCGCGCTTCGTCCGCACCGTGACGGTGAGATCCGTCACCTCGTCGACGAGTCCCAGTGCATCCGTCGCCTGGTCGCCGCTGCGGTACCTGAGGACGACGCGGATTCCGGGACGCAGCTCCATGGACTGACCTCTGCTTCGACTGTGCGTCGCGATGGGCGACGGGGGTGGGGTCACTCCACTCTAGGGGAGTACCCTGGTGAGGAGTGGATCCGGAGCCATAGGAGAAGTGACAGTGACATACGTCATCGCGCAGCCGTGTGTGGACCTCAAGGACAAGGCGTGCATCGACGAATGTCCCGTGGACTGCATCTACGAGGGCGAGCGGATGCTCTACATCCACCCCGATGAGTGCGTGGACTGCGGGGCCTGCGAGCCGGTCTGCCCGGTCGAGGCGATCTACTACGAGGACGACGTGCCGGAGGAGTGGGCGGAGTACTACAACGCCAACGTGGACTTCTTCGACGACCTGGGCTCTCCCGGCGGTGCCGCGAAGGTGGGCAACACGGGGACCGATCACCCGCTCATCGCCGCCCTGCCCCCGCAGAACCAGGACTGAGCCCCGTGACGCAGACAGGATTCGGCCTGTCCCTGCCCGATTACCCGTGGGACACGCTCGCGCCCTACCGCGCGACCGCGGACGCGCACCCCGGCGGCGTCTGCGACCTGTCGATCGGCACGCCCGTCGACCCCACCCCGCCCGTCATCCGCGAGGCGCTGGCCGCCGCCGCGGATTGGCCCGGTTACCCCACGACCGCGGGCACCCCGCAGCTGCGCGGTGCGATCGCGGACTGGTACGCCCGGGTCTTCGGCGCGACGCTCGATCCCGCGACGCAGGTGCTGCCACTCGTGGGATCGAAAGAGGCCGTCGCATGGCTGCCCACCCTCCTGGGCCTCGCCGGCCGGGGTCTGGCGGTCGCGCACCCGGCCGCGGCGTACCCCACCTACGCGATGGGGGCAACGCTCGCCGGAGTCGAGGCGCGGGTCCTCGACGTCGACGACATCCTGGCCGGAGCCTCGCTGGAGGGCGTGGGACTGCTGTGGATCAATTCGCCGGGCAACCCGACCGGTCGTGTTCTCGACCCTGAGACGCTGGCGGCGGTCGTCCGGCGGACGCGGGAGGCCGGCGTCGTCCTCGCCTCGGACGAGTGCTACGCGCGCCTGGGCTGGGAGGGCGAGGACACCGCTCCCGGAATCCTGGACCCCCGCGTCGTGGGTGACGACCACACGGGCGTGCTGTCCGTGTACTCCCTGTCGAAGCAGTCCAACCTGGCCGGTTACCGTGCCGCGTTCCTCGCGGGCGACCCGGCTCTCGTGGGACCGTTGACAAACGCGCGCAAGCACGCCGGCATGATCATGCCGGGGCCCGTGCAGGCCGCCGCGATCGCGGCGCTCAAGGACGAGGCGCATGTCCGGGAGCAGAAGGAGCTCTACCGCGCCCGGCGCGCGGTGCTGCGTCCGGCGGTCGAGGCCTTCGGCGCGCGCATCGATCATTCGGAGGCGGGTCTCTATCTGTGGGCGACCCGGGACGAGGACTGCTGGGACACGATCGAGGCCCTCGCGCAGCGGGGGATCATCGCCGGTCCCGGTGCGTTCTACGGCGAGGCCGGAGCGCGCCACGTGCGCATCGCGCTCACCGCCTCGGACGATGTGATCCGGGAGGCGGCGGACCGCCTGCGCGGCTGATGCGGCGGCGGTTCGCCGGGCAGGCTCGGGGCCGCGCGCGGGGCATGGTACACCATCGTCTGGTGATTTCGTGCCGCGTGGACAGTTCGGCTAGTCTGCAGAAGACTTTGAATCCATACTCAGCTTCTGCTGGGAAACATCCAAGCCCGGCCACCGCCGGGACACGAAGATGAGAGGTACCCGCATGACGAAGGATGCTGTGCTTCGCACGAGCGACCAGGAGCTGGAACTCGACCTCGTCGAGGCCGTGGAGGGCAACGACGGTCTGCGGATCAACTCGCTGCTGAGCTCGACGGGTCAGGTCACCTACGATCCCGGTTTCGCGAACACCGCGTCGCTGTCGTCGGCGATCACGTACATCGACGGGGATGAGGGCATCCTCCGCTACCGCGGCTACGACATTGCGGAGCTGACGGAGAAGTCGACGTTCGTCGAGGTGTCCTACCTGCTCATCCACGGCGAGCTGCCCACCTCGCAGCAGCTGGCTGACTTCGACGCGACGCTGCGCGAGCACACGCTCCTGCACGAGGACATGCGTCGGTTCTTCCAGGCGTTCCCCTACGACGCGCACCCCATGCCCATGGTGTCGTCCGCGATCGCCGCGCTGTCGACCTTCTACCAGGACAGCCTGTCCGTCACGGATGAGGCGCAGATCGATCTGTCGACCGCGCGCCTCCTGGCGAAGATGCCCACGATCGCGGCGTTCGCTCACCGCCACTCGGAGGGTCTGCCGGTCGTGTTCCCGGACAACGATCTGGGTCTCGTGGAGAACTTCCTTCGCGTGAACTTCGGCTTCCCCTCGGAGCCGTACGAGATCGACCCGCTGGCGCTGCGTGCGCTCGACCAGCTGTTCATCCTCCACGCGGACCACGAGCAGAACTGCTCGACGTCGACGGTCCGCCTCGTGGGCTCGTCGCAGGCGAACCTCTACCAGTCGATCTCCGCCGGCATCAACGCGCTGGCCGGTCCGCTGCACGGTGGCGCCAACTCCGCGGTCCTCGAGATGCTCGAGGAGATCCAGAAGTCGGACGACGGCCCCGCGAAGTTCATGGAGCGGGTGAAGAACAAGGAGGACGGCGTCCGCCTCATGGGCTTCGGCCACCGCGTCTACAAGAACTACGATCCGCGTGCCGCGATCATCAAGAAGACGGCGGACGAGGTCCTGGAGAAGCTGGGCGGCAACGACGAGATGCTCGACCTGGCCAAGAGCCTCGAGGAGATCGCGCTGGCCGACGACTACTTCGTCGAGCGCAAGCTGTATCCGAACGTCGACTTCTACACCGGTCTCATCTACAAGGCGCTGGGCTTCCCCACGAACATGTTCACCGTGCTGTTCGCGGTGGGTCGCCTGCCCGGCTGGATCGCCCAGTGGCGCGAGGCGGCGAAGGACCCGGAGACGAAGATCGGCCGTCCGCGCCAGATCTACACCGGTTCCGCCGCGCGCACCTACGTGCCCACCGACCAGCGCTGAGGCACTGCTCGCACGAACGGCCCTGGAACCCCACCTGAGTGGGAGTCCAGGGCCGTTTCGCGTCCCCGCGGGGACGCACGGTGCCGCACAACTCGTTGAGGTGTCCGTACACGCCCCGATTTCAGTCGGAATGGGGCGTGTACGGACACCTCAACGCAGAGAGATCACAGGTGGCTGGTCCGGACTCTCACCAGCACGTCCCCGCGGGGACCCCTCACCGTGCCGGGTCGTGGGGTCCGTAGGTGAGGCGGCGCAACAGCCGCTCCGCCGGTCCGCGGGTGTTCCGCACGTCCATGACGGCGGCCAGCACCACGGACAGCAGCCACACGCCCACCGCGATCGCGAAGGCGATCGCCGTGCCCACGTGCTGTCCCAGACCGAAGCCCCACGCCGTCAGCAGCGGGGCGAAGAGCACCGACTGGAGCAGGTAGAAGCTGAGCGACCGGCGGCCCACGCCGGCGACGGCGGAGGAGATGCGACCGGGCCGCGAGCCGATCCGCAGGGCGAGCAGGCCGAAAGCGGCGGCGTAGCCCGCACCACCGGCCACACCTGTGAGCTGGTCGATGCCGGAGAGCATCCAGCTGTTCATGGCCGGAACGGGGAGGACGCCCGTGAACGCGAGGGCGCTGGGCAGGCCGCCCACCGCTCCGATCGCGATGCCCCAGACGGCGATGCTCACCAGCGTGGGCCGGTGTGCGGCTGGATCGTCCAGCAGGCCGCGCCGGGCTGCGAGCCACCCCAGCACCATGGCCAACGGGACCGTGAGCATGAGGACGGTCCCGATCGTCGACCCGATCCACATCCCCGCGCGGATCAGCGCAGCCAGTGCGTAGTTCGACTGCCCGGCGATCATGTCCGTGATCGATCCGTTCGCCTCCGTCGACCGGGCGATCTCCTCCTGCACTTCCGCGGGCAGGAGGAGCATGAGAAGTCCGATGACGAGGCCGCCCAGCGCGAAGAGGAGGAGGGCGCCGGCCAACACCCACGAGGTGATCCGCAACGCCTTGTCGGAGCGCCGGAAGAGCGCCGCGCCCAGGATCAGACCCGCGAGTCCGTACGCGCCCAGGATGTCGCCGTTGAACAGCAGCAGCGCGTGCACGAACCCGAACACCAGCAGCCAGAGGTGCCGGCGCAGCAGCATCCGGTCGACGATGCGGTCGGGGAACCCGCGGGCCACCCGGGACCGTGCGAACTGGACCATGCCGTAGCCGAAGAGGAACGCGAACATCGGGTAGATGCGCCCGTCGATGAAGACGAGCGAGACGGCGGCCAGCGCGGTGTCCACCGGTCCTCCGTCCGTCGGATGCGCGGACATGAGGCCCGTGGGATGCCCCCACAGATGCCAGGAGACGTTCGCGATCGCGATGAGGAGGAGCATGAAGCCCCGGGCCAGATCAGGGGCCAGGGCGCGGGGAGGCACCGACGACGCGGGCGGCACTGACGACGCAGGCTGCGCAGGTGGGCCGGGCTGCGGTGGTTGCGGCGGTTGCTGAGCAGGTGGCGGCACCGGTGGACCTGCAGGCGGCGCAGAAGGACGGGACTCAGACGCGTGAGAGGGCGGGTCCGTACTCATGGACCCACCCTCTCACGCAGCTGCGGAGCGTTCAGCGCAGGAGCGACAGGAGTGCCTGCCCCTCACCCGACTCAGTGCAGGTCGGGGCTCAGTGCAGGTCGGGGTTGAGCTCGATGCCGCGGTCCGTGCGCGCCAGCGCTTCGACACCGCCGGTGCGGCCGTTGCGGCGCAGCAGGACACCGTCCGCGCCGGACAGCTCGATCGCCTTGACGACGCGTCCGCGCTCCTCGACCAGTGCCACCGGGGTCCCGGCGGTCACGTAGAGGCCCGCCTCGACGATGCAGTTGTCGCCCAGCGAGATGCCGATGCCGGAGTTCGCGCCCAGCAGGGTGCCCGCGCCCACCGTGATGCGCAGCGCGTTGCCGCCGGACAGGGTGCCCATGATCGAGGCGCCGCCGCCCACGTCCGTGCCGTCGCCCACGACGACCCCCTGCGAGATGCGCCCCTCGATCATCGCCGCGCCCAGGGTGCCCGCGTTGAAGTTCACGAAGCCCTCGTGCATGACGACGGTCCCCTGGGCCAGGTGCGCGCCCAGGCGCACGCGGTCCGCGTCGCCGATCCGCACACCGGAGGGGACGACGAAGTCCGTCATGCGCGGGAACTTGTCGACTCCGTACACGGCGACCTGGCCGTCGCGGGCCATCAGCTTCGCGCGCACGACGTCGAAGCCCTCGACCGCGCACGCGCCCGAGGACGTCCACACGACGTTCGTGAGCTTCCCGAACAGGCCGTCGAGGCTGATCGAGTTGGGGGTGACGAGACGGTGGGAGAGCGCGTGGAGGCGCAGGTAGCCGTCCGCGGCGTCCGCCGGGGCCTCGTCCAGGTCGATGACGGTCGTGACGACGTCCGTCGCGGTCCCGCGTGCCTCGTCCGCGCCCGCCAGGGCCTCGAGGTCCGCGGTGCTGAGCGCGCTCTGCGCGGAGGTCTGGGCGGCCTCGGCGGAGGTGCCCAGGACCGGCGCCGGGTACCAGACGGAGAGGACGTCGCTGCCATGGGTCGTGCGCAGGCCCACGCCTGCTGCGAATCGTGCTGTCATGCGTCCCAGCCTACCGGGCCTGACGCCCCCGGTAGGCTGGCGGCATGACCTCCACGCCCTCCTCCGCAGACCAGGACGCGGCGGGCCTGCTGGCCGCCTGCGACGATCCCGTCGAACTGACCGCCCGGCTGTGCGACCTGCCCTCCGTCTCCGGTGACGAGCGTCGCATCGCGGACGCGGTCGAGGCCGTCCTCCGGTCGATCTCCGCAGGCGACGGGCCCGCGCTCACGATCGTGCGCGACGGCGATGCGCTCATCGCGCGCACGGAGCTGGGCCGGGACGAGCGGGTCCTCGTCGCCGGGCACCTCGACACGGTCCCGATCGAGGACAACGTGCCCTCCCGCCGCCGCATGGTGGACGGTCGTGAGGTCGTGTGGGGGCGCGGCGCCTGCGACATGAAGGCGGGCGTGGCGATGCAGCTGGCGGTCGCGCACGCGCTGCGGGAACCGGCCCGCGACGTCACGTGGGTGTTCTACGACCACGAGGAGGTCGACGCCTCCCTCAACGGGCTGGGCCGCCTGGCCCGGAACCACCCGGAGCTGCTGGCCGCGGACCTCGCGATCCTGGGCGAGCCGTCGAACGCGGGCATCGAGGGCGGCTGCAACGGCACGATCCGCGTCGAGGTCACGACGACCGGCGTCCGCGCCCACTCCGCCCGCGCCTTCATGGGCGTCAACGCGATCCACGCCGCCGCCCCCATCCTCAGCACGCTCGCGGAGTATCAGCCGCAGACGGTCACGGTCGACGGCCTCGACTACCGCGAGTCCCTGTCGGCCGTGGGCATCAGCGGGGGAGTGGCCGGCAACGTCGTCCCGGATGAGTGCACCGTCCTCGTCAACTACCGCTTCGCCCCCTCGACGACGGGCCGGCAGGCGGAGGAGCACCTGCGCGGCCTCTTCCCCGGCCACGAGCTGCGCGTCGTCGATCTGTCCGAGGGCGCCCGCCCGGGCCTCGACCGCCCCATCGCCGCCCAGTTCGCGGCCGCGGTGGGCGGGACGGTCGCCCCCAAGCTGGGGTGGACGGACGTCGCCCGCTTCAGTGCGCTGGGCATCCCCGCCCTCAACTTCGGACCCGGCGACCCGCTGTACGCGCACCGCGCGGACGAGCACGTCCCCACCGCCGAGGTCGTGGCCGCCACCCGCGCCCTCCTCGCCTTCCTGCAGCCGGCAGCGGCGGGCACCCCGGCATGAGTCCGGACGCGCGGCCGGACAGCCGCATCAAGGGCGCCGTCACACTGCGCGGGGCGCAGGTCCCGGACTGGACGTCGGATCAGAAGCTGCTCAACCGCGACACCGGCACGGACTGGGTGCACTCGGACCCGTGGCGGGTCCTGCGGATCCAGGCGGAGTTCGTCGAGGGATTCGGCACGCTCGCGGAGCTGGGGCCGGCCGTCGCGGTGTTCGGCTCCGCCCGGCTGGGGGAGGGGACGGCCGAGCACGCTCTGGCCGTCGAGATCGCCCGGGGGATCGCCGCCCGTGGCGTGGCCGTCATCACCGGCGGTGGACCGGGCATCATGGAGGCCGGCAACCGGGGTGCGGTCGCCGCCGACGGCGCGTCCGTGGGTCTGGGCATCGAGCTGCCGTTCGAGGCCGGCCTCAACGAGCACGTGAATCTGGGCATCGAGTTCCGCTACTTCTTCGTCCGCAAGACGATGTTCGTCAAGTACTCGCAGGGCTTCGTCGTCATGCCCGGCGGCTTCGGCACCCTCGACGAGCTCTTCGAGGCGCTCACCCTCGTCCAGACGGGCACGATCACCCGGTTCCCGATCGTCCTCGTGGGCAGCGCGTTCTGGGGCGGGCTCCTCGAGTGGATCCGCACGACGCTCGTGGAGCGCGGGGTCATCGCGCCCGCGGACGTCGACCTCTTCACGGTCGTCGACACGGCCGACGAGGCGCTCGCCGCACTGGGCGACTGCCTGCCGCAGGGAGCCTCTGCATGACCTCTCAGGCGGCAGGGCCGCCTGAGCCGCTGCGGATCGGGCCGGTGGAGGCCCGTGCGGGCCGACCCGTCGTCATGGCGGTCATCAACCGGTCCGTCGATTCCTTCCACGTCTCCGAGCCCACCGCGGACTCCGCGGTCCGCGCCGCAGCCCGCGCGCAGGAGGCGGGTGCCGCGATCGTCGACATCGGCGGCGTGCGCGCCGGCCGCGGCCCCCACGTGGGCGTGGAGGAGGAGATCGACCTCGTCTGCCCCGTCATCGCGGCGATCCACGCACAGCTGCCGGGCCTCGTCATCTCCGCGGACACGTACCGCGCGCCGGTCGCCCGCGCTGCCGTCGCCGCGGGGCGCCCGGATCGTGAATGACACGTGGGCGGGCGCGGACCCGGATCTGCCGGGCGTCGCCGCCGAGGCCGGGGCCGGCCTGGTCTGTTCGCACACCGGCGGACTGGACCCGCGGACGGACGCGCACCGGAACAGCTACGGCCTGCTGCCGCACCACGTGGTGGACCACGCTCTGACCGGCGTCCTCGACCTGGCCCAGCGCGCACGGGAGGCGGGCATCCCCGCCGATCGGATCCTCCTGGACCCCACACCGGACTTCGGGAAGAACACCCGCCAGTCGCTCCTGCTGCTGCGGAACATCGCGCGCTTCGCCGGAGCGGGGATGCCGGTGCTGCTGGCGATCTCCCGGAAGGACTTCATCGGCGAGTCCGTCGATGCGACGACACCGGCCGCCCGACTGCCGGCGACCCTGGCGGCGACGGCGTACGCGGTCGAGCACGGCGTGTCCGTCATCCGCGCGCACGATGTCGCGGAGACCGTCGACACGATCCGCATGATCGGGGCCATCACCGGGGAGGCGGAGCCGCTGCGCAGCGTGCGCGGCCTGCGCTGAGAGCACCGCGCGCTGTGAGACGATGAACCCATGCCGGTGTGGATCATCCTCGGAGTGTGTGCAGCTGTCTTCGTCCTCGTCGTGGCGGTCGCGGGTTCCCGCGGCGTCTTCGACGGCGCGATGGAGCAGGACGAGACCGACCTCCCGCGCGTGGACCGCGCACCCGCGGACGCCGGCGCGACGGACCTGCGGGCGATCCGCTTCACCCCGGTCCTGTGGGGATACCGCCCCGCAGAGGTCGATCGGGCGATGAGCGTCCTGACGGCCCGCATCGCGGAGCTCGAGAAGGCGGCCCCGAGTCCGTCGACCTCGGGACCGTCGACCACGAGAGCGTCGACCTCGAGCCCGTCGGCCCCGAGCTCCTCGGCTCCGGACTCCCCGACCTCCAGCCCCGCACCCGGCCCGCACGCCGACTCGTGACGGCGGCCGCCTCCACGCAGCCGCCCCGCACCGGCCGCCGGCAGGCGCCCCTGCCTCCGGGAGAGGTCGCTCCGGTCGTGCTGCCGCGCCTCTTCGACCGCACGCACCTGATCCGCGCCTCCCGCGCCGTCCTCTCCCTGCCGGTGTGGCTGCAGGCGCTGGCGGTCTACTTCGTGTCCCGGCTCGTGGCGCTGGGCATCATGGCGATGGTCGTGCGCACACAGCCGGATTCGCCGTGGACGACCGGCACGCGGACCTCGCTCAACGACTTCCTCAACTTCTGGGACGGCGGCTGGTACCGGCGGATCGCGGAGGAGGGCTATCCGTCAGCGCTGCCGGTCTACGAGACCGGCGAGATCGCGCAGAACCAGTGGGCGTTCTACCCGCTGCACCCCCTCATCGTCCGTGACATCTCCTCCCTCACCGGAGCGGACTTCGACGCGGTCGCCCCCGTCCTCTCGACCGTCATGGCCGCGGCGGCGGCGATCGTGATCCTCGTCCTCTTCCGCTCTGTCACGACCCACGGCCGGGCGCTCATGGGGCTGGCGCTCGTCCTCTTCTTCCCGGCCTCGCCCATCCTCAGCACCGCGTACGCGGAATCCCTGGCGCTGCTGCTGCAGGCGGTGGTGCTCCTGCTGATCGTGCGCCGCCAGTACCTGTGGGCGATCGGCCCCGTGTTCCTCCTGGCGCTCTCACGGCCGATCGGCGTGGCCGTCGCGTTCTTCCTCCTCCTCCACCTCATCAGCCGCTTCCGCCGCAGGGACGCGGAGCCGTATCCGCTCCGCGAGGTCGTCACGTCGTGGACCCTGGGGGTCCTCTCCTGCGTCGCCGCGCTCGCTCACCCGATCCACGCGTGGATCCGGACCGGGTCGCTCACCGCGTACACGGACACGGAGGCGGCGTGGCACACCGGGGAGACGCACATCCTCACGCAGTGGGTGACCGCCGGGGAGCGGTGGCTGGGTCCGCTCAGCGTCGTGGGCCTCCTCGTCCTGGTGGTCGGGATGATCGCGCTGCTCGTGTCGCCGGCCGGGCGGACGATGGGGTCGACGATGCAGCAGTTCTGCTGGGGCTACGGGATCTACCTGCTCCTCTTCTTCACCCCGCAGACCTCGACGCTGCGACTCCTGCTGCCCCTGTTCCCGCTGGCCCTGGCGCTCGCGGTCCCGCGGTCGTGGGCGGCCCGGACCTTCGTGCTGAGTGCCTTCACGATCCTCCAGGTCGTCTGGGTGGGGTGGCTGTGGCACTTCACCCCACCCGGCGATCTGCCGCCGTGACGCGCTCGTATGACGGCGGAACAGGCGGATTCCGTGCGGATGGTGGATAATCGTGTACGACAGCTTTTCGATGTGAAGGGATGCTCCCATGGCAGCACAGAAGCCCCGCACGGGCGATGGACCTCTCGAGGTGACCAAGGAGGGCCGCAGCATGGTGCTGCGGCTGCCCGTCGAAGGAGGCGGACGTCTCGTCATCGAGATCAGCCCGGATGAGGCGACGGCGCTCCGCGACACCCTCGCAGAGGCGCTCGGGGGCTGAGCCCCACGGCCCAGGCGCATCCCGGCCCCCGTACGCGTGAGCGTGCGGGGGCCGGTGTCGTCTGCGGCGGTGTCAGTGCTTCCGCAGCACCAGCATCCCGTCGTCGATGGGCAGGAGCAGGCGGGTGAGGTCTCCTCGCCGTGCCAGACCCTGCAGCAGCTCCCGCAGCGCGCGGACGCGGGGCGTGCGGACCGTCGGGTCCGCGACGGCGCCGCCCAGCAGCGCCTGATCGAGGATGAGGACGCCACCGGGCTCCAGCCGCTCGAGGGCCAGCGGTACGACCGCCGGTGCGTGGAGGGGGCCCGCGTCGACGTGGACGAGGTCGTAGGCGGCCACGGACAGTCGCGCCAGCACGTCTTCCGCCCGTCCCGTGATCATCCGCACCCGGTGACCGGCCAGTTCCGCGTGGACGATGAGCTCGCGGGCGACCGCCTGCGCCTCCGCGTCCGTGTCGATCGACGTGAGGATGCCCGAGCGGCTCATCCCGCGCAGCAGCGCCAGGGTGCCCGCGCCCGTGCCGGTGCCCACCTCGATCGCGGCGGCGGGGTTGAGCAGGGACGTGAGGAACGTGAGCGTCGCGCTGGAGGTGGGCGGCAGCGGCCGGCGCCGGTGCTCCTGCGCGATCGAACGCGCGGCATCGTCCACGGCGTCGGTGCCGTTGTACTGCTCAGCCATCCGCGCATTGGCGGCCCAATCGCGGGACATGCGTGACTCCTCTCGGTGCGGTCAGTCTAGTCCCGGCCGGCGGCCCGGGCCGTGCTCTGCGGTCCCGCGTCCTCCGGATCCGCGTCCGTGTTCTTCCGGACCGACAGCCGTGTCCGCCGGACCGGCCGACGCGTCCGCCTGACCGGCTGGCGTGTCCTCCGGATCCGCGGCCATGTCCTCCAGGTCCGCGAGCGCGATGTCGACGCTCCGGACGTACTCATCCGGGTGGGGTGCGGCGAGGCGCAGGTCGATCCGGCCGTCCTCCCGCAGGGGCGTGTCCTCCTCCCGCAGGTGGGGCCGGGCGCGCGCTCGCAGCGGGGGAGGGAAATCCCCGCGGGCGTTCGGCACCCGCCACCAGGCTACGGCGGATCCGTGGACGCTCATGACACGCCCCACGAAGCGTGCGGACGCGCCGGCCGCACGGCCCACCCGCCCGTAGGGCAGGGCGCTGCCGGCGGGGATGGACTCGACGGCCCGCAGCACGCGCTCCACCTGCAATTCGTCCATGCGCGGCATCCTCTCATGCGCCCGTGGTGGGGACCGGGAGACACAGGCCCGATTGGTAGGATCGAGTCCATGTTCGGCATCAATGGATTCGAGATCGTCATCCTCATCATTGTTGCCCTCTTCGTCATCGGCCCCCAGCGTCTGCCGGAGTACGCCGCGAAGCTCCGGGACTTCGTCCGCAGCTTCCGGCGGATGGCGGAAGGGGCGAAGGAGACCGTCAAGAAGGACTTCGGGGCGGACCTGGACGAGTACGACTGGAAGTCCCTGGATCCGCGCCAGTACGACCCGCGTCGCATCGTCCGCGAGGCCCTCGCGGAGGAGGACCGCGCGATCCGCGAGGAGCGCCGTCGCTCCGGCACCACGACCTCGGGATCCACGACGTCCGGCACCGCCTCGGGGTCCGCGGCCGGATCGACCGGAACGGCAGGCACCACCGGTGGTGCCGCAGCGGGTGCGACTGCTGCTGCCGGAGGGACGGCGGCCGCGATGCCCAGCGTCGAGGACCTGCCGGGTCTCACCCCGCTGGAGCGCCACCGCGCGCAGATGCTGCTGCGCCGGGACGGCGGGTCGGCGCCCTTCGACCCCGAAGCGACCTGACGACACCTGACCTCCGGGCCTGCACGCCAGGAACCACGCGACCGTTTCTCTGCAATCGCGGGAGCACCCTCGCTCACTCCTGCGGACTGAGCCCCAGGTTCCGCCCCACCAGCGACTGACGGCTCTGCACCAGCGAGTCCGCGATCGTCCGCAGCGCGGCCGGTCCCGGCTCGTCCGGATGCGACAGCACGGCCGGGACGCCCGCATCCGCACCGGCCCGCACGACCGGGTCCAGGGGGATCTGCCCCAGTAGCGGGACGTGTGCCTGACCGCCGGCCGCGGACAGCCGGTCGGAGAGCCTCTCCGCGACCTGCCGTCCGCCGCCCTCGCCGAAGATCGGGTTGTGGCTGCCGTCCGGCATGACCATCCACGACATGTTCTCGATCACGCCCGCGATCCGCTGCTTCGTGCTCGTGGCCAGCGCGCCGGCCCGCTCCGCGACCTGCGCGGCCGCGTGCTGCGGGGTCGTGACGATGAGCAGCTCCGAGTCCGGCAGCAGCTGCCCCACGGAGATCGCGACGTCGCCCGTGCCCGGCGGCAGATCCAGCAGCAGGACGTCCAGGTCGCCCCAGAACACGTCCGTGAGGAACTGCTCGATGGCCCGGTGGAGCATGGGGCCGCGCCACACGACGGCCTGGCCGGGATCGACGAACATCCCGATGCTCATGACCGCCACGCCGTGGCCCGGCTGGGGGAGGATCATGTCCTCGAGCTTCGTGGGCTTCCCGCCCACGCCCAGCATGGGCGGGATCGAGAAGCCGTGGATGTCCGCGTCGAGGATGCCCACGCTCAGGCCCCGCGCCTGCAGGGAGGCGGCCAGGTTGGCCGTCACGGAGGACTTGCCCACCCCTCCCTTGCCCGAGGCCACGGCCAGCACCCGGGTCAGGTTCCCCGGCTGCACGAACGGGTTCACATGCCCGTCGCCGCGCAGCCGCTCCCGCAGCGCCTTCCGCTGCTCCGGGGTCATGACCCCCAGGTCCAGGTCGACGTCGGTGACGCCCGGGACCCGCAGTCCTGCCTCCCGCACGTCGTCTGTGATCGTCTGGCGCATGGGGCAGCCGGCGATCGTGAGGAGGACGCGCACGCGGGCGATCCGGTCGTCGCCCACGACGGCGGACTCGACCATGCCCAGGTCCGTGATCGGACGTCGCAGCTCCGGGTCGATGACCCGGTCCAGCTCCGTCCACAGTGCGGCGTCGGCACTGCCGGGCTCCGGTCGCGGGGTGCTCTCCTGTGCGGCGTCCTGCTGCGGGGTGCTCTCCTGTGGGGCGACCCCGTGCGACTCGTGTTCGTACGACTCGTGCTCCTGGGGGGCGGTCATCCGCGGGTCCTCTCCTCCTCTTCGTCGGACCGGTCCGCGGCGGGAGTCTCCTGCTCCTCGCGGGTCCGGTGGGCCTCGGCGTCCTTCGCCTCCTCCATCTCCTCCAGCAGCGACTTGAGCTCGGAGCGGATGAAGTCGCGGGTCGCGACCTCGCGCATCGCCACGCGCAGGCTGGCGACCTCGCGGGCCAGGAACTCCGTGTCCGCCAGGTTGCGCTCCGCGCGCTGGCGGTCGGCCTCGAACTCGACGCGGTCGCGGTCCGCGGACCGGTTGTCCGCCAGCAGCAGCAGGGGAGCGGCGTAGGACGCCTGCAGCGACAGGATGAGGGTGAGCAGCGTGAAGTTGAGGCTGCGCGGATCGAACTGCAGGTGGACCGGGGCCAGCGTGTTCCATGCGAGCCACACGGCGCAGATGACCGTCATCCACACGAGGAACATGGGAGTGCCCATGAAGCGGGCGATGCCTTCCGCGATCCGTCCGAACGAGTCCGGGGGCATGCCCACCTGGGGGAGGCGCCTGCGGGCGCTGCGGGGGGTGTCGAGTCCCGGTGTGTCAGAGCGGGCCATCGGCCGCCTCCTCCCGTGGTTCGTCGCGCTGCTCGCGCCAGTCGTCCGGCAGCAGGGCGTCCAGTACGTCATCGACCGTCACGACGCCCACCAGCCGGTCCGCTTCGTCCGCGATCGGGACGGACACCAGATTGTAGGCCGCCAGCAGGGCCGCGACCTCTCCGGTGGGGGCCTCCGGCGACAGCGGCTCGACCTCCGTGTCCAGGAGGGCGCCCACGGACTCGTGCGGCGGGTGACGCAGCATCTCCTGGATGTGGACGAGCCCCAGGTACTTGCCGGTGGGAGGCTCCAGCGGCTGTCGGCACACGAAGACGGCGGCGGCCAGTGCGGCCGGCAACTCGGAGCGGCGCACGTGGGCCAGGGCCTCGGCGATCGATGTCTCCGGTGAGAGGATGACCGGCTCCGTCGTCATGAGACCGCCGGCGGTGTCCTCGTCGTAGGACAGCAGGGTGCGGACGTCCTCCGCCTCCTCGTCGTCCATCGCCTGCAGGAGTCGCTCCGCGCGGTCCTCGGACAGCTCGCCCAGGAGGTCCGCCGCGTCGTCCGGCTGCATCGTCTCCAGCAGGATCGCGGACCGCTCGATGCCCACCGCGTCGAGGATCTCGATCGCGTCGTCCTCCGGCAGCTCCTCGAGCACGTCGGCCAAGCGCTCGTCCGACAGCTCGCGCACGACCTCGAGACGGCGCTTGAGGTCCAGTTCGCGCAGCATGTCCGCCAGGTCCGCGGGCTTCGTGTCGTGGTAGGCGGCGATGAGCTGGGTCGCCCGCTGGAGGGTGGAGGAGTCCGCCGGGAACTCGGCCTCCGACCAGTCGATCTGCATCGTCTCGCCGCGGCGGCGCAGCGCGTCGAACGGGGTGCGCTGCTCTTTGACCCGCCGCACGAACAGGCGGGTGACCTCCCAGTCGCGGTTGCGCTGCTGCTCGATCGCGACGTCCTCGATGACGACGGGGGAGCGGTCCGGGCCCGCGAGCAGTCGCTGATCCAGGAGGTCGCCCATGACGAGCGTCTCCGAGGCCCGCTTGACGAAGCGGCGCATGTTCACGAGGCCCGTCGTGATGACGGCACCCACGTCGATGCTCGTGACGCGGCCGATCGGGACGAACACGCGCCGGCGACCGGGCACCTCGACGACGAAGCCGATGACCTTGGGCTGGCGTCTGAGCGTGCTGCGGTACACGATGACGGCGTCGCGCACCCGGCCCACCTGGTCCCCCAGGGGATCGAGGACGTTGGTCCCGGCCAGGCGCGCGATGAAGATCCGATCGGTGGCGACGCTCATGGTCCCCATCGTACGGGTCAGGACGCGGTGGTCAGCGCCTCCCACTTCTCCACCAGATCCGGGGCGACCTCGCGCAGCGCCGCAGGTCGGGGGGCTTGCGCGCTCACGTCTGCACCGCGCGGATGTGCCTCCGCCGCGACCACCGCGTCGACGATCGCGAGCGACAGCGCGTCGGCCGCCGCCGCGTTGATCGCCACGAGCTCGTGCGAGGGGACGTCGGTCTGCGCACCCCCGGTCGCCAGTGCGAACACGGCATCGCCGTCGTAGAGCGTGTGCGAGGGGTGGATCGCGCGCGCCAGGCCGGCCTGCGCGGACTGCGCCACCCGGGTCGCCTGGGCGGCGTCCAGCCGCGCGTCCGTCACGATCGCGGCGATCGTCGTGTTCCGGGGCGAGAGGACCGCGTCGCGGGCCGTCCCGTCCAGGGCGAGGGCCTGCTCGATCCAGTCCGCGGGCGCCGGCGGCACCGTGAGTCCCACCTGTTCCAGCACATTGTCCGCGTGGGGGCGGCCGGAGGGCGCCAGCACATCGCCCATGGGGTTCGCGACGACGAGGGCCGCGACCAGGTGCCCGCCGCGGGTGCGCAGGCACACGGATCCCTGACCTCCGCGCAGCAGCCCGCGACCGGTGAATGCCCCGGTGCCGCCGCCCACGCTGCCGCGCACCGGTGCTCTGCCGCCCAGGACGCCGGCGCGGTCGCCGCCCTCCTCCCGGGCGCTGCGGTAGGCCGCGAGCCCCAGCTCCGGGCCGGGGTGGTGGAGCGTCCCGTCGCCGCGGCCCAGGTCGTAGACGGCGGCCGCGGGCACGATCGGGACGTAGGCTCCGGGCAGCTGCGGGGCGGGGAACCCGCGCCCGTCGGCGGCCAGGCCCTGCTGGACGCCCAGCGCGGCGGACAGTCCCCACGCGCTGCCGCCGGTCAGTACGATCGCGTCCGCACCGGGGGAATGGGTGCCGGGGGTGAGGACGTCGGTCTCATGGGTGGCCGGTCCGCCGCCAGCCACGTCGACGCCCGTGACCGTGCCGTGAGGCGGCAGCAGGACGGTCGTGCCGGTCAGCCAGCCGTCCGCGGTCGCCTGGGCTGCACCCACCCGCACACCGGGCACGCTCACGACGGAGCCGCCGGGCACCAGCCGGCCGAACGGCTCCCGGTACGGTCCCGGCCGGGCCGGGTCCACCCCCGCCGTCACCGCAGGTCCCGAGGACGGCGGCCCGCCGCCGCCCGCAAAGGTGGCCCCCATCAGTCGGCCCTCCCCGGTGCCAGGCGCTGGGTCCAGGCCTCGACCTCGGCGCGGGTGCGGGGGAACCCGGCGGACAGGTTCTCCACCCCGTCCTCGGTCACGAGGACGTCGTCCTCGATGCGGACACCGATCCCGCGGAACTCCTCCGGGACCAGCTGATCCGCGGCCTTGAAGTAGAGGCCGGGCTCGATCGTGAAGACCATGCCGGGCTCCAGCAGACCGTCCAGGTACATGTCGCGGCGGGCCTGCGCGCAGTCGTGGACGTCGAGGCCCAGGTGGTGGCTGGTCCCGTGGACCATCCAGCGGCGGTGCTGCTGCCCGGCGTCCGACAGGGACTCCTCGACGCTCACCGGCAGCAGGCCGAAGTCGTGCAGCCGCTGCGCGATGACCTCCATCGCGGCGGCGTGGACGTCGCGGAAGCGGACGGGACCGTGCACATGGGAGGCGGCTGTCGCGAACGCGGCGTCCGCAGCCTCGAGCACGGCGTCGTAGATGCGGGCCTGGACCGGCGTGAAGGTGCCGTCGACGGGCAGGGTGCGGGTGATGTCCGCCGTGTAGAGGGAGTCCGCCTCCGCTCCCGCGTCCAGGAGGACGAGGTCGCCGGGCCGGACCGTGCCGTCGTTGCGGATCCAGTGCAGCGTGCACGCGTGGTCGCCGGCCGCGGCGATCGTGTCGTAGCCCACCCCGTAGCCGTCCAGGCGGGCGGCGGATTCGAAGCTCGTCTCGATGACGCGTTCGCCGCGCGGGTGCGCGACGGCGTCCTGCAGGGAGGCGACCGCCCGGTCGAAGCCCGCGCGGGTGATCTCGATCGCCCGGCGCAGCTGGCCCACCTCGTGGTCGTCCTTGGTGAGGCGCAGCTCGGAGAGGAACTCGGCCAGCTCGTCGTCGCCGGCGACCGAGGCGTCCTGGTCCGCACCCACCTGGGCGCGGGCCGCATCGATCGCCTGCTCGACGGACTGGTCCGCGCCCCGGACCACGCGCACGGACACGGAGCCCAGATCCTTCGTGATCGCGTCCATGGCGGTCGAGGAGTCCGCGGTGCGGATCCCCGTGCGCACCCCCATCGTCTCGAGGTCGTCGCGGGGGCCCACCCAGTACTCGCCGTAGCGGGCGTCGGAGAAGAACTCCTCCGTGTCCGCACCCGCCCGCGGACGGAACCACAGGGTGACGGAGTGGCCCTCCGGCTCCGGCGAGTCGGCAGCGGGGCCTGCGGCGGCCTCAGCGGCGGTCTCCGGTTCGAAGACCAGCAGCGCGTCCGGCTCCGACTCCGTCTCCAGCCCGGTCAGGTGGATGAACGCGGAGTGCGCGCGGAAGCGGTAGTCCGTGTCGTTCGAGCGGACCTTGAGGGGGCCGGCGGGCACGACGACGCGCTCGCCGGGGAAGCGGCGGGAGACGGCCGCACGGCGGGCCGGCGTCCACGCGGCGGCCGGCAGCGGAGCAACGTTGGCGAGCGGCGTGCGATCCCAGCCGGAGGCGACGAAGTCCCGGAAGGCCGTCGACGAGGGGCGGTGGGAGCGGTTGTTGACGCGGTCGGACAGGTCGGCATCTGCATCGGAGCTCATGCCGCCATCCTAGCCACGGCGGGCGAGCGGACTCCGGGGTGGCGGCGGGCTCTACGATGGGGTCATGCGCGCTGACCTGCACACCCACTCACGCTTCTCCGACGGGACGCAGACGCCTGCGGAGCTGGTGGCCGAGGCCGCAGCCGTGGACCTGGACGTCATCGCCCTGACAGACCACGACACGACGCGCGGGTGGCCGGACGCGGTCGAGGCCGCGCAGCGGGCCGGAGTGGGACTGGTGCGCGGCATGGAGGTCTCCTGCCGCTGGGACGGGATCAGCGTCCACATCCTCTGCTACCTGCACGACCCGGTGGGGGCGGAGATCACCCACACCGTCGAGCAGGCGCGTCACGACCGACTCACCCGCAGCCGCATCATGGTCGAGCGGCTGGCGGAGGACTTCCCCATCACGTGGGAGGACGTCCAGCGGATCGCGGGACCGGACGCGACGATCGGGCGCCCGCACATCGCGGACGCGCTCGTGGCCGCCGGGGTCGTCGAGGACCGGTCGGAGGCGTTCGTGCGTCTGCTGGCCGGCAGCGGTCCCTACTACGTCGCGCTGCCGGTCGTCTCGCCCGTCGAGGCGATCGGGATGATCCACGACGCCGGGGGAGCCGCGGTCTTCGCACACCCCTTGGCCGCCGCGCGGGGCCGGGTCGTGCCGGACGCGGGCATGCGCGCGATCATCGCGGCGGGCCTGGACGGGCTGGAGATCGACCACCGCGACAACCCGCCGGCCGGCCGCGAGCGACTGCGGGTGCTGGCCGCACGGCACGACCTGCTGACGACCGGCTCCAGCGACTACCACGGGACGGGCAAGCCCAACCGCCTGGGCGAGCACACGACGGAGCGCTCGCAGCTGGCCGCGCTGCTGGACCGCACGACGGGTGCGGAGCCGATCGGGATCGACTGACCGGACGCGAACGGCGCCCGTCGGGATCTCCGGAAGGGATCCCGACGGGCGCCGTCGTCACGTTGCTGCGTGCGCTGTCAGCCGTGCGTGACCGGGGTGATCACTCCGCCGCGGTGCCCGCGCCGCGGGCGTCGCCCGACGGGGCCGCCGAGGCCTGAGCTCCGGACTCCTGGTTGCCTCGCCCGCTGCCGCCGCGACGACGACGCCGGCGACGCGGACGTCCCTCGCCGCCACTCGAGGCGGTGCCGTTCGACGAGGAGCTGTGCGAGTCCGCGCTGTCGGAGGCGCCGCCGGTCGACGGGGCGCCATTCGAGGACCCGTCCTGCGCGCTGTTCTGCTCGTCGCGGCCGCCGCGCGTGCGGCGACGGGAACGGTTGCGACCGCCGGAGCGCTCGCGGCCATCACCGCGACCGGAGTCGCCGTCGCGGCCCCCACGATTGCGGCGGTCCGAGGCACCGGTGTCCTGCGCCTCCTCGCCGGCTGCGGGGCGACGGCGCTTGAGTCGGCCCTTCGTCCCCTTCGGGATGCCCAGGGCCTCGAACAGGTGCGGGGAGGTCGAGTACGTCTCCTCCGGCTCGCCCAGCTTCAGGTCGAGCGCACGGTCGATGAGGCTCCAGCGGGGCAGATCGTCCCAGTCGACGAGCGTGATCGCGGTGCCGGTGCGGCCGGCACGACCGGTGCGACCGATCCGGTGCACGTAGGTCTTCTCGTCGTCCGGGCACTGGTAGTTGATGACGTGGGTGATGTCGTCGATGTCGATGCCGCGCGCCGCGACGTCCGTGGCGACGAGGACGGTCGTGCGACCGTCGCGGAAGGAGGCCAGCGCCTTCTCGCGCATCTGCTGGTTGAGGTCGCCGTGCAGCGCGCGCGCCTCGAAGCCGCGGTCACGCAGCTCCTCGCCCAGTCGGTCGGCCGTGCGCTTGGTGCGGGCGAAGATGATCGTCTGCCCGCGGCCCTCCGCCTGGAGGATGCGCGCGACCATCTCCGACTTGTCCATCGCGTGCGCGCGGAAGACGAACTGGCGGGTCGACGCGTTCAGCTGCGACTCGTCGGACGGGTCGTGCGCACGGATGTGCGTGGGCCGCGACATGTAGCGGCGGGCCAGGGCGATGACGGCGCCGGGCATCGTCGCGGAGAACAGCATGGTCTGGCGCGCGGTGGGCAGAGCGGCGACGATGCGCTCGACATCGGGCAGGAAGCCCAGGTCCAGCATCTCGTCCGCCTCGTCGAAGACGGCGGTGCGCACGTCGTTCAGACGCAGCACGCGACGGCCGTAGAGGTCCAGGAGTCGACCGGGCGTGCCCACGACGACGTCGACGCCGGCGGCCAGCGCGTCGATCTGGGGCTCGAAGGCCTTGCCGCCGTAGATCGTGATGATCTTCAGGCCCGTACGCTTCCGGCTGGCGATGATGAGGTCCTCGGCGACCTGCTGCGCCAGCTCGCGGGTGGGGACGACGACGAGTGCCTGGGGCGCGCGGCCCTGCGACTGGGGCGCATCCGGCTCACCGGGCGCGATGACGCGCTGCAGCAGCGGGATGCCGAAGCCCAGCGTCTTGCCGGTGCCGGTCTTGGCCTGACCGATGATGTCCGCGCCGCTCAGGGCGACGGGCAGGGTCATGGCCTGGATGGGGAAGGGGCTGGTGATCCCCGCGTCGGACAGGGCCTCGACGATGGGGTCTGCGACGCCGAAATCGGCGAAGGTCTGCTGGGTGTCGGTCACTGGTTCTCCTCACGGCGCCCCGTGAAGAGCACCTCCGAATCATGTGCGCCACCGGCGTGCCCGAAGGTCTCAGTACTGGATCGGGTCGCGCTCGTGGGCGGGAGAGCGGCGCTCACAAGCGCTGCTCGGGGCCGCAGTCGACCGCACACGGGCCGCTCATCCGTTCCCACGACCGGACGGACCGATCGGGAGGGAGGGGCCTGACCCGGAAGCGTGTCCGGGCGGAAGGAACCGTGCGGGCACTGCCGCAGCCTGGTGACGATGATACACGCACGCGGCGGCAGTGCCCGATTCCCGGCGGTGGGTCAGGCGATGCCGAAGCCCACGCGGCGGACGGTCTCCTCGCCCACCTCGACGTATGCGAGCGCGTCGACGGGCACGATGACCCGACGGCCCTTCTCGTCGTCGAGGGTGAGCGCGGCGCCGTCGCCCAGTGCCTTCGACACGGCGGCGGTGATGTCGTCCCGGGTCTGCTCGGACTCGAGCACGATCTCCCGGTTGGTCTGGCGCATGCCGATCTTGATCTCCATAGTGCACTCCTGAGCGCGAGTCGGGGCAGGTCGGTCTCAGCCTAGTCCCGGACCGCGCGGGCGCGAATCGTGACTGTGTCCGTGCCCCGTGATCGAATGTGGGAAGACGGGACGGCGGGGCAGTGGCGATGAGCGGCGACGTGTGGCGAAGGGAGAACCGGATGACCGGCGGAGCGGATGCGGGGGCACAGGGAGACGCACAGGACGCCGTCCCACAGACTGCGGAGGCACAAGGGGCTGTCGCGCAGGAGACGGCGCGCCTGCTGGCGGAAGGCCGGGCTGTCTCGGTCGTGGCCGCGCCGGGCGCCGGTCTCACCCGCTCGCTCGTCGAGGCGCAGGGGAGACTGCTGACGACGCACGGACTCGCGCCCTCCGACGTGCTCGTCCTCACGCCCACACGTGCGCATGCGGACGTGCTGCGCGACCGGCTCTCCGCCGGCAGCAGCGCCGTGCGCGTGGGCGGGGCCGGCGCCCGCAGCGTCCAGTCGTTCGCCTTCGGCCTCGTCGCGGCGGACAGCGCCGTGCGGCTGGGCGAGCCCCTGCGCTTCCTGTCCGGCGCGGACCAGGACGCGGTGCTCGCCTCCCTGCTGGAGGGGTACGCGACGGGACGGGCACCGGACCCCGGGTGGCCGGAGTCATTCACTCCGGCGATGACCGGGACCGTCGCGTTCCGCGATCAGCTGCGCGATGCCCTCGACCGGGTGCTGGAACGGGGCGCGGAGCCCACGGACATCGACGCGGCGGCGACACGGGCGGGCCGGCCGGAGTGGGCGGCGCTCGCCCGCATCCTGCAGGACTATCGGGATGTGACGCGGTCCTTCGCCGGCTACGGCGGCATCGACACGTCAGGTGTCCTCGATGCGGCGCTGGACCTCATCCGGGACGAGCGGGCGACGGGCACGGTGGCCGGGCGCCCCTGGTCGTTCGCCCCGGACCCGGTGCCCCGGTGCGTGCTGGTGGATGCTGCGCAGGACGTCTCGGACGCTGCGCTGGGACTGCTGGAGGGTTTCCGGTCGCTGGGCTGCGGGGTCGCGGTCTTCGGCAGCCCGGACTCGTCCACGCAGGGATTCCGCGGGGCCGGGGGCGGCCTCGTCGCGGACTGGGCGGCATCCGTCCGCACCTCCCAGGCTGGCACGGGACTCCTCGTGCTGCCGGCCCGCTCCGATCAGGCGCGGGGGACCGGTGCGGCGCGGGACCTGTCACTCGCGCTCTCGCGCAGGATCTCCGCCCACCTGGAGCTGGGGCACATACCGCGCCGCGACGACGCTGCGCTGGGTGACAATGACGCGGCAGCGAGCCACGACGACGAGGGTCCGCGCCACGATGACGCGACGCTGGGCCACGACCGGGAGACCGGTTCCCGTGTCCGCGTGCTCACGCACCGATCGGCCGCGGACCGGTCACGGCACGTCGCCTCGATCGTGCGCGGCTGGTACCACGATGAGGGAGTCGCGTTCGACGACATCGCGGTCATCGCCCGGACCAGCGGCACCGCGGTCGCGCTGCGCGCGGAACTGGGCGCGCTGGGACTGCCGGTCGAATCGACGGACCTGCCCCTGTCCGCGGACCCGGCCACGCTGCCCCTCCTCACCCTCCTGACGGGGGACCTGGACGACCCCGACCTGCGCTCCGCACTGCTGCGGGACCTGCTCACCGGCGTGTACGGCGATGTCGATGCCCTGGCGCTGCGCGGACTCGAGCGGCAGGCCCTGCGCGCGGAGGCGCTGCAGGCCGAAGCGCAGGACGGACCGGCCGCGGGTCACGGATCCGCCGACACATCCGCCGCCGCAACCGCCGCCGTGGACGGCCCGGCCGCGGATCCGCTGGTCGCGTGGATCGAGAGGGCGGCGGTGCAGGACCTTCCCGCACCGCTGGCCCGTGCCGCCACCCTGCTGGAGCACGGGGCTTCCCTGCGGGAGGACAGTGCGCATGGCGCGCTGTGGACGCTCTGGGAAGCGACGGGGGTCGCGACCGCGTGGCGCGACGACGTCCTGCGGGACCCGCGCTCGCCGCTGCGGGAGAGGCTCGACGCGGTCGTGCGCCTCTTCGCCCTGGCGATGAAGACGGAGGAATCGCAGGGGCTGAGCGCATCCGCGTTCGCCCAGCGCGTCCTCGACCAGGTGTATGCGCAGGACTCTCTGGGAGTGCGGGACTCGCTGCCGCTCGTCACCGTCGACTCCCCGGCCGGGACCGCGCATCGCGACTTCTCCCGCGTCATTGTCGTCGACGTGGACGAGGGCCGCTGGCCCAACCCCCGCATCCGCCGCAACGCCTTCCACCCTGACGAGCTCCTGACGGAGCTGCTGGACCCGCAGGCCGCCGCGACCGTCGACGCCGCGGGTGAGGACACCCGGCGCAGACGGCGGCGCACGATCCGCGACGAGGCGAGCCTGTTCCTGGCCGCCGCCAGCCGGGCGCGCGACGAACTGGTCGTCTGCGCGGTCGACGACGGGGATTCCAGCCCCAGTGCCCTGCACCACCTGTGCCGTGACTTCGACACCGTGGCCTCCGCAGCGCAGCACGAGGACCCGCACGCACAGGCTGCGGACGCGCAGGCGGGGATCGACGTGCCGACCGCGGAGGGACCGGACGGGGAGCTGCCGGCCCGTCTGCGTGACATCGTGGGACTGGCCCGGCGGCGGCTGCTCGAGGCGGAGGACCCCGCGGACTGGGCCCGTCTCGTCGCGGCACTGGCGGCGATGGGTCTGCGTGAGGCCCATCCGCGCACGTGGAGCACCTGGTTCCAGGTCTCCTCCGACGCGCCGGCCCACGCCGCGGACGAGCCGGTCCGCATCCGTCCCTCGCAGGTCGAGCGGTTCGCGACCTGCCCGCTCCAGTGGTTCCTCGTCGACGCCGGCGGTGGCCGCGGCGACACCACCGCGGCGACGATGGGCACCGCCGTCCATGCGATCGCAGAGCACCACACGGCCCCCGACCGCGCGGCGATGATGCAGGAGTTCCTCGACACGTTCGATCTGGAGCAGGTGCCGTCCGCCTGGGAGAGGGAGGCGCTGCTGCGGGACGTCGAAGGCATGATCGACACGCTCTGCGCCTACCTCGCCAGCAGTCGGGATGAACTCGACGCCCTGGCCGCGGCTGGCCACGACACCCGGGTCCTGCGGGAGGTCCGCGTGCGCGCGTCGTCACCGCCGGGGTCCCCGGGTGGACCCTGGACCGTCACGGGTCGCATCGACCGACTGGAGGTGCTGGGCGACACGGCCCGGACCGTCGACTTCAAGACCGGCAAGAATGTGCCCAGTGCCGCGGAGATCGCCGAGGACCCGCAGCTGCTCGTCTACCAGCTGGCGGTCACGGACGGCCGGCTCCTGACGGAGGACCCTGACGACGCGCTGCCGCCGCTGTCGTCTGCGGGTGCTCAGATCGTCAAGCTGCGCGGGTCGACCCAGGTGCGCAGCGGGGTCCCGGGCTACCTCCGGCAGCAGCCGGCGATGGAGGCCGGCGACCCGGCGCACCGCCTGGCCGCAGAGCTGGTGGAGACGACCGCCCAGGGCATGCGACAGTCCGCGTTCACCGCGGTCACAGGCCCGCACTGCACGTTCTGCCCTGTTCGCGCCTCGTGTCCCGCCGTCGCCGCGGTGGCACCGGAAGGAGCTTCGCTGTGACCGCCCCGCATCTGAGTGCCCTGGACCTCGCGACCCTGCTGGGGGTCGATCCGCCCACGGAGGAACAGGTGCGGATCATCGAGAGTCCACACGATCGGTCCGCAGCCGTCATCGCGGGTGCCGGTTCCGGCAAGACCGCGGTCATCTCGCTGCGCGTCGTCTGGCTCGTGGCCAACGGTCTGGTGGATGCCGACCGCATCCTGGGCCTCACCTTCACCCGCAAGGCGGTGGGAGAGCTCAACAGCCGTGTGCGCGACTACCTGGGGCGCTACCGACGCACCCCGGAGGGCAGCGCGCAAGTCCGCGAGGAGGGCCTGCCCGGCCTCGACCTGCCCACCGTTTCGACGTACAACTCGTACGCCGCGGCGCTGGTGGGCGACCACGGGATCGGGATCGGGCTGGAGGGCAGCGAGGAGGTCCTCGATGCGGCCGCCCGCGCCCAGCTCATCGAGCGCATCCTCGACAGCGCGGCACCGGACGAGGTCCTCGACAAGAGCCGGTCGACGATGGCGTCGTGGGTGTCGGGACTCCTGTCGGAGATGGGGGACCATCTCGTCTCGTTCGAGCAGGTCGAATCGCACCTGGACGAATGCCTCGATGCGCTCTGCACAGGGACCTACGTGCGTGGGCTCGCGCAGACCCTGGTCCGCAAGCGGTCCGGCGCATTTGCCGACAAGGCGTTCAAGACGATGGTCGTCGAGCAGCTGCGCTCCCTGGCGGACGAGTACGACGCGGCTGACCGCGCGGGGCGCACCGCCCTGCGCCCGCAGATCCGCCCGCTCCTCGAGGAGCACGACCCTGTCGCCGACCGGCTGCTGGCCAAGCGCCGCCTGGTGGGGCTGGCACGGCAGTACGCGGAGGCGAAGGCGGAGCGCGGCGGAGTCGAGTTCTCCGATCAGGTGGCGCTCGCCCACCGGATCATGGAGACCAGTCCCGCCGCGCTCCAGGCGGAGCGGGCGCGCTGGGACGTCGTCCTCCTGGACGAGTTCCAGGACACCTCCTACGCGCAGTTCCTCATGCTCCAGCAGATCTTCGGTCGGCATGCGGTCATGGCGGTGGGCGACCCGCGCCAGGCCATCTACGGCTGGCGCGGCGCCAGTGCGGACAACATCGAGTCGTTCCCCGCAGCGTTCCGCGGGCCGCACGACGAGGCCGCCCGGAAGTTCGGCCTCACCATCTCCTGGCGCAACGACGCAGCGGTCCTCGACGCGGCGAACTGCATCGCCCGCGGATTGCCCACCGTCGACGAACGTGTGGGACTTCGAGCCCGCCCCGGAGCCCCGGAGGGTGCCGTCGCCGTGTCGCTCACCCACAGCGCACTGCCGGACCCCGCCCACCCGGAGGAACCCGCGCAGCTGCCGGAGCTGGTCGCCTGGATGCTCCGTGCGCGAGACGATCTGTTCGACCGGCACAGTCGGAAGGAGGAGGAGAAGCGGGAGGCCGCCCGGGCCTCGGGACAGAGACCGCCCCGCCCGTCCCCGCTGCCCACGTTCGCGGTGCTGTGCCGGGCGCGATCCGGGTTCGGGCCGATCGCCGCGGCACTCCAGGACGCGGACCTGCCCGTCGAGGTCGCCGGGTCGCACGGACTGCTGGACGATCCGTTCGTCGCAGATGCGCTGGCGATCCTCGAGGTGCTGGAGGATCCGGACGCGGGCGATGTCCTCATGCGCCTGCTGTCGGGACGCACCATCCGCCTGGGAGCGGCGGACCTCACCGCTTTCTCCGCATTCGTGCGTGCCAGCTCGATCCGTCTGCCGGACGCGCAGGAGCCGGACGGGTTCCGCGAGGAGCGGATCGGCATCGTCGAGGGACTGGATGAACTGCTGACACTCGAGCAGTCGCGCGGTGCGCGGAGGTCGGACGACGGCAGGCAGTCGACCACAGCACAACGGACCGGTGACGTCCCCGCGGGGACGCCCGCCGCTGCGATACCGGAGCAGACGGAGGCACTCGCATCCCTCACCGATGAGGGGCGGCGCAGGCTCGCACTGCTCGCCCGAACGCTGCGCAGGCTCCGCAGCGGCACCCTCACCCTGCCGGGCCTGGTCCGGGCCGTCATCCGTGAAGCCGGGATCGACACGGAGGTCGCGGCGCTGGCGCCCGCGTACGCGGACATCCACACCCGTGCACTCGACAGTCTCCTGTCGCTGGTCGCCCGCTTCGCCGGAGAGGCGCCCGCGGACGGACCGCGGGAGTTCCTGCGGTGGGCCCGCCTGCTGGAGGAATCCGCAGAGATCGACGACGTGCCGGTCGATCCGGTCCCGGGCGCCGTCACGATCATGACCGTCCACGCGTCCAAGGGGCTCGAGTTCGACGCCGTCGCCGTGCCGTTCCTCCACGACGAGGGCCTGCCCAGCAAGCGCACGCCCGGTGAGGGGTGGCTGGCTCAGGGTGGACTGCCCCACGCGCTGCGCGGCGATCGGTCCGGGCTGCCCGCCTACGACCTGCGCGACATGGACCTCGAGGGGCCCAAGGACTTCGACGACCGCGTGAAGACGGGTGGCCCGCTGGCGACCGCGCTGGATCGCCACCACCTCGACGCGGAGCGCCGCCTGGCCTACGTCGCGCTGACCCGGGCGCGCTCGCACCTCTTCGTCTCCGCCTCCCGGTTCACCCACACACGGAAGAAGCCGGTCACGACGGGACCGTTCCTCATCGAGGTTGCCCAGCAGCGGGGCATCGAGCTGCCGGAGCTGCCCCAGGTTGAGGAACTGGACACGAGTCGTCAGGACCAGGCCCAGTGGCCGGTCGTCGATCCGGAGCAGGTGGTGAGCCGCCGCGCGGAGCTCATCCGGGCGGTCACCGATCAGCTGCGCGCGGAGCCCCGCCTGGAGGACATCGCCGCCACGGCCGCGGATCCCACGGTGAGCGCGCTGGCACGGCGAGCCCTGCATCTGACGGAGGCGACGACGGGAGGACTCGAGGACCGGCGACTGCCCGGCAGACTCTCTGCGACGTCCCTCGTGGGACTGCGCGCAGATGCCGACGACTGGTGGAGCGGACTGCGGCGACCCATGCCCCAGCCGCCCAGCACCGCCGCGGATCTGGGCACCGCATTCCACGCCTGGGTCGAGCAGCACTACGGTCAGTCGGCACTGCTGGACGTCGAACCGGAGACGTCCGGATTCCGTGGGGGCGCAGCGCTGGCCCAGCGGATGGAGGAGCTCCAGCGGACGTTCCTGGACTCCCGCTACGCCCTGCAGTCACCCGCAGCCGTCGAGCTGTCGTTCGAACTGGTGCTGGAGGTGGGGGAGTCGACCCCCGACCGGTCGGGCACCGCGGTGCACGTGCCGGGCAAGATCGATGCGGTCTTCCAGGAGGCGGACGGAGGGCTGCTGGTCGTCGACTGGAAGACGGGACGGCTGCCCCAGGACCGCGAGCGTCTCGACGCGATGGCGGTCCAGCTGGCGATGTACCGCCTGGCGATCGCCAAGATGCCGCAGTATGCGCGTGCACCGCGCATCGAGGCCGAGTTCTTCTTCGTGGGGTCGGACGACGTCTGGCGACCGGAGGAACTGCCCGATGAAACGGCGATCGTCGACTGGCTCGCGTCGACCCAGACGACGGCGGTCTGAGTGAGCCGGACGATGGCGGGCTGAGTCAGCCGCGGTCGGGCTCGTCACCTTCACGGGGGTCCAGCGCGTGGAGCTCGGAGGTGTCCAGACGTTCGGTCGAGATCCCGTCCTCGTCCACACCGGCCTCGATCCGAGCCGACGGCCGGAATGCGTCCGGGTCCGGGTCCGCGGCGGTGCGGGTGGACGGAGTGGTGCGCGCGGCCTCGGCGTCGTCCGACCCGGGTGCGGCGGACTCCGCCGCCGACTCCTGGGACTCGTCCGGATCAGCCGGTTCACCGGACTCGTCCCGGTCGGTGACATCCGCATCCCCGGTGTCCTCCGCATCCCCGGTGACCTCCGCGAGGGCCTGCAGCAGGTCCGCGGCGTCGTCGATCGCGGCATCGTCCTGCGCGGCGACCGCCGCCAGCAGCCACTCGAGGACCGTGATCTCCGCGTGGAAGCCCACGCGACGGCGCAGGCCGGGATCATCCGGGTCGCGGTGGGCGCGGTACGAGCGGAAGAAGCGCTCGAAGTCCTCCGGGGTCAGCATCGAGGACACCGCGGCCAGGTCCGCGGCGGGATCGCCTACGCGCAGGCGGGCCAGATCGGAGACGGCCACGACATCCCCGTCGATCGTCCACAGGGCGTCGGGTCCCAGGCTCGCGTGGATGGGGACGGGGAGGAAGCGCCACGCGGTGACCTCCTCGAGCGCGGCCTCCCAGCGGCTCAGCAGGAGGGCGGGGACCCGACCGGTCGCGGCCGCGGAGTCCAGATCCGCCAGGAGACGATCGCGGGTCTCCGCCGACTCCTCGACCGTCAGGCCCGCATCCGCGATGGGTCCCGGGTCCGCGGAGTGGAGGAGGGCGACCGTGCGCGCCAGGGACTCGACGAGTGCGGGGTGCTGCTCGAACATCGCAGTGGAGAGGGGGACGCCCGGCATCGGGTCGGCGATCGTGAGCGTCACATCCGTGTCCCGGCCCACGGCCTCGCCGTCGACCGTCCGTGCGGCGAGGATCCGGGGGATCGTGGGCGCATCCGCCGGCAGCAGCGGGGCCAGGGTGTTCGCGGCGATGTGCTCGGCATGGGCTGCGGCCGCCCGGTCGTGCGCTGCGAGCGTGACGACGAGGCTGCGGTCGCCGTCGGTCATGAGGATCCGGTCCGTGTCGGAATCGGGCAGACGCGTCCACGAGCTCGGCTCGAAATCGTCCAGCATGGTGGCTGCGACGGCGGTGATCCTCATCCCTGCGGTGTCCACGTCCCCAACCTACCTGCTGGCCCTCGCACGGACCCCGAGCCCGCCGGGTGTGTCCGCGGTCTTCGGTATCGTGACGCCCATGAGACCGTTGCCGATGCTGCCGCCCGCAAGCCTGTCCCGGACCGCCCTCGATCGGAACCACAGCCTGCGCTCCGCGGGCATCGACGCGGTGTGGGAGACCGGCCGTGCGCGTGCGGTCGTGGGACACCGGGGGAACCTCCTCATCTCGCGCGGAGGACTGCACCTGCTCACGCGCGAGCAGGTGCCCCGGAACACCTTCCTGTTCTACCTGGGCACGGACGCGGCCGGCGACCACTTCATCGGCGCGGCGCTGCACGACGAGGGCCGTGCGGAGCTGGACCAGTGGGTGGGCGCGCAGCAGGCCCGGGACGCGGAGGCGTGGCTGACGGATCCGATCGGCGGACTCGATGCGACGGAGCCCACGTGGATGTCGCTGCGCGATCTGGGGGAGCAGCTGGACGACCGTGACGTCGCTCTGGCGACCTCGCTCACCGCCCTGGCCAACTGGCACTTCGCGCACACGCACTCGCCGCGCAGCGGGCGTCCCACGGAACCCGTGCTGTCCGGATGGGTCCGCCGCGATCCGGAGGCCGGCAGCGAGCACTTCCCGCGCACGGACCCCGCGGTCATCATGGCCGTGGTCCACACGGACGAGGAGGGTGAGGAACACCTGCTGCTGGGCTCCAACGCGATGTGGCCGGCGGACCGGTACTCCCTGCTGGCGGGCTTCGTGGAGCCGGGGGAGACCCTGGAATCCGCGGTCATCCGCGAGGTGCAGGAGGAGGCGGGCATCACGGTCCGCGCACCGCGGTACGTGGGCTCGCAGCCGTGGCCGTTCCCGGCCTCCCTCATGCTGGGCTTCACCGCGGAGGCTGATTCGATGGCCGCCCGCGCGGACGACGACGAGATCACCGCGCTGCGCTGGTTCACCCGCACAGAGCTGCGGGACGCGATCGCGGCGCAGGAGGTGGCCGTGCCCACCACCGTGTCGATCGCGGGGCAGATCCTGTACAGCTGGTTGGACAACGACTCCGACACGGCCTCCGCTCGACCGTGACCGGTGCGGATCATCCCCTGCTGGAGGGCCTCGACCCAGAGCAGCGGGCGGTCGCGACGCACACGGGCGGGCCCCTCGTCGTGCTCGCGGGTGCGGGCACGGGCAAGACCCGCGCGATCACGCACCGCATCGCCCACCAGGCCGCTATCGGCGCGACGGACCCCCGCCACGTCCTGGCCCTGACCTTCACGACCAAGGCGGCCGGGGAGATGCGCTCCCGGCTGCGGTCGCTGGGCACGCCGTCGGTGCAGGCGCGCACCTTCCACTCGGCAGCGCTGCGGCAGCTGCGGTTCTTCTGGCCCCGCATCTCCGACGGCCCGTTCCCGGAGCTCCTGCCGCAGAAGGCGACCCTCGTGGGGCACGCGATGCAGGCGGTGGGGATCGCCCCGGAGCGGGAGACGATCCGTGACGTCGCCGCAGAGATCGAGCACGCCGCAGTCTCGCTCCTGGGGGTCGAGGACTACGTGGAGCGCGCGGGCGCGCGACCGCTGCCGGACGGGATCGACCTGGACGCGATGGCGCAGATCATGCAGCGCTATGGGGACCTCAAGACGGAACGGCGGGTCCTCGACTTCGAGGACGTGCTGCTGGTGCTCGTGGGAGCCCTGGGCACCCACGAGGACATCGCGGCGCAGGTGCACAGCCAGTACCGCAGCTTCGTCGTCGACGAGTTCCAGGACGTGAGCCCGCTCCAGCACGACCTGCTCATGCGGTGGCTGGGCCGGCGCGACGACCTGTGCGTCGTGGGCGATCCCGCGCAGACCATCTACACGTTCGCGGGTGCGACGGATCGCTTCCTGCGGCGGATGTCCGTCGACTTCCCGTCGTCGCAGGAGGTACGGCTGGTCCGCAACTACCGGTCTGCGGAGCCGGTCATCGGCATCGCGAACGCCGTGCTGCGCCGCACCGGCCGCACTCCGATCCAACTGATCGGGACGCAGCGTACGGGACCGCCTCCGGCCTTCACGGAGTACGCCGACGACGCGGCGGAGGCGGAGGCGATCGCTGCCCGCATCGCCGGTGAGATCGAATCGGGACGGCGCCCCGCAGACATCGCGATCCTCTTCCGGACCAATTCGCAGAGCCGGGCCTTCGAGGAGGCGCTGGGTGCCCGTGGCGTCTCCTACGTGCTGCGCGGCGGTGAGCGCTTCTTCGCCCGCCGCGAGGTGAAAGAGGCCCTGGCCGTCATGCGCGCCAGTTCGCACCGCGAGGGATCCGATCCCCTGGACGTCCAGGTGAAGGACATCCTCTCCTCGATCGGCTGGTCTCCCACGGCGCCGCAGGCCCAGGGGGCTGTGCGCGAGCGATGGGAGTCGCTGTCCGCCCTCGTGGGACTCGCGCAGGACAGCCAGTCGGAATCGCAGCTGCCGGTGCCGTTGGCCGCCTTCATCGCGGATCTGGACGACCGTGCGGAGCACCAGTTCGCTCCCACGATCGACGGCGTGACCCTGGCATCCGTGCACGCCGCGAAGGGCCTCGAGTGGGAGAGCGTCCATCTGGCCGGGGTCTCCGAGGGACTCCTGCCCATCGGCTATGCGGAGACGGCGGAGGCGATCGACGAGGAGCGTCGGCTCTTCTACGTGGCCGTCACCCGCGCCCGCACCGCGCTGTCGCTCAGCTGGTCGAAGGGGCGCCGGGGCAGCCCGGCGAAGGGCAGACGGCCGTCCCGGTTCGTGGGCGAGGTCCAGGCGGGTCGCCCTGCCAGGCCCGAGGCCCCGGCCCGCACCGCGGTCGCCGCGGCTCCCGTGCGCTGCCGGGTGTGCTCGTCCCTGCTCCTCACCCGGGCGGACCGGAACCGGGGGCGCTGCGCGCAGTGCCCGGCGGACGTCGACGGGGCGGTCCTCGAAGCGCTCATCCACTGGCGCGGTGACCGGTCGACGCAGCTGAACATGCCGGTCTTCCTGGTCCTCAGCATGCCCACGATGCGGGAGATCGCGGAGCGGGTGCCGGATTCGCTCGACGACCTGGGTCGGGTGAGCGGGATGGGCCCCGTCAAGCTGGAGCAGTTCGGACACGAACTGCTGGCACTGATCCGGGCTCACCGCTCGGGCTGAGCGGGATCCGGCAGTCGCAGTCGGGGTGGAACCGCGCCGGTGACTGCGATCGCTCGCCCGAGCGGGCGCTGATGCGCAGCAGCGGACCGAACTCCGCCAGTCCCGCCGCCCACGCGCGCAGGACGCGGGCCGTCTCCGTCGCAGCGGAGAGCAGCAGCAGGGGGTCGACGAGGGCGTGCGCGGATCGGGCGGACAGCTGCTGCCAGCCGGTGAACCAGCCCTCGTCCTCGTCACGTGTGTGCAGCACGGCGCACGTGAGGCACGGTGTGATGCCGGGGCGCACCGGGGTCAGATCAGCCTGCTGGTCGCCGATCCGCACGGACAGGTGGGCGGCCTCCTCCGCGAACAGTCGCGAGGCGTCCCCCACGTTCGCCGTCCAGCGATCGACCAGGACGGTGGTCGACTGCACGGCGCCCTGTGCCAGGGCCGCGTCGACGTCCGCGACCGGCCGCGGGGCGAAGCCCACCGCCGCCAGCGCGTCCGCGATCACCGAGGAGTCCCTTCCCACTACGAAGACGGGGCGCTCACCCACCGCCCGGGCCGCCTCGACGGGTCCCAGGCCGTGCAAGGCTGCGAACGGTTCGACGTGGTCGCGGACCACAGGACCGCCGGCCGCGGCCTCGGGCGGTGCGAGCACACCGGCCTCGGTCAGCAGGTCCAGCAGGGAGAGTGCGCGGGTGCGGTTGACGCCGCGCCGGTGCGCGACCTCCAGGTAGTCGTCCGGGTCGCAGCCGCGGCACAGGCGGTCGATGAGGGCGAAGTCCCCGTCCGTGAGTCCGTCGATGAGGACGGGGTCGTCGACTCCGAACTGGACGCTCGACTCCGTTCTGCGCACCAGTGCGACGCTTCTGTGGAACTGCAGCATGGGCTCCTCCTCACGGCCACCGTACGGAGTGGACCGCTCGTGCGGGAGCCCCCGGAGCCTACTGTGGACAAGCCTGTGGAAACAGCGCACCGGAAGGTGAGCGCGGCGGGATGCGATAGCACAGGGCAACCACGGCCGCGCACCTTCCGGTGCGTCTGACCCCCAGCCTCGCGCGGAGCCCGTGAGCCTTCCCCCAGCCCACGAACCCCGGGTTTTCCGGGGGTATGACACACAAACCTAGAAGTCGCGGACCGGCGCGTCAACGCGGGAGTTCACACTTACGCGCATGTGAGTGTGGATAACGTGTTGACGACACGCGGCGCCCTGTGTGCTGGCATGTGGACGAGGTGTGCGGTAAGCGACCGGCAACCGCGGATGTGAGCGGATTCCGCTGTGGACGTGACCGCGATCGGAAATGTGTCGAAGAATTTTCGGATCCATCCGGCGCGCGGTCGTGTCCGTGGGTGTCGCTACCGTGTGACCCATGACGACATCGGACGCGCAGCAGACCGGCAGGCCCGTCACGCGCACCGCCGCGCAGGTGCTGGAGGAGATCGCAGACGGCTCGGTGGTCCTCCGGCGGTCTGCGCGCAGGCGCAAGACGGTCGCGGTCACACGGGAGGGGGAGAGGTGGGTGTTGGCCGTGCCGCAGAACTTCCGTCCCGCGCAGCACGCGGACATGATCGCCTCACTGCTCACCCGGGCAGAGAAGCGGGCGGCCCGTGTCCCGGCCAGCGATGAACAGCTGCTGCAGCGGGCGCTGGCGCTCAACGCGCAGTACTTCGCGGACGGGATCGAACCGGCTTCCGTCACGTGGGTCGACAACCAGAACTCGCGCTACGCCTCCACGACCTCGTCCAGTCGGACGATCCGGGTGTCGTCGCGCATCGCACGTGTGCCGGACTGGGTCCTGGACTCCGTGCTGGTCCACGAACTGGCGCATCTGCGTCGACCGGACCACTCACGGGAGTTCCACGCGCTGACGCAGCGCTACCCGCACACCGCGAAGGCGGACGTCTTCCTCGAGGGCTTCAGCTACGGTCAGCGTGCCGGTGAGGGGTGACGTCCGTGGGCGCACTGCTCCGCCCGATCCGGCTCAGCAGCTGCGGCAGGTCACGTCGGAGGTCCGGCGCGGTGCCATCCGGCAGAGTGGAGACGGACCACCACTCGATGCGTGCGATCCCCGCATCGAGAGTCTGCAGTGCGACGCGCTCCGGGACGTGGGCGGCGAACAGCACGTCGACATGCGTCGCGCAGTCGCGGGTGCCCACCGTGAACTCCCGGACCGTGATGGGCGCGGGGGAGAGGACTGCGTCGCGACTGTCGACCGCCTCGTCCTCGTCGTCCGACCCATCTCCGTCGCACGCCTCGATGCCTGACTCCTCGCGCACCTCACGGACGACGGCTGCGCGAAGGCTCGCATCGTCCGCTTCCAGGTGGCCGCCCACCTGTCGCCACTGACCTGACTTCGTATGCAGGCCCAGGGCCACGAACGGGCTCCGGTCGTCGCCTGCGACCAGGAGGCAACTGACGGTCAGGTGCCGAACACCGTCCGCGCGCAGCACGGTGAGGGCACCGGAGCGCAGATCGTCCTGAGCGACTGAGGCGACGGACGCGTCCGCATCGCCGGCCGTCCTGCGGATCCGGTCGGGATCCAGCTCGCTCATCAGCCCGCGCAGTCGCTCACTCATCGGAGTCGACCCGCATCACTGTGAGCGACCGCGACCCCGTGCGACCGGCACGGATCGGTCTCCACTGCGGTCATGGGACTCCGCTGCCGTCAGGAGTCCCGGGAGCCGTCGTCACCGGACGACTTCCCGTCGCCGTGTGCGTCCTCGTCGGTCGAGGCGTCCGCATCATCGGCTTCCCGGAGGATCCGCTCCAGCGCCTCGTCCAGCGAGGAATCCGACGCCCACGTCTCCTGCCGGCGCTCGTCGTAGCCCAGCGGATCGTCCAGATCCTGGGTGGTGGGCAGGGTGTCCGGGTGGTCGAACACCGCGTCGCGGGCCTCCGGGCCGTTCTTCTGCTCGAGGAACGTGAAGAGGGCGGCCGCGTCGCGCAGACGCCGCGGCCGCAGCGAGAAGCCGATGTGGGAGGCGAAGGCGGCCTCGGCCTCGGACTCGGAGGCGTGGCGGCCGCGCAGTGCCTCGCGGATCGCATCGCGGTCCTCGAGCGCCTCGCAGGCGCGGTGGACGACGACGTCGGACCAGCCGGCGATGACGGACAGCAGATTCTCCAGCGCGGTGAGCGCCTCCTTCTGCTCGTCGGTGGTCGCCGGAGCGAGCAGGCCGGAGCGCAGCTCCTCCGCCATCCGCTGCATCTCCGCGGGGTCCGTGCCGGCCGAGAGGTCCTGGACGCGGCTGAGGTCGACCTCGACACCGGCGGCGTACTTCGCGAGCGCGGTCTCCACGTGGCCCCGCAGCCAGGGGTACTTCGCGAACAGCCACAGGTGGGCCAGCTCGCGGGTAGCCAGCCAGATGCGCAGCTGCGTGGCATCGACGTCCATCTCCGCCGCCGCGCCGGGCAGGTTCGCCTCGACGAGGACCGGGGTCGTGTCGAAGAGGGGCAGACCGAACTCCGTGCCGCTCAGGACGGCGCCGGACAGTGCGGCGACGGCCTCGCCGATCTGGACGGAGAACATCGACTGGCTCATCGAGGACAGCATCTGACCGGCGCCCGCCATGAGCTGCGCCAACTCCGGCGGCGCCTGCTCCTTGAGGTTCTCGACCATCGAGTCGGACATGTTCTTCCGGATCGGATCGGCCAGGCGACGCCACTCGTCCAGGGAGCCCTTCGCCCAGGCCGCACGGTTGAGCGCGCGCGGTTCCCCCACGCCGGCCACCGGATCGATGACGCGCTCCAGCCACAGCTCGGCCAAGCGGAACGCGTCCGTGGAGTTCCGCTCCAGGTCGGGGCTGATCGTGGGGTCCGGGGTCGGGACGGACTGATCGATCACCTTCTGCGCCGCGGCGGAGGAGTCGCCGCCGGACAGCAGTCCCTGCAACTGCCCCATCATGCCCTGCAGCATCGACGGGTCCAGCGGCATGCCTCCGGCCTGCCCTCCCGCCGCGGGGAAGCCCTGGCCGCCGGAGCCGAACATCATCCCGAACATCTGCTCGAACGGGTTCTGGCCCTGGTCGTCGTCGTCCGGTGTCCGGTCGTCGTTCTTGTCGCTCATGGCTGTTCCTCGTGGGTCGTCGCGCGGTCGTTCCGGCAACCCTAACGTTCGGCGCTGTGCGAATCCTTCCCGTCACGCCGGTGCGGATCCTGTTCCCAGCTCGATCCGGGGCCGTCCGGAGGACGCATCCGATTTCTGAGCCGCACATCGCTCGACTACACTGATCGGGACTCGATGACTCTGGAGGACCCCCACGTGAGCGATGCCGCGCCCGCAGACGGAGGCCGGTCCGTCACCGACGCCGGACGCGGGAGGTCGCGGTTCCTGGGGTCGTCCGGACTCTCCGGATTCTTCCTCTACGCACTGGTGTTCGTGCTTGCGCTCACCCCCGTCCCGTACCTGCTGCAGACGCCCGGTCCCGTCGTCAACACGCTGGAGCCCTACGAGGGCGTCGACCTCGTCTCGATCAGCGGGACGGAGACGTACGAGGCGGAGGGCACCCTCGACATGCTGACGGTCGCGGTCGCCGGGGGACCGGGGCGCGACATCTTCGCCGCACAGGCGGTCACGTCCCTGGTCAACGGGGTCGAGACCGTCGTGCCCTCCGAGGCCTTCTATCCGCTCAGCACGACGCGCGACGAGGTCGAGACCGCCAACAGCACGGAGATGATCTCCTCGCAGGACGAGGCGACGGCCGCGGCACTCACGGAGCTGGACATCGACTACGACTCCGTCATCGGCGTCAGCCAGATCGTCGAGGGATCCCCGGCCGCAGGCATCATGCAGCCGGGCGACCACATCCTCTCCGTCGACGGTGAGGACGTGCCCGGCACGGACGAGGGGATGAGCGGCGTCCGCCAGGCCGTGCTCGACTCGACGGGGCCCGTCGAGTTCACCCTCGAACGCGACGGGGAGACCGTGGAGGAGACCGTCGAGCCGGTCGAGACCGACGGGACGCGGTCGATCGGCGTCGTCATGTCCCGCGCCTACAGCTTCCCGTTCGACGTCGATTTCGCCGTCGAGGGGATCGGCGGGCCGTCCGCCGGCACGATCTTCGCGCTCACCATCATCGACCTGCTGACCGAGGGCAACCTGACGGGCGGGGAGGCCATCGCGGGAACCGGCGCCATCGACGCCGCCGGCGAGGTGTCTCCCATCGGCGGGGCGAGGCAGAAGGTCGCGGCGGCCGCGGCCTCGGGAGCGGACTGGTTCCTGTCACCGGCGGACAACTGCGCCGAGGTGCTGGGAGCCCGCGGAGTCGACGACATGACCGTCGTGCGCGTGGACGACCTGTCCGGCGCGCACCAGGCCGTCACGGACATCGCGGCAGGCGACACGGCCGACCTGCCGTCCTGCACGGACACCCCGTGATGAGGCCCCCACGCACCACCCGCGCCCGCGGCGCGGACCACCAGGCAGACCGGCTGGACACCCACAGCCGCACCACAGACAGGAAAGGGCGACTGTGAGCTTCACCGCCAGACCCCCGCAGACACCCCCCAGTTCGGGAAGCAGGCGTCCGTCGCCGCTGCTCCTCACGCTCATCGCGGTCCTCGCGCTCGTCGCGCTCTTCGTGGTCTTCGCGCAGATCTTCACCGAGGTCCTGTGGTTCCAGCAGCTGGACCGCGTCGACGTGTTCGCGACCGAATGGATCGCCCGTGCGGCACTGTTCGCGCTGGGCTTCCTCCTCATGGCGGTGCCGGTCTGGTACATGCTGTGGTCCGCGCACCGCGGCCGGCCCACGAACCTGCCCTCGAGCCCGCGCGAGGAGAACCTGGACCGCTACCGCGAGGCCGTCGAGCCGCTGCGCCGCACGCTCACCTACGCGATCCCCGCGGTGCTGGGCCTGCTGGGCGGCATCGCGCTGACCGCCTCGTGGCAGCAGGCGCTGCTGTTCCTCAACTCCGAGTCGTTCGGTCAGGCCGACCCGCAGTACCAGAACGACATCGGCTTCTACATCTTCCAGCTGCCGATCATCACGACGATCGTCGACTTCCTGGGCATGGTCGCCCTGCTGGCCGTCGTCGCCGGCCTTGTGGCCCACTACCTGTTCGGCGGACTGCGGCCGCGTGAGACCCGCGGGTTCGAGCTGACCCGCAGCGCGCGCATCCATCTGGCGGTGGCGCTGAGCGTCCTCGTGCTGGTCCAGGCTGTGCGCCTGTTCCTCTGGCGCTTCAGCAAGCTGACGGACAACAGCGGCCTGGTGACCGGTGCGACCTACACGGATGCGAACGCGGCGCTGCCGGCGATCCTCATCGTGTCGATCGCCGCGCTGCTGGTGGCCGTGCTCGTGTTCTCCACCGCCTTCTTCAAGACGTTCCGGCTGACGGCGATCTCGCTGGGCATGCTCGTGGTGCTGGGAGCCGTCGCGATCATCGGCTTCCCGGCCGCGATGCAGCAGTTCCAGGTCAACCCCTCGGAGCAGAGCCTCGAGTCGGAGTACATCGACCGGCACCTCGAGGCCACCCGGTCCGCGTACGGCATCGACGACGTCGAGGTCATCCCGTACACGCCGTCCACGGAGGGCGAGTCCGGCGCCCTGCGGCAGGACGCGGTCACGGCCGCGAGCGTCCGCCTGCTGGACCCCAACCTCGTGTCGGACACCTTCCGCCAGCTGCAGCAGACGCGTTCGTACTACGCCTTCCCGGAGCAGCTGGACGTCGATCGCTACGACATCGACGGAGTCAGCGAGGACACGGTCATCGCGCTGCGCGAGCTGGATCCCAATGCGCTGTCGGAGAACACGTGGGTCAACCAGGCGACGGTCTACACCCACGGCTTCGGCGTCGTCGCCGCATACGGCAGCCGGCGCGGCCCGGACGGCGAGCCCGCGTTCTTCGAGGCGTCGATCCCAGCCAGCGGCGTGCTGTCGGACCAGAGTGACTACGAGCCGCGCATCTACTTCGGCGAGCGCTCGACGCAGTACTCGATCGTGGGCGCACCCGAGGGGGCCGACCCGATCGAGCTGGACTACCCGGCCGACGAGGAGGAGGGCTCCGGCCAGGTGAACTACACGTTCACCGGCGACGGCGGACCCAGCGTGGGCAACTTCTTCAACCGTCTGCTCTACGCGATCAAGTTCCAGGACGAGCAGATCGTGCTGGCGGACACGCTGAACGACGAGTCGCAGATCCTCTACGACCGCACGCCGCGTGAGCGCGTGGCGAAGCTGGCACCGTTCCTCGAGGTCGACGGCGATCCGTACCCCGCTGTGGTGGACGGTCGGGTCAAGTGGATCTTGGACGGATACACGACCTCGGACCAGTACCCGTACTCGCGTCCGTCGGTGCTCCAGGAGGCGACGACGGACTCGACGACGGCCGACAGCAATGCGGTCGTGGCACTGCCGGATGAGCAGGTCAACTACATCCGCAACTCCGTGAAGGTGACGGTGGACGCGTACGACGGCTCCGTCGACATGTACGAGTGGGATCAGGACGACCCCGTCCTGGACGCCTGGATGAACGTCTTCCCGGACCTCATCAAGCCGGCGTCGGAGATCTCGAGCGAGCTCATGAGCCATATCCGCTACCCGGAGGACCTGTTCAAGGTCCAGCGCTCCCTGCTGACGCAGTACCACGTGTCGAACGGCAGCGAGTACTACTCGGGCCAGGACTTCTGGACGCTGCCGATCGATCCGACCACGGATCAGGATCGCCAGCTGGTGCAGCCGCCCTACTTCCTCACCCTGCAGATGCCGGGTCAGGAGCAGCCGGCGTTCTCGCTGACGTCCTCGTTCATCCCGCGCCCCAGCCAGGGGCAGACCCGCAACAACCTCACGGGCTTCCTCGCGGCGAACGCGGACGCGGGGGATGAAGCCGGTGTCGTGGATGAGGAGTACGGCACGCTGCGACTGCTGCAGCTGCCCAGGAACACGACGTTCCCCGGCCCGGGTCAGGCGCAGAACAACTTCAACACCGAGCCCACGGTCCAGACCAGCCTCAACCTGCTGCGTCAGGGCGAGTCGCGGGTGGAGAACGGCAACCTGCTGACGCTGCCGGTGGCGGACGGACTGCTGTACGTCCAGCCCGTCTACGTCCGGTCGGCGGGCGAGACGTCCTACCCGGTGCTGCAGCGCGTGCTCGTCGCCTTCGGCGAGCAGATCGGCTTCGCGCCCACGTTGGACGAGGCGCTCGACCAGGTCTTCGGCGGCGATTCCGGCGCCGAGGCCGGCGACTCGGACGCTGCGGGTGAAGGCGATGATGCGGCCACCGGCGGCACGGGCGCCGGCGGTGAGGGCGATGACGAGGCGGCCAGCCTGGACGACGCACTCACCCGGGCGAACGAGGCGATGCAGGAGGCGGACGAGGCGCTCAGCAACGGCGATTTCGGCGCCTACGGCGAGGCCCAGGAGCGTCTGCGTCGGGCACTCGAGGACGCGATCGAAGCCGAGGGCGGCGACGCCGCGGCTGCGGATCCGGAGGCGAGCCCCGATGCGGCCGCGCCGGATGCGGCGGCCGACGACGGGTCCTGACCCGGTCGTAGCATCACGAGCGCGGGGCCGCGACGGATTCGTCCGTCCGGCCCCGCGGTCGTCCCAGGTGCGGCGACACCCGCGGCACGGCCACCATCAGGGCGGATGTGTCAGGCATCACCCGCTGTCGATTTGGTGGCCACCTGGAGTTCACGTAGAGTGGGTCTCGCAACGCGGGGTGGAGCAGTTCGGTAGCTCGCCGGGCTCATAACCCGGAGGTCGGAGGTTCAAATCCTCCCCCCGCCACAGAGAAGGAAGAACCCTCAGCCACTGGCTGGGGGTTCTTCTCATTCACGAGCTCGTCGCCCAGCAGCTGCGCGAGAGAGATCTGCAGCCACGACGAGACTGCGACAAGCTCGGCGATGCTCCAAGGCGTCTTTCCCTTCATGCGAAAGGACAAGCTCGTAGCGCTGATGCCGAGCTGCTGAGCGAGGGCTCGCTGCGTCAACTGGCGTCGACCAAGCCAAGCCCGGACTTCACTGGAGACGCGCTGGTTCACGTCTCCTACGTTTGTCGCGGATGCTGGTTCATGCATGGTTGTCATGTGTACACACTATGCCTCTAGACATATGGAGGCAATGATTTCTGTATTGCAGTTTGCCTGTGGCTAACGTGATGCTTGCGATGTGTGGCTCACGCAAATAGTGTGAGGGCATGACTTACTTGGAGATGTTGCGAGCAAACATCGGGGCAGAGCTAGGGCGGCGCGGTCTTCACCAGAAAGATGCGGCGGAGGCACTTCAACTAAGCAGAGCTAGCTTCTCGGCCAAGCTGCATGGGCGCGGTTCGTTCAAGGTGGATGAGCTGATCAAGCTCGCCCTGTGGTTGGGGGTGCCGTTCTCCCGCCTGGTTGAAGGCTTTGATGGTGCCGACGAGCTGCACCCTGTGGAGGTCGTGCGATGAGTACTGCACTGGTCAGCTCGTTCACCGCGGCCGAAGCCCGGGAGTTTACGGAAGAGCTCAAGAGTGATTACGGAGCGCTCCGCTCGAAGATCGACGCGGCGTGGCGCGGTCGCATATGGACTGCCCTGGGATACGCGTCCTGGCAGGACTACCTCGATGCTGAGTTTGTCGACGTGACGCTACGACCTCCGAAGGAACTTGAGGAGCAGTTGGTCGCGGAGCTGCGGGCCGCGGGAATGAGCACCCGAGGAATCGCGGCGGCGACTGAGCTGAGCAAGGACACCGTTCACAGGCGGCTGCAGTCCGCAGGTGTCGCAAATGAGACAGCTGAGGCAAGTGAGCCGGTGGTCGGAGTCGACGGCAAGCACTACCCGGCGAGCATTCAGAAGCGGTCCTCGGGCCCTTCGAGAACTCCTGATGCTGAGCCGGAGATCCTCGACGCGGAGATCATCGAGGAACCAGACACGTCCAACGGTCAGCTGGCCGGGGGTGACCGCCTGGCCGGCGACCTCGGGATCGAGCCGGTCACGGTGGACATGACCGGTCACCAGGGACTGAGCCGAGACCAGATCAACCGCCTGATCACGGAGCTGCACACGAGCGGATCGGCGCCCTTGCCGGTCGCGAAGAAGCGCGCCAAGACGCTGGAGCTGGCGCTGTCGTCCGGTCACGTCGATCCGGCCGGACTCGACACTGACCGGCTGGATGACCTCGCGGTCGAGGTCGCGGACACGATGGCGGTCCTGTCCGACCTGTTGGCGGTCATGGCCGGACACGAGTCCGGTCAGGTGACCGCTGCGTTGGGCAACCCGGACACTCTCGGGTCTGTCGAGAAGACGGCCACGAACCTCAGCGCAGTCACGCACGGTAACGCCAGGAGGGCACGAGCATGAGCACGAACAACACGCCCAAGAAGCCAAAGACCGGCCGCGACGAGGCGGCACCGGCCCTGTCGGAAGCACCGACGCGAGTCATCCGCGTGAGCCGACAGAAGGTGCGAAACGAGGTGTTCCGACACGACTGGAACTCGATCTCGGACACGGAACGAGCAGCGCGTGTGGCCGCGATCAGTGCGGCCGCGATGCCCGAGGGTCCGACGATTGGCCCCAGCCGATGACCACGCGCGAGACAAGGCGAGGTGACGAGCAGTGACCGCAGAAACGACTCGCTGGGTGAGCAGCGAACAGACCACCGGGGCGGGCGAGCCTGTATCCATCCCGCAGGCCGATGACGGCCGAGGAAGCACGGTGGCTTCGCTCCCGGGGAGGAGCGAGGCCACCACTACCGGAACGGGCGATGCAAGAGGTATTTCGATCACCGATCACGGTACGGGCAACGCTACCGGAGAACGAGTGCCGTCGTCACTGCGGATAACGAAGACCTCCCGGATCAACCCGGATGATCCACGGTTCATCCGCACGATCACCGCTGGTGTCGCCTTCGCTGGGCTGGTCGCTTTCGCAATCAGCTTCGTCGCGCTGATGGAGGTCGCGGCGTGGCTGGGGCTGCCGGAATGGATGCACTGGTCAGTCCCTGCGTTCATGGATACCGGCATCCTCGTGTACGCCGGATCGGTGCTGATCCACAAGGCCCGAGGGGAGAGGACGTGGCCGTCGTGGCTGATGCTCGGGGTGTTCACGGGCCTGTCGATCGTGGCGAACACCGCTCATGCACTTGCGTACGGCGACACGACCGGAGAGTCGTGGCAGCCGATCATCGGTGCGGT
>DYUK01000015.1 GCA_020743695.1 Brevibacterium senegalense | reverse complement strand
GCTGCACGAGCAGGGTCACGATGCGGACGACCTCGAGCACGACGGCCAGCACCGTGGCCATGCGCGCGGGGTCCGTCTTCTTGAGCTTCCACGGCTCCTGCGCGCTGATGTAGCGGTTCGCGGCCGCCAGCACCTTCCACGCGTCCCCCACGTACAGGTGGAGGTTCTGCTGCAGCACCTGCTCACGCGCGGTGGGCAGCAGCGCGCGGGCCGAGGCCAGCAGTTCCTCGTCCTCCGCCGTGAGGCCGACAAGCTCCGGCATGCGGCCGTCCAGGTTCTTCGCGACCATCGACAGGGACCGCTGCGCCAGGTTGCCGTACTCGTTGGCCAGGTCCGTGTTCTTGCGGGTGATGATGCCGTCCGCGGAGTACGAGCCGTCCTGGCCGTAGGAGATCTCGCGCAGCACGAAGAAGCGCAGGGTGTCGAGGCCGAACGTGTCGACCAGGTCGTACGGGTCGACGACGTTGCCCACGGACTTCGACATCTTCTCGCCCTTGTTGAAGAGGAAGCCGTGCGCGTGGACCCGCTTGGGCACCTCGATGCCGGCGCTCATGAGGAACGCGGGCCAGTAGACGGCGTGGAAGCGGGAGATGTCCTTGCCGATGATGTGGACGTCCGCCGGCCACCGGTCGCGGAAGACCTGCGAGTCCACGTCCGGGAAGCCCGCGCCCGTCAGGTAGTTCGTGAGCGCGTCGACCCACACGTACATGACGTGGCGCTCGTCGCCGGGGACCGGGATGCCCCAGTCGAAGGTGGTGCGCGAGACGGACAGGTCGTTGAGTCCGCCGCCCACGAAGGACGCGACCTCGTTGCGGCGCACGTCCGGGCCCACGAACTCCGGGTGCTCGCGGTAGAGCGCCAGCAGCCTCTCCTGGTACGCGGACAGGCGGAAGAAGTAGGACTCCTCCTCCGTCCACGTGACGGGGGTGCCGGTCGAGATCGAGCGGCGCTCGCCGTCGACCAGCTCCGTCTCGTCCTCCTGGTAGTACGCCTCGTCGCGCACGGAGTACCACCCGCTGTACGTGTCCAGGTAGATGTCGCCGGCGTCGACCATCCGCTGCCAGATCGCCTGCGAGGCCACCTTGTGGTCCTCGTCCGTCGTGCGGATGAAGCGGTCGTAGGAGGAGCCCAGGAAGTCGTGCAGGCGCTGGAAGGCGGCGGCGTTGCGGTCCGCCAGCTCGCGGGCCGTGATGCCCTCCTTCTCCGCCGTCTGCTGCATCTTGAGACCGTGCTCGTCCGTGCCGGTCATGTAGTAGACGTCCTGGCCGTCCAGGCGGTGGAAGCGGGCGAGGACGTCCGCCGCGATGTACTCGTACGCGTGGCCGATGTGCGGGGTTCCGTTGGGATACGCGATCGCGGTGGTGATGTAGAAGGTCATAGTGTCGCCAGCTTACTAGGCGCGCACGCGCCACCGATCGCCTCACTCCGCGTGGAGATACGCCTCGTACACCTCGCGGGTGCGCAGGCCGTGGGCGGCGGCGACCCGGGCGGCCGCCTCCTTCGCCCGCACCCCGGACTCGGTGAGGCGGACGACCTCCGGGACCACGGCCTCGGGCGCGGGGGCCTGCGGTGCCTCCCCGGGTGCCAGGACGATGCAGATCTCGCCGCGCAGCCCGTCCGCGGCGGCCGCGGCCAGCTCGCCCAGGGTGCCCCGCAGGACCTCCTCATGCAGCTTCGTGAGTTCGCGGCAGACGACCGCCCGGCGGTCCTCGCCGCAGGCGGCGACCATGTCCGCCAGCGCGTCGCCCACCCGGTGCGGGCTCTCGTAGAAGACGAGGGTGCGGCGCTCGCCCGCCAGCGACTCGAGCAGGCGGCGGCGCTCGCCGGGCTTGCGCGGCAGGAACCCCTCGAAGGCCCACCGGTCGCTGGGCAGTCCGGACACGGCCAGTGCCGTCACCGCCGCCGAGGCCCCGGGCACCGAGGTGACCGCCAGCCCCCTGCCTGCGACCTCCTTGACGACCCGGTAGCCGGGGTCGGAGACCGCCGGCATCCCGGCATCGGAGACGAGGACGACGGTGCGGCCGGCGGCCACGGCGTCGGCCAGGTCGCCGGCGCGCGCCTCCTCGTTGTGGTCGTGGACGCTCAACACCTGCGCGGGCGGTGTGAGGTCGAGGCGGTCGCAGAGGGCGCGGAAGCGGCGGGTGTCCTCCGCGGCGACGAGGTCCGCGGAGGCGATCGCCTCGCGCATGCGGGGGCTCGCATCCGACAGGTTGCCGATGGGCGTGCCCACGAGGATGAGCCGGCCGGCGGGAGTCTGGTCCATGGGGTCAGGAGCTCCCCGTCGCGAAGGAGATGAGGACGGAGACGACCATCAGGACCCCCATGAGTCCGATGATGCAGTAGCCGGAGATGAGGCCGCCCAGCGCCAGACCGGCGCCGGCCTCGCCGGAGTGCTTGATCTGGGAGCGGGCGATGTGCCCCAGGATGACGCCCACGACCGAGGTCATCCCGTACGTCACGAGTCCGGCCAGCGACAGGATGAGCGAGACGGTCGCGAGGCCGTTGGTGCGGCGGACGTACCGGGGGTCCGGGTAGCCGCCCGCATACGGATCATGGGGCACCGGGGCGGCGCCGTAGGGAGCGGTGACGGCTCCGTAGGGCGGCGGAGTCGCGCTGGAGGGCGCAGCGGCACCGGCGGCACCGGCGGCACCGGGGGCGGCCTGGGGCGCATCGCCGAACGGGCTCGTGGAGTGCGGGGCGGACGTGAAGGGGCTGCTGGAGTACCGGGGTGCCGTGGGCTCGCCGTAGCCGTAGTCCGCGGACGACCCGGTGCCGGGTCCCCACTGGTCGTGGCCGCTGTCGCTCATCGGTGCCTCCTCCGCCCGCTCTCCGCCTGCCTGCCGCACGAGCCGTGGCGGGCCCGCCTGTCGCGCATCACCACGCTA
>DYUK01000014.1 GCA_020743695.1 Brevibacterium senegalense | reverse complement strand
CGGCCGGCCGCCGTCGATGTCGAGATGGGCCGGGAGGAGGCGGGACGGCTGCTGGCGGCGGCCTCGGACGCGGGGGTGTCGACCGTCGTGTCCGCGCACGCGTGGGAGGCGACGCCCACGGCGCAGGAGCTGGACGCGGCCTTCGCGGTCATGGCCGGCAGCGGTGCGGACGTCGTGAAGATCGCGGTGACGCCGCAGTCCACGGCGGACGTCCTCACGCTGCTGGGCGCGACCGCGCGGGCGGCGGAGAGCCTGGACGTGCCGGTCATCGGCATCGCGATGGGGGAGCTGGGGCGGGTCAGCCGGCTGTGCGGCGGCGAGTTCGGGTCCGCGGCGACGTTCGCGACGGTGGGCGAGGGGTCCGCGCCCGGACAGATGACAGCGGAGCAGGTCGCCGTCGTCCGGTCGTACCTGCCCCGCTGAGGGGTATGCGCGTGAGCGCTGGTGCTCAGGCCTCCAGCTTCGAGGCCTGCTTGCGCATGTTCTTGGGCAGCGCCTCGTCGCCGAAGCGGCTGCGGATGTTCTTCGCCGCGTAGCGCTGGATCGTCAGCTGGACGACCGCGACGCCCACACCGGAGACGATCGTCCAGGCGAGTGCTTCGCCCAGGCCGATCTCATCGTCGTTGGGGTTCATCGGGACTGCGCGCTTCGTGGACTTCTCCCACACGACTGTGAGCGCCTTGCGGGTTGCCATCGCGGCCAGGGCGGTTCCGCCCACACCGATGATCTGCCAAGCGACCTTGCCCATCTCGTCCTCCTGCTGGTGGTCGTGTCTGCGTGAGCCTGCGTGGCTCGTGGGAGCCTGCGGATTCAGCCTAGCGCCTCAGGCGGGCGGGCCGTGCCTCACGCCGCGCGGATCCAGTCGTGCAGCTGCGCGGTCAGGGGGCCGTCGACGGTGAGCTCCCGGCCGTCGAGGGAGAGGATCGGGACCGCCGTCCGCGTCGAGGACAGGAGCCACGCGCCGTCCGCGGCGAGGACGTCCTCGACGGTCAGGTCCGTGTACCGCACGGAGTGGCCCGCGGCCTCGGCGCCGGTGAAGGCGGCCCGCTGGGTGGTGCCGTGCAGCAGACCGGCGCGGGGGTCCGGGGTGAGGAGCGCGTCGCCGCGGCGGATGACGAGGTTGGCGGTGGGGCCCTCGAGGACGAGGCCGTCCCGGGAGACGAAGAGCGCCTCGTCCGCTCCCTGGGCCTTGGCGTGGCGGGCGGCGGCCTGATTCACCGCGTAGGAGAGGGTCTTCGCGCCGATCAGCAGCCACGGCGCGCGTTCGCCCAGGTAGGCGTCGTATCCGCGATCCAGGGTGACGACGCGGACGCCGTCCGTGCGCTGGGCGGCCTGCACCGGCGTCACGGAGATCGGGAACGCCCAGCCGCGGGCGCCGGAGGGAGTGCCCACTGCCGCGTGTGCGGCGGTGTCCGCGTGGGCGTCGAGGCCGCGGGACAGGGCGTAGCGGACGGAGAATTCGGTGACGGAGTCGTCCAGGCCGGCGACGACCTGGTCGATGACGGCGGCGACGGCCTCGTCGAAGAGGGCACGGGGCGGGTCCGGCAGCTCGAGCATCGCCGCGGACTGCTGGAACCGCTCGAAGTGCGCCTCCTCGCTGTGGATGCGGTGGGGGCGCGGGGCGGTGGATGCGGCGGCTGCCGGCCCCACGGAGACGAGGACCGTCTCGAAGATGCCCTCGCCGCGGTGGATCGCCAGGTCCTCGACCGGGAAGTGCGCCTCCTCCAGCCGGGCCGTCCTGACGGTCCCCGCCGTCACGTCGATGAGCGCGAGAGGTGTGTGCATGCGGCCCATCGTATGCGGGAGGCGGTCACTCCATGCTGCGCTCGCGTGCGAGGGCGATGAAGGGGTCGAGGGAGCCGGGGTCCTCGAGTGCGTGGACGCTCACGACGGTCGCGGGATCCGCGCCCTGCAGGATGCGCTTGAGCGGCACCTCCACCCGCTTCCCGGTCCTGGTCCGGGGGATCGTCGCGACGGGGATGACCTCGTCGGGGACGTGCCGGGCGGAGGCGTGCGTGCGGATCGCACTGCGGATGAGGTCGTCGAGGCCGGGGCCCGGTGCCGCGTCCGGCGACAGCGCCACGAAGAGGGGCATCCAGTATCCGCCGTCCTCCTGCTCCAGGCCGACGATCACGGAGTCCGCGACCTGATCGAGGGTCTCGACCGCCGCGTAGATCTCCGCGCTGCCCAACCGCACACCGTTCCGATTCAGGGTCGCGTCCGAGCGCCCGTGCATGAGGACGGTGCCCCGCGACGTCACCGTCACCCAGTCGCCGTGCCGCCAGACACCGGGGAAGTCCTCGAAGTAGGCCGCGCGCAGTCGCGAGCCGTCGGGGTCGTTCCAGAAGGCGACCGGCATGGACGGGAGTGGCTGGGTGAGGACCAGTTCGCCCACGGCGTCGATCCGGGCGTTCCCCTCTGCGTCCCACGACTCCATCGCGACCCCCAACGACCTCGCGCTGATCTCACCCGCCCAGACGGGTGTGGCCGGGGTGCTCCCGGCGAAGGCGATGAGCGCATCCGTCCCACCGGTGATCGAGTGCAGCTGGACCCGCGGGCCCACCGCGTCGTGCACCCAGTGGTAGACGGCGGCGGGCAGCGGAGATCCCGTGGAGCCCAGGATGCGCAGTGCGGAGAGGTCGAACTGCGCACCGGGTCTCAGGCCCTCCAGTTCTGAGGCGCGCAGATGCCCGGGGCTGGTGCCCATGAGCGTCGCGCGCTCGTCCGCGGCGATGCGCCAGAGGCGGGACGGATCCGGGTGGAGCGGGCTGCCGTCGTAGACGATGACGGTGGCTCCGGTCAGCAGTGAGGAGACGGAGGCGTTCCACATGACCCAGTTGGTGCTGGAGTACCAGAACATCCGGTCCCCGGGGCGGATGTCCAGGTGCAGCGACAGCGCCGGCAGGATGGAGACGACGGTGCCCCCGTGGCTGTGGACGATCCCCTTGGGCGTGCCGGTCGTGCCGGAGGAGAAGAGCACCCACAGCGGATGGTCGAAGGGCAGGGGCGCGAAGACGGGCTCCGTGTGACCCGCGACGAGGTCGTTCCACGCGAGCAGCCGGTCCGACGGGTGGTCCGGGCGCTCGCCCGGCCGGCCTGCGATGTTCCGGGCGGAGCCCGGGTCGACCAGGATCGTGGCGATGAGTGCCGAGGAGAGCCCCTGACGGACCTCGTCCATCGCGTCCGTCCTGTCGATGCGGACGCCCTTGTGCTGGGTCGCATCCACCCCGATGAGGACGCGGGGGCTCAGCTGTGCGAAGCGGTCCAGCACGGCCGGTGGGGACAGATCGGGGGCGCACTGCGCCCAGATCGCGCCGATCGATGCTGCGGCGAGCAGCCCGATCACCGCGTGCTGGCCGGCCGGCAGGCAGCCGACGACGCGGTCCCCGCGCCCCACCCCCAGATCCGTCAGCGCAGCGGCGAGGCTCGCGGTCCGGTGACGCAGCTGCGCCCAGGTGACGACCTCCCGGGTGCCGTCCTCCTGGAGGCAGACCAGGGCCTCGGCGTCGTCCTCGCCGTGCGACAGCGCGGCCTCCGCGTAGTTGAGCGTCGCGCCGGTGAACCAGCGGGCGCCCGGCATCGTCCGCTCCTCGAGCACGTGCTCCCACGGGGAGTGCGAGGCGATGTCGAAGAAGTCCCAGACCGCCTGCCAGTACTCCTCGATGCGCGTGGTCGACCAGCGCCAGAGGGCGTCGTGGTCCTCGGGACCCTGCAGTCCCAGCCCGTGCCGTTCCTCGACGAACCGGTGGAACGCGCCGTAGGGGGACTCGTCGACCTCGTCGGGGCGGGGGAGCCAGAGGGGCCGGGGATCGTCGGCGTGCGTCATCGCACTCCTTTCGGGACGGTGCTTCTGCCGCCCACGGTAGAGCGGGTGGTCACGGTGGGCGATAGCGGCGAGGACCACTTGTGCGAGGCTGCGGTGGCGGTTCTCGACACCCCTGCTGCACGGCGGAGTCCCGGCTGCGCGAGCGGGGCGCTGTTACGGTTCCGAGTGTGACGAGCGAGCAGAGCGGCGATCGCGACAGGACCGCCGGTGGTGCGGGTGCAGGGCACAGCGGTGAAGGCCACAGCAGGGTCCGTCGCGAACGGGAGCTGGCGAGCCTCTACGCGACGGCGCGTGCGATCACGGCACTCGACGAGGTCGACACCGTCCTCGCCTCGATCGTCCAGCACGCGCACGAGCTGCTGGGCGCGGACGTCACGTACCTGTCCGTCTACGACGAGACAGATGGGCATCTGCGCCTGCGCGGCGTCGAGGGAGCGGTCTCCGCCACATTCGCGCACGCGCATGTGCCGCCCGACATCGGCGTCGCGGGCCGGATCCTCGCGACCGGCGCGCCCTTCTGGGTGTCGGACTACCTGGGGGACGCGACACTGAAGCGGGATCCGGGCTTCGACGCGGCGGCGGCGGGTGAAGGGCTCGCCGCGATGCTGGGGGTTCCGCTGCGGGACAAGGCTGGGGTGTTCGGCGCACTCTTCGTCGCGGAGCGCTTCTCGAGGTCGTTCGCGGTCGAGGAGGTGGCCCTGCTGAGTGCCTTCGCGGATCATGCGGCGATCGCGATCGTGAATGCGCGCCTGTACGACGAGAGTCGTCGCGCGCTGGCGGAGGTGCGGCAGGCGTACGAGACGATGGAGCGGTCCTCGCAGGTGCACGAGGCGCTCACCCGCGTCGTCCTCCACGGCGGAGGTGCGGCGGAGGTCGCCGCACTCCTGGTCGAGGAGCTGGGCGGCCGGGTCACAGTGGTCGACCGGCAGGGCGAGCCCACTGTCGTGCGACAGGGTCCGCGGGGAGCCGCGCCGCTCGAGTCCGACCGGATGCGGCGGGCGATCCTGGACAGCCGGGCGAACGGCAGGTCGGTCATCGTCGAACCGGAGGCTGCGTCGGGGGCCGGGCAGGTCACGGGGCCGGAGGCCGGGCCTGGATTCGAACCCTCGACGTGGCACTGCGTGACCGCCCTGCTCGCGGGGGATTCGTCGCTGGGCGCACTCGTGCTGTCCCAGTCCGCGGAGCCGGCCACCTCCGCCCGTCAGACCCTGGAGCGCGCCGCGCAGATCCTCGCGCTGCTCACGCTCAAGCAGGACGCGGTGGTGGAGGCCGAGGAGCGGGTGCGAGGCGAGCTGGTGGCGGAGTTCATCTTGGCCTCCCGCCCCTATCCCGACGAACTGCTGGCGCGGGCGGAGGCGCGGGGACTGGACCCGCTCCGGCTCTCCGTCGTGCTGGTCGCCGAGTGCCCGTCGATCCGTGCCGCAGAGCTGGGGCGCAGGCTCGACCCGCTGGCGCGTGAGCGCGGCGGCATCGCTGGGGACTTCGAGGGGTCCGCGCTCATGCTGGTGAGCGCGGACGACGCGGATGCGGTCGCGCGGGAGGTGCACGCGACGCTGCAGGCCGCGCTCCGCAGTCCTGTCCTGGTGGTCGCCGCCCCCGTCGCCGAGGCCGCGGTCGGCTTCCGGGAGTCCCTCACCGTCGCGCAGCGGTGCGGTCGTGTGCTGCGCGCTCTGGGAGTCGAGGACCGAGGGACCTCGACCACCCGGTGGGGGATGTACTCACTCGTGTTCGATCCACACAGGAGCGGGGAGCTGCAGGATTTCATCTCCGACCGGTTGGGGCCCCTCATCGAGTATGACGCGCGTCGCCGGACGGACCTCGTCGCCACCGTGGATCGCTACTTCGACTGCGGGCGAGTGCTCACGCGCACGGCCGAAGAGCTGCACGTCCACATGAATACGCTGGTCAAGCGCCTGGACCGGGTGGACGCGATCCTGGGCGGGCAGTGGCGGGAGCAGCCTCGAGCCCTCGAGATCGAGGTCGCCGCGCGCCTGCACCGTCTGGCGCGTGAGGTGGTGTGACACTCTGACACCCCTGCTGCTCTGAGGGTGTGGGTGAGTGCCCTCTGTCGGGTCGAGCAGTGCCGCTAGCGTGTGCAGGGTGTGCCGGGTGCGCACGACGATGCAGGACTCACAGCGGCTCGCGCAGAGGCGCGCGGCTCGTGAAGGGTCCGGCGGACGGCCGCCCGGACTGGCCCGTGGACTCGACGAGGAGATCGCGATGAGAAGAAGGAGCCTGCCGTGGCGAACGGCAGTCGCAGGAGTCGCGCTGAGCGCTCTTGTGGGCGGATGCGGTGCGGCGGAGGCGGAATCAGACACCCGGGTCCTGCGGGTCTCCTCCGGACTCAGCAGCCTCAACCTCGCCTGGACCGCCGGGTCCGTCCCGTGGATGGAGGAGGTCGAGGAGAGGACGGACGGGCGCATCTCGTTCGAGACCTTCACCGGCGGCGAGCTGGTCGAACTGCGGAACGAGGAGCACGCGCTGACCTCCGACGTCATCGACATCGCGCTCATGCTGCCCACCTATCAGCCGGATCAGTATCCGATCGTCGAGGTCACGATGCTCCCCCTGAAGGATTCGGACACCCTCATCGGGTCGACCGCCTGGAAGACCCTGGTCGAGAGCGACGAGCCGGCCTTCGACGGGCAGACCTACCACGAATGGCAGTTCGGATCGAAGGGCCTCAAGGCGCTGCCGCTCCACACGACGCCCGAGTACTCGGTGTCGACGACCGGTGCGGCATTCGAATCCACCGAGGCGCTCCACTCCCTGCAGCTGCGCACAGCGTCGCGCGTGCAGAACATCACCGCGGAGCAGTTCGGTGCCAGCACCGTCTCGATCCCCAACGCGGAGGCCTACGACGCCCTGAGCCGCGGCACGATCGACGGCGGCTTCGCGGCGATCGCCGACTGGGCGAACTACGGCCTGCAGGATCTCTACAAGACCACGCTCACGGGGGTGAACTTCGGGCACTTCAACCTCAGCATGGTCATGACCGAGGAGACCTGGGACTCGCTGAGCGAGGAGGACCGGGACATCATGCAGCAGGCGATCGACGACACCTACGAGGACGGCGCGAACGCCTGGATCGACCGCATGGACGAGATCCGCACGTACAACAGCGAGGAGGCGGGCGGGCAGTTCGTGGACGTCGAGGACATCCCGGACGAGGTCCGCGCCCCGATCGAGGACTCTGCGAGCGGCACCTGGCACGCCTGGATCGACATGGTCGAGAAGGAGGGCACTCCGGGCCGGGCCGCCGCCCAGCAGTGGGCGAAGGCGATCCAGGACGCCGGCGGTCAGGTGCCGGACGGCGCACTGCCCGACGGCTCATCCTCGGACGGCGCCGCGAACGACGAGGGCGGTGAATGACGTGGGAGCTGAACTCGTCATCGGGATCACCCTGGTCCTCTTCCTCGCCGCGCTGGCGCTGGGCGTCCACATCCACACCGCACTGTTCGCGGTGGGAGTGCTGGGCATCCTGCTGCTCGAGGGGCCGGGCGCGGTGCTGGGGATCACCGGCCCGCAGCCGTTCAACAGGGTCGCCGCCTATTCGCTCACCACGATTCCCCTGTTCGTCCTCATGGCGCAGTTCGTGCTGCAGGCCGGGATCGTGAAGGACGTGTTCACCCTGGTGAGTCGCATCTCCCGAGGCCGTGCAGAGCCCCTCAGCGCGCTCACCGTGACAGCCGGCGGGCTCCTGGGCGCCGTGTCCGGCTCGGGCTCCGCGACCTCGGCGGCGTTGGGTCGCGTCGCGATGCCGGAGCTGACCCGATACGGGATGTCGCGTGCGCTGGCCGGCGCGACCGCCGCGGCGGCGGGGTCGCTGGCCGGGATCATCCCGCCCAGTATCATCCTCATCATCTACGGGGTGGCGACGGAGACGGCGATCGGCGATCTCTTCATGGGCGCGATCCTGCCCGGCATCGCCGTCATGGTCGTGTACATGATCGCCGTGATCGTCCTGTATGCGATCGACGAGAAGAAGAGCGGCACCGCGCGCGCCGAGTACGTGCCCGAGCCCATCGGAGTCGGACGCACGGTGGTCGCGCTGGCGACCGGCGGCGTGATCGTCCTCGTCGTCTTCGGCGGGATCTACTCCGGGATGGTGACCCCCACCGAGGCGGGCGCGGTCGGCTCGCTGGCCGGCTTCCTGTCCGCGCTGGCGCTGGGGAAGGTGAACCTGGGGTTCCTCAAGACGGCACTGACGGAGACGGTGAAGATCTCCTCGATGGTGCTGCTCATCATCATCGCGGCGCAGGTGTTCAGCAAGTTCGTGTCGCTGTCGCTCATCCCGCGTCGCCTCATCGACGCGATGGGCCCCCTCGTCGAGCGCCCCATGCTCCTGTTGGCGGTCCTCGCGGTCGTGTTCTTCGTGCTCTTCATGTTCCTGGAGGGGGCGGCAGTCATCCTCATGACCGTGCCGATCCTGCTGCCGGTCATCGCGGAGACGGACATCGACCTGCTGTGGTTCGGCGTCTTCATCTCACTGCTGTGCACCGTGGGCACGATCTCGCCGCCGGTGGGGCTGTCCGTGTTCGCGGTGTCCGGAGCCACGGGGGTCCCCTCGGGGCCCGTGTTCAAGTACGCCCTGTGGATCGCGGCCGCGGCCGCGGTCGTCGTCACCATCGGCATGATCATGTTCCCCGGCATGGTCACGTGGATCCCGTCGCTGGCCGGCTGAGGAGGACTGATCATGGAAGAGATGAATTCGTACACGCAGTTCAAGCGGATCACTACCGCGGGCGCGATCATCAGCGGTGTCGCGGTGTTCGTCCTCATGCTGTTCATCGTGCTGGACGTCGTGCTGCGCAACATGGGCGGCGCGTCGATCCCGGGCGGGTTCGAGATCGTGGAGAACTACCTGCTGCCGCTCATCGTGTTCCCGTCGCTCGCGTGGGTGTGCGGGTCCGGGATCATGCCGAACATGGATCTGCTGCTGCCACGGATGTCGCCCGCGACACGGAGGCGGACGGTGCAGGCGATCGTGGTCGTGGAGATCCTGGTGATCGGGGTCGTGTTCGTCGCGGCTGCCGTCTTCGCGGTCTGGCATGTCATGCATCAGACGTCGTTCCTCGCCGGTCTCACGATGCTGCCCAAGTGGCCGTCCCAGCTCCTGGCGCCCATCGGGCTGGGTCTGGTGGTCGTCGAGTGCTGCTTCGTGTTCGCCGCCAACCGCAGGCGCGAGGACCCGGGGTTCACCGTGGGCCGCGGCCCCGCCGAGGTCGTGCCGGACGGGACCTGATCCCCCACGTCATGCCCGGACCGTCGCGCGCCGCCCGGTGCGCCCCTCCCGTCACGCCACCGTGCCGCCGAACAGCAGGCCCAGCAGGTAGGTCGCGCCGGCCGCGCCGAAGCCGATCGCCAGCTGGCGCAGTGCGCGCGGCAGGGGAGCGCGGCCGGACAGCACGCCGACGATCGCGCCGGTGATGAGGAGTGCGGCGCCCACGAGTGCGGCCGCGAGGATCACGGCCGGCGTCCCGCTCATCCCGAACGCGAACGGCAGGATCGGGATGATCGCGCCGGAGGCGAAGAAGCAGAAGCTCGAGACGGCCGCGCCCATGCCGGTGCCCAGCTCCTCGTGCTCTTCCGCACCGCCCAGCGGCGAGGGCAGCTCGCGGCGGTGACCGGCCACCGGGCGCGGGTGGACGCGCGACTGCGCGGAGCGGATCTGCCGGTGCGCGGCTGCGTCGGCTTCGTCCGCCTCCATGCCGCGGGCCCGGTAGACGAGGGCCAGCTCGTTGGCGTCGAGGTCGAGGTGCGGGAGCGCTCGGGTGGACTCGGGATCCGGCGCCGAGGCCTCGAGCAGCTCCCGCTGCGACCGCACCGACACGTACTCGCCGGCTCCCATGGACAGGGCGCCGGCCAGCAGGCCGGAGACACCGGTGAGGAGGACGGCGCTGGGTGTCATGCCGGCGGCGGCGACGCCCAGGACCAGGGCGAGGTTCGAGACGAGGCCGTCGTTCGCGCCGAACACCGCGGCCCGGAAGCTGCCGGACAGACGTGCGCGGGACTGCTGGGCCAGGGCGCGGACGACCTCGGCGTGGATCGTCTCGTCCGCGGCCATGCGGGAGGTGGCCCAGCGGTCGGTCGCGTAGGGGGACTGGGACTCGGACTGCTGGGCGAGCGCCAGCACGAAGACGGAGCCGAAGATCCGGCCCAGGAATGCGAGGACGAGGGTGCCGAACGAGGGGCGGCGGCGCGTCTCCGCGTAGTCGCCCAGGAGCATGATCCAGTGCTCCTGGTGACGGGACTCGGCGTCTGCGAGGGCGGTGAGGATCTCCGCCTCCTCGCCCTCGCGGCGCTGCGCGAGGGTCCGGTAGAGACGCTCCTCCAACCGCTCGTTCGCCAGGTGCTTCTGCCAGCGGCGCACCAGGGCGCGGTCCGGTCCGGACAGGGTGTCGGACACCGTGTAGATGGGGCCGGTGATGGGTTCACGGTCTTCCGGGGACTCCGGGGGAGGCGCGGGGCTCGACCCGGTCGAAGTGTCATTCATGGGAAGTCGTCTCCTGGGGCCTGCTGCGAGGCGGGGGCGTCGTGCCGCAGTACCCGTGTGTCTGCTCTGTCGTCGGCACGAGTCTAGGAATCGCCGAGGTCGAATTCAATAGTTGCGCAAGAACTTAAATGTGGAGCCGATCACTCGCGGCGGGAGGTGCCGCTATTCGGGGGGGCGCCATTCATGCGACGTTCGCATCGAAATGGTGACGTGCGCGACATGTCGTTATCGTTCCGTGACCATCTGCCGTGACCATTCCGTTACTGTGGATCTCATGTGAGTGCGATCACAGGTCACTGGGCGTTCAGTGGGACAGCTGTGCGCCGTGGCACCGGGGAACTCCCCCGTCGCACACGGCATCGGAAGGATGACCATGGAATCTGCACACTGGAGTGCAGCGCCCCGACGGCGGGGCGCCGGAGAGACGCGAGCGGGCCGAAACGCGCTGCGCGGGACCATCGGGATCGCCGCGGCCGCGGCACTGGGGGTCGCCACGATGGCGCCGGCCCTTGCCGCACCGGAGGCTCCGGACGGGCCCACGGAGCACACGGACATGGGCGTGACCGGCGAGGATACGATGGCGCACCTGCAGCAGCTGTCGGACATCGCGCTGGCGCACGCGGACGAGGGCCACCGCGCGATGGGCACCCCCGGCTACGAGGCGTCATCGCAGTACGTTGAGGACACCCTCGAGGCCACGGGTGCCTACGACGTCACCCGGCAGATGTTCGAGGTCGACGACCAGACCTTCGGCGACGTGGAGCTCACGGTGGACGGCACGGCCTACGAGGTCGAGCCGCTCGCGTACACGGAGGCGGCGGATCCGCCGGTCGAGGGGGCGACGGTCACCCTCCCGGCGGATGACACATACGGTGACGGTGCCGGCGGCGAGCTGGGCTGCTCGGTCGACGACTTCGTCGACGTGGCGGACAAGGTCGTGCTCGTGCAGCGCGGCGAGTGCGCCTTCGGCGAGAAGACCGTGAACGCGACCGAGGCCGGCGCGGCCGGTGTCGTCATCTACAACAACGAGGCGGGTCCGCTCAACGGCACGCTGGGCGAGCGCTTCGAGGGCAGCGCGCCGTCGGTCGCACTGCTCCAGGAGGACGGCGAGCGGCTGCGCGACGAGCTCATCGCGGCCGCGGAGGAGGATCCGGCGGTCGAGCTGTCCGGCGACCTCACGCTCGAGACCGAGTTCGTGACCGTCGAGACCTGGAACGTCATGGCGGAGACGACCGCCGGCGACCCGGACAGCGTGCAGATGCTGGGCGCGCACCTGGACGGCGTGCCGGAGGGCCCCGGCGCCAACGACAACGGATCCGGTTCCGCCGCACTGCTCGCGGTCGCCGAGGCCCTGGCTGAGCAGCCGACCGAGGTCGACCACAAGGTCCGGTTCGGCTTCTGGGGTGCGGAGGAGGTGGGCCTCGTGGGGTCCACCCACTACGTGAACAACCTGTCCGAGGCGGAGCTGGGCCAGATCCAGTCGTATCTCAACTTCGACATGATCGCGTCGGAGAACTACATCGTCGGCACGCTCGACTCCGACGGCTCGGACGTCCCGATCCCGCCGGGCGTCAACGTTCCGGAGGGCTCCGCGGAGCTCGAAGCGATCTTCACCGACTTCTTCGACGGCAACGACCAGCCGCACGTCGGCACGGAGTTCTCCGGCCGGTCCGACTACCAGGCGTTCATCGACAACGGGATCCCGGCCTCGGGCCTGTTCTCCGGTGCGGACGGTGTCAAGACCGCCGAGGAGGTCGAGATGTTCGGCGGCACGGAGGGAGTCCAGCACGACCGGAACTACCACCAGGTCACGGACACGATCGAGAACCTGTCGGAGGAGTCGGTGGGGATCTTCACCCCGGCGATCGCCTTCGCCGCGCACACGGTGGCGTTCGACCTCACAGACGAGCCCACCGAGGAGCCCACGGACGACCCGACCGGCGACCCCACCGATGACCCGACGGGTGATCCCACGGACGATCCCACCGGCGAGCCGACCGATGATCCGACCGGCGAGCCCACGGATGATCCGACGGACCAGCCCACGGACGAGCCGGGCCTGACGATCACCCCGGAGGAGATCGAGCTCTCCGACTTCGTCGACGAGGAGAAGGGCGTCGAGCTCACCGTCACCGGCGCGCAGCCGGGTGACGAGGTGGACTTCGAGGTGACTCCGGCCTCGGGCCAGAACACCGAGGCCGCGGTCCTCACCGGGACCGCGGACGAGGACGGCGTGGCCAGCACGCGCGTCTACGGCACGAACGCCGGATCCGCGTCGGACTACCTGGGCGACTACGAGGTGACGGTCGAGGGTCTCGAGTCCGAGTCCGCGAACGCGGGTGCGGAGCAGGCCGGGACCCAGGCCTCGGCTGCGGTCGACCTGAGCGGCACCTTCTCCGTCGTGGCCGACGGCGGCGATGACGACGGCAACGGCGGCGGTGACGACGGGAACGGCGGTGACGACGGCGACTCCGGCGACGGTGACGACCTGCCGCGTACCGGCTCCGACCTGCTGCCGCTGGCCGCGGGCGCAGGTGCCCTGCTGGTGGGCGGTGCCGCACTGGTCCTCACCACGCGCAACCGTCGTCGCAGCTGAGTGACGGCGCCGACCGGACGCGGTGGCGGGGCCTGAGGGCCCCGCGGCCGTGACCGGCTGAACCGACCGGACCCCGGTGCTTCCGTGAGGAGGGCCGGGGTCCGGCCGTGCGTGGGAGGTGCTGCGGGTGGGTGCGGTGACCCTGGCTGGTGACCACGGGCTGAGCAGTGGATTCTCGCGATGCAGATCAAGAATGCGGCCGCGGTGGTGGGCGGGAACGATGGCGGGGTGACTCCGCAGCGCTTCTTCTCACTGTTCGCCATCGGCGAGGCCATCACGTGGGCCCTCCTGCTCATCGGCATGTTCCTCAAGTACGTGACGAAGACGACCGAGGTGATGGTGTCGATCGGCGGAAGCGTCCACGGATTCATGTTCATCGCGTTCTGCTTCGCGACCGTGTTCGTGGGGATCTCACAGAAGTGGGGCGCGGGTTGGATCCTGCTGGGCCTGGCGAGTGCCATTCCGCCGTTCGCCACGATCCCGTTCGAGATCAGCAGCGTGCGCCGCGGCAAGCTGGCCGGCGGATGGGGGCTGGGGCCCGAGGGCCGCGAGCCCCGCGGATTCGTGCAGCGGGTCATCGCGTGGGCGATCACGCGCCCGGTGCTCACCCTGGTGCTGGGGCTGGTCGTCGTCGCTGCCATCTTCACGGCGATGATGGTGGCCGGTCCGCCCGTGTGATCGCGACGTCGTTCGCACTGTGGGGGCGACGGAACCTTCGTGCGTCTGGCCTCTCATACTGTGGCGGCTCCATTGCCGGGCCACTCGGTTGCCGGACCTCTCATATGTCGTACCCCTCATACTGGTGGGACCGGTGCAGTCGCCCGCACTGACACCCGCGCGCTCCTGAGGAGGACACCCCGTGAACACGACCGGTCCGCTCGAGATCCTGGTGATGATCGTCCTGCTGCTGGTCGTGGTGGGTTGCGCGATCGTCTGTGTCGTGGCCGTGCGCTGGTTGCGGCGGATCGCCCTGCAGGTCGAGGAGGACCAGATCACGCGGCGTGAGCGCGACGCGGCCGCAGACGAGCGGGAGGCGGCTGTGGACGCTCGGGAAGCGGCGGCGCACGAGCGGGATGCCGCACGCCGACAGGCTGAGCACGATGCGGTCCTGGACCTGCGCCAGATCCAGCGTCGCGTGGCCCTCTTGGAGGAAGAGCTGGCGACGGTGAGGGTCGAATCTGCGAAGGCGCAGACGGCGACAGCGAAGGCTCAGGCCGAGGCGGCGCAGGCGCAGACCGAGGCGGCGAAGGCCCAGGCTGTCTCGGCGGAAGCGCAAGCAGCCGCGGCTCGGGCTCAGCAAGAGGCTGTGCAGGGCGGGGCGCGACGGGCGACAGCTCCGGCCGTTCCGGATCGGGGTGATAGCGACGAGGGCGGGAGCCTTCCTGCCATTGAGGACGCCGACCTGGTGCGCGATGTGCTGCGGCGTTTCGTCGGTGACGGCCTCGACGAGCGTCGTGACGACGGCCTCGGCGGTGTCGACGATCTCTCGTCGGGCGATCTGGCGGCGATCCTGCGTCGGCTGGGCCTACCGACCATGTGGGGTGACGGCAACGCTGCCGATGATGTGTCGGTGAAGGGGATCGACCCCCGTCTGCTGCGACGTCTGCACGATCTGATTCCGCCGGAGGTCATGCGTCGGCTCACCAGTGGGCGCGGACCGGGCGACATCGAATCGATCGGCGACTGGATCCGCAGTCAGATCGAGAAGTCGATGGACGAGGGACATGACAGCGCTGCGGGCGGTGGCTCTGGACGTGGCGGTGCTGGGCGCGGCAGCTCAGGCCGGCGTCCGGCCGGCTTCCAGCGAGACGACTCTTCTGTCGATCGGTCCGACGCGGTGAACGACTCCGAGGTCGAGTCGGGCGACCTGTCTGATGTCCTGCCCGACGCGCTGACCGACTCGGGAGACGTGCCCGAGGCTGACAGCGTTACGGCGTCGCCGGGAGGTCTCGATGTCTCCGCCCTCATCGAGGAGGCGCTGCGTGATCGCGCTCGCCGTCGCTCGGAGGAGACTCCGGACACGGACAGTGACGGTGAGCCCGGTGACAACGACACTCCACCGGAGCCCGACGAAGACTGAATCCCGGGGCGGGTCGGAGAAGGGTGGGTCGTCGTACGTCCCGACACCGGCCTCAGCGACCCCGGTCGTGCCGATCGTCGACGGCGAGCGGCTTCGCGGGCCGCCACGACTCAGCGCGTGATGTCGACCGTTCCCCGCGAGAACTTCTGCAGTCGCTCCGGGTCGATCGTGACGCCGAAGCCCGGGCCCTGAGGGACCCGGACCTCCCCGTCGCGCTGGACGATCTCCTGGGTGATGTCCTCGTGGAAGAACCGCTTCGACCCGGAGATGTCACCGGGCAGCGTGAACCCGGGCAGGGTCGCGAGCGCTGCGTTCGCCGCGCGCCCCAATCCCGTCTCCAGCATCCCGCCGTGCCACACCGCGACCCCGTGCGCCGAGGCCAGGTCGTGGATCCGCTTCGCCTCCAGGTACCCGCCCACACGGCCGGGCTTGATGTTGATGACCGCGGCGGCGCCCAGCGCGATCGCATCCGCTGCGGCCTCCGCGGACACGATCGACTCGTCGAGGCACATGGGCGTCGACATGAGCTTCGCCAGTTCGCTGTGCTGGCGGATGTCCGCCTCGCCCAGAGGCTGCTCGATGAGCAGCAGTCCGTACTCGTCGAGCTTCTTCAGGTGCGCCGCATCCACGAGCGTGTACGCCGCGTTCGCGTCGACCTGGAAGAGGAAGTCGTCGCCGAACTCACGCCGCAGTGCCGCGACGGGTTCGAGGTCCGCACCCGGCTTGATCTTGAGCTTGATGCGCGCGTACCCCTCGTCCAGGTAGCCGCCCACCGTCTCGATGAGCTCGCCGATCGTCGGGTGGATGCCCACGGAGACGCCCGACGGCACCGCGTCCACCACGCCGCCCACATAGTCCTTGAAGGACTGGCCGCGGCTCTTGAGCTGCGCCTCCAGCACCGCCATTTCCACGGCGGACTTCGCCATCGGATTCCCGATGATGTGGCGCAGATGCCAGCCCACGGTCTCCGCCGTGAGGTCCTCCACCTGGAACAGCGCTGGCGCCAGCCACTTCTGCGTCACCGTGATCCCGCCGTCCAGGAACTCCTCCGAGTACAGCGGCGCAGCCATCGCGACCGATTCGCCCCATCCGGTGACGGGTCCGGCATCCGTGTCGAACGACGCCTCGACCAGGTAGCAGTCCTTCTCCGTCTCCCGCATGAACGAGGTCTCGAACGGGGTGACCAGCGGCATGGACATACGGTGGAGGCGAAGCGATGTGAGCTGCATGACAGCACCCTAGCAAGGGGCGCGGACCCCGTTTACTCTCCCGTCTGGCCGTCGATCGACTCCCGCAGGAGATCGGCATGACCCACGTGCCGGCCGTACTCCTCAACCATGTGCACGAGGATCCAGCGCAACGACACCGTGTCGTCCCCGGACCAGGGACGATGCGGGGTGGCGAGAGCGGCCTCGGTGCCGTGCTCCTCGAGATGGCTGCGGAGGACCGCCCGCGACCGCGCGACGCTCGCCTCCCACAGTCCCCACAGGTCGTCCGCTCCCGAAGTCTCCACCAGATGCCAGTCCCAGTGCGGATCCGCGCCCCAATCCTTCGAGGCCCACGGCTCCGGCCAGTGGCCGCCGACGACACGGCTGAACCAGAAGTCCTCGACGTACGCCAGGTGGGCGAGCATGCCGCCCAGCGTCATAGGGGACGGCGGGAGGGCGCGCCGCAGCTGGGTGATGTCGAGCCCGCGGATCTTCCACGCCAGCGTCTGGCGCAGGAAGTCGATGTAGCCGACCACCGTGTCGTATTCATCGGCGATGCCGGGCGGGTCGGTGCGGTGCGACCCGTCGGTGGGCGGGCTGGTGTGCTTGAGCGGGCCCGTGTGTGCGGGAGCGTCATTGCTGTCCGTCGTCATGGTGGCCAGTGTGTCAGGTGGGACGGACGAAGACCGGCGCTCGCCCGCGCCGCAGAATCATCCGCATACACCGCAGACGACGAGATCTTGCAGACAGTGACATCCTGAGGAGCATGGTGGAGCGACCTCATGACGTGACGGACACGCGCAAGCGGCTGCGCACTTCGTTGGCAGACGAGACGCTCCGGCGTGTGTTCGACGACATCGTCGTGGAGCGGCCGACCGTCTGGGTGCGGGCGGTCGGCGGATCCCTGGCGAACACGGGGTCCCCGGACCGCACGTCCGCCGCCGAGGCCGCAGTCGGTGCGGCTAGTGGGTTGCCGGGCCGTGCTGAATCGTCGCTCCCGCCCGCAGCTGCTCTCACCCCCGCCCTCATCGACGCCGCCGAGGACCGCTTCCGCTGGTTCGCGCCCCTCTTCGAGGAGCTCTTCCCGGAGACGCGCCCCACCGGCGGCATCATCGAGTCGGCGTTCACGAAGGAGTCCGCGCTCGCCTCCGCACTGGCGGACGAGTTCGGACAGCCGTTCCCAGCGGACCTCTGGGTCAAGCGGGACGATGCGCTGGCCGTGAGCGGCTCCGTCAAGTCGCGCGGGGGCATCCACGAGGTCCTCGAGGTCGCGCTGGGCACCGCCCGTGACGTGGGCATCGACCTGAGCGAGGGTCCCACCGCGTTCCTGCGCGACGAGGTGCGCGCCCGGATTGCCCAGCGCCGCATCGTCGTGGGATCGACCGGGAACCTGGGGCTGTCGATCGGGCTCATGAGCGCGATCCTGGGCTTCTCCGTCACCGTCCACATGTCGCACGACGCGAAGCCGTGGAAGAAGTCGATGCTGCGCGAGTCCGGCGTCGACGTCGTCGAGCACGCGACGGACTTCACACAGGCGGTCCACGCCGGCCGCGCCGCGGCGGAGGCGGACCCGGCCGCCCACTTCATCGACGACGAGAACTCACTGAGCCTCTTCGCCGGCTACGCCGTCGCGGGGCGGAGGCTGGCTGGTCAACTGGCGGCGGCCTCGGTCGTCGTGGATGCGCAGCATCCGCTCACCGTCTACCTGCCGTGCGGGATCGGCGGGGCGCCCGGCGGTATCACGTACGGGCTCACCAGCGTCTTCGGTGACGCGGTGCGCTGCGTCTTCGTCGAGCCGGTCTCCATGCCCGCGTTCCTCCTGGGCCGGCTGACGGGGTTGGACGACGGGATCGGCGTCGCGGAGGTGGGCCTGGGCGCCCTCACCCTGGCCGACGGACTTGCCGTGGGCCGCCCGTCCGGCTTCGTGGGGAAGGCGGTGGGCGACCGGGTGGCCGGGTACGCGACCGTGACGGACGACGATCTGCTGCGGACCCTCGCCGTCGCCGAGGCCGCGGCCGGCCTCCG
>DYUK01000013.1 GCA_020743695.1 Brevibacterium senegalense | reverse complement strand
GGGCTGCCGCTGCTGGGTCCCGCCGTCCGCGCCTTCGGCCCCACCGCCGAGGTCGAGTCCGCCGCACTGACCTACCTCACCCTCTCGTGGTGGGGGCTGCCGGCGATGCTGCTCGTCATCGCCGCGACCGGACTCATGCGCGGACTGCAGGACACCCGCACCCCGCTGTGGGTCGCCGGTGGCGGCTTCGGCGCGAACATCGTCCTCAACGCGGTCTTCATCTACGGACTGGGCTGGGGAATCGCCGGCTCGGCACTGGGGACCGTCCTCGCCCAGGCGGGCATGGCCGCCGTCCTGGTCGTCATCGCGTTCCGCGCGGCCCGGCGGTACGGGGCGAGCCTGCGCCCGCACGGGGCCGGTGTCTGGGCCTCGGCCGCGACGTCCGGGTGGCTGCTGGTGCGCAGCGCGGCCCTGCGTGCGGCCCTCATCCTCCTGATCCTCCAAGCGACGGCGCTGGGGACGACGCAGTTGGCGGCGGTGCAGGTGGCGCAGACCCTCTTCTTCGCCCTGGCCCTGGCGCTGGACGCCCTGGCGATCGCGGGGCAGGCGCTCATCGCCCTGCGCCTGGGGGCGGAGGACGTGCCCGGGGTCCAGCGCATCACCGGCCGCCTGGTGCGATGGGGACTGGGCTTCGGCGCCGTGTGCGCGGTGCTCATCGCGGCAGGGTCCCCGTGGATCCCGGCCGTCTTCACGCAGGACCCCGCGGTCGCGGACCTGCTCACCTCTCTGCTGCTGGTCTTCGCGGTGAGCCTGCCGCTGGCCGGTGTCGTCTTCGTGCTGGACGGCGTGCTCATGGGGGCGGAGGACGCGCGCTACCTGGCGCTCGCACAGGTCGTATCACTCGCGGTCTACGCGGGGCTCCTGCTGGTCTCGATGCAGTTCTGGCCGCACACGCTCACGGCCTGGGCGGCCTTCGCCGTGGGCTTCCTGGGCGCCCGGGGTGTGACCCTGGCACTGCGCGCGCGGGGGCGTCGGTGGATCGACCGCGCACTGGCCCGGGGCATCCGCTGACACGGGCCGGGTGCTGGTCCCGGGCCGGGTCATCGGACAGAATGGCGCTATGAGACTCGTGCCCGTTCCCGATGATGCGACGGCGGAGGAGACGCTCCGCCCGTTCCTCGCGCAGTCCGTCAACTGGTCGATCGACTCGCCGCCCCTGTCGGACGAGCAGATCGCCGCCGATGAGGTGCTGGCAGGCTACCTCGACGGGTGGGGGCGCGAGGGCGACACGGGCGTCGTCATCCTGGACGAGACGGACCGTCCCGTGGGCGGTGCGTGGGTGCGTCTGCCGCGCGAGGACTGGCGCGGTGAGGGATGGGCCGGGGATCAGATCCCGGAGCTGCGGATCGCCGTCGATCCGGACGAGCAGGGCAAGGGCTACGGCACGCACCTGGTGCGCGCCGTGCTGGACCTCCTGCGGCTGTCCGGCCGCGGCTCCGTGAGCCTCGCCGTCCACCAGCTCAACACGGCTGGGGAGTTCTTCGCGCAGAACGGCTTCGTCATCGCCGGCCGCAACGGCGACGCGGACGTGCTGCTGCGCAGCATCTGACTCCGTACGCCGCCCGCGTCGCCGCCCCGCATGGGCGTCAGGCCACGGGCGGGCGCTGCGGCAAAGTGGGCAGCTGTGCGTCGAACAGCCAGGGCCCCAGCACTGCGCGCGCCTCGATGCCGGTCATCTCGTCGACCAGGTCCAGGAAGGCGTCCGTGTCGCCGTGGCCGTGCTTGTTCCGCCAGCACCACTCGCGGCACACGCTCCGGAACGTCGTGTCGCCCACGGTGCGCCGCAGCGTCTCGACGGCCAGGGCACCGCGCTTGTAGAGCCGGTCGTCGAACATGTCCGGTCCGCCCGGGTCCGCGAGGACCAGATCCTGCGGCAGTTCGGTCAGCATCGCTTGCGTCTCGTCCGCCCAGTCGGCGGCCGACTTCGCGCCCTTCTGCTCCGACCACAGCCATTCGGAGTAGCAGGCGAAGCCCTCGTTGAGCCACAGGTCCTTCCACCGACGGATCGAGACGGAGTTGCCGAACCACTGGTGGGACAGTTCATGGGCGATCAGCCGCTCCGATTCCCATGTGGGCAGCAGGTGGTTGACGCCCAGGATGGAGAACGGCTGCGACTCCAGCGGGATGTCCAGGGTCTCTGCCGTCACGACGACGCCGTACGCGTCGAAGGGGTAGGGGCCGAACCAGTCCTGGAACGCCTCGAGCATCGCGTGCTGCTTCTTCAACGACAGCGCGGCCGGCCCCCATCCCAGGCGGGGAGCGGCCAGCCACTGGGGCACCTCGCCGTCGCCGGGCAGATCCGCCAGCTTGAAGCGACCGATCTGGACGCTCGCCACGTACGGGGCCAGCGGGACGTCGGAGACCCACTCCCACCGCGTCCCGCGGGACGCGCGCGTCGTGGAGGCCAGCCGACCGTTGGCGATGACGGTGTAATCCGCATCGGTGAGGACGGAGATGCGGTAGGTCGCCTTGTGCGCCGGATGGTCGTTGACCGGGTACCAGGTGGCGGAGCCATTGGGCTGGCCGGCGACCAGCGATCCGTCATTCAGCTCCTCCCAGCCCACATCGCCCCACGCACCCATCCGGGGAGCGGGGGTGCCGGAATAGCGGACCTCGACCGTGAGCCGGTCGCCCGCGGCCTGCTGCGCCGGCAGGGTCACGAGCAGACGGCCGGCACGCTGCCGGTACCGGGCGCGCTGCCCCTCGACCCGCACCCGGTCGACTCCCAGACCCACCAGGTCCAGCGTGAGCGCGCGCAGGTCCTCGAGGACCCGCACGGTCAGCGTGGCGGTGCCGGCCAGCCGGTTGGGGCCCAGTCGGTAGTCGAGGTCCAGGTCGTAGTGCTCGACGGTGAAGTCGGCGCTGCCCGACTCAGGCGTGTAGGGGTCGAACACGGTCATCGGCGTGCGGTCTCCTCGGGAAGTGCGGGTGCATCGATCCAGGGTACGACCGGATTGCCCATGAAGTACGCGTGGGCCGGGACGGACTCGCCGCGCATGACGAGGCTCGCCGGCCCCACGGTCGCGGCGTCGCCCAGGTGTGCCGCCGGCAGGATGACGCTGTTGGGGCCCAGGGTGGCGCCGGCGTCGAGCGTGACGGTGTCGAGGCTCATGACGCGGTCGTGGAAGAGGTGCGTCTGGACGACGCAGCCGCGGTTGACGGTCGAATTGTCGTCCAGCCGCACCAGGTCGGCCTCGGGCAGCCAGTAGGTCTCGCACCACACGCCGTGGCCGATCCGGGATCCCAGCGCGCGCAGGTACCAGACGAGGGCGGGGGTCCCAACGGCGGTGCGCGCGAACCACGGCGCGGCGACGAGCTCGACGAACGTGTCCGCCAGCTCGCTGCGCCAGATGAACGAGGACCACAGCGGGTGCTCGCCCTCGGTGACACGGCCGATGCAGATCCACTTCGCCGCCACCGCGATGCCGGCTGCGACCGCTCCCGCGACCATCATGACGGCCCCGGAGACGGCGAGCATCCCCAGCGCTCCCAGCAGCGGCGTGGAGACGGAGGCGAAGACGGTGTGGAGACCCACGAGGGTTCCGACGACCGCGGTGACGACGAGCGCACCGGCCACGACGGACAGCAGCCGCAGCGTCTCCCAGAAGCCGCGCAGCCGGCGCAGCCGGGTGCTGGGCCGGTACGTGAGCTCCGCATCGGCCTCGACCTCCGACCGGCGCAGCTCGACCGGCGGCGAGCCGATCCAGCTGGTGCCCTTCTTCGCCTTGCCGGGTGCGGCGGACAGCACCGCGACGAGTGCGTTCTTGGGCACGCGCCGGCCGGCGGCCGCCATGCCGGAGTTGCCCAGGAAGGCGCGCTTGCCCACCTTCGCCCTGCCGATCCGCATCCAGCCGCTGCGCAGCTCGTAGCTGGCGACCATCGTGTCGTCGGCCAGGAAGGCGCCGTCCGCGATCGTCGTCATGGACGGGACCAGGAGGACCGTCGACACCTCGACGTCCTTACCCACCTTCGCGCCCAGCAGCCGCAGCCACACGGGGGTGAGCATGCCGGCGTACAGGGGGAACAGCAGGTCGCGGGCCATGTCCATGATCCGCTCCGTCGCCCACACGCGGTAGCCCGCGAACGACCGGACGGGGACGGTGCCCTCGCGCAGGCCGATCGCCAGGGTGCGCACGGAGACGACGATGAGCGCGGCGACGGTCGCGAACCACGTGAGGCCCAGGACGGGGGACCAGGTCAGCAGCGTGAGCGGGCTGACGATCGCCTGCGGGCCGGACACCGCCACCAGCAGGGCGAGACCGGGGACCGAGGCGACCAGGGGGATCGCCGCGTGCAACAGCGAGCCGATCGCGTAGAGCAGGAACGGCGTCCGCCTGCGGCGGGCCGGGGGATCGGGGACGACGTTCCCGGCGCGGCGGACGCGGGTGGCCGGGGACCCGGAGTACACCTGTCCCTTGCGCACGCGCCCGTTGACGGCGGAGCCGGGCTCGACGACGGCCCGGGCACCCACGTGCGCGCCCGGCAGCAGCGTCGAGCGGGCGCCCACGACCGCGTACTTGCCCACCCGCATGCGGCCGATGTGGACGAGGTCGCCGTCGACCCACCAGCCCTTGAGGTCGACCTCGGGCTCGATCGCGGACCCCGTGTCGAGGGTCAGCATGCCGGTGACCGGCGGGATCGAGTGCAGGTCGACGTCGCGGCCCACCTTGTTGCCCAGCAGACGGGCGTACCACGTCACCCACGGGGCGGAGGCGACGGACACCGCCGAGGCCAGGTCCGCCACGTGCTCCGCCAGCCACAGGCGCAGGTGGACGGAGCCGGACCGCGGGTACGTGCCCGGCCGCACCCCGGACAGCAGGAGCCGGGCGACGCCGGCGGAGATGAGCATGCGGCCCCACGGGGTCACGAAGACGGCGACGAGGACGAGGATCAGCCACCAGCTGACCGTCGGCACGTCCGCGCCGGCGGCACCGGCGACGTTGACGAGGACGAGGGCCAGGACGACCCACCGCATCGCGGCCAGCACGTGGACCGGGATGCCCAGCAGGGTCTGCAGCGTCTGCATCGAGTAGCGGGTGCGGGTGATCGTCCGACGCGGACGCGCGGGAGCCGCCTCGTCCGTGTCCGAGGCCAGCGCGACGAGCGCGCCGAAGCGGGGGGCCGCGTACACGTCGCCCACCGTCACGGACGGGTGCTGCGCGCGCAGGCGGGAGATGAGCTGCGCGGCCGCCAGCGAACCGCCGCCGGAGTCGAAGAAGTCCGCGTCCATCGTCGGGTAGGACCCCAGCACCGCCTGCCACTGCTCCGCGAACCAGTGCGCGTGGGCGGGCAGGTCGTCCGCACTGCCGGACTCCGTCTCCTCGCCCGGCAACGGCCACGGCAGGGCGTTCCGGTCGACCTTGCCCGAGGTCTTGGTCGGCAGATCGTCGACGAGGACGAGGCGGGGGACCAGGGCCGGGGGCAGGGACTCCCGCAGCGTCTCCGTCCAGGACCCGCGCTGGTCGGTGCCCGCGACCTCGGGAGCGAGGTAGCCGATGAGCAGCTGCATCCCGCCGGCGGTCTCCTTGACGGCGGCGGCACCGCCGGCGACACCGGGCAGGGACTGGAGGGCGGCGTCGACCTCGCCCAGTTCGATGCGGCGCCCGCCCAGCTTCACCTGCTCGTCCGCGCGGCCCACGAAGACGAGGCCCTCGCGGTCCATGACGACGAGGTCGCCGGAGCGGTAGGCGCGCTCCCAGCCCAGGGTGGGCATGGGTGCGTACTTCTCCGCGTCCTTCTCCGGGTCGAGGTAGCGGGCCAGCCCCACACCGCCGATGATGAGCTCGCCGGTGCCCCCGTCCTCGACGGGGATGCCGGTGGCGGGGTCGACGACGGCCATGTCCCAGCCGTCCAGCGGCAGGCCGATCCGTACGGGGTCCGTGCCGTCCAGGGGTGCTGCGCACGTGACGACGGTGGCCTCGGTGGGGCCGTACGTGTTCCACACCTCCCGGTCGTCGTCCAGGAGGCGGGCGGCCAGCTCCGGCGGGCACGCCTCGCCGCCGAAGATGAGGAGGCGGACGTTCTCCAGGGTCTCCGCCGGCCACAGGGACGCGAGCGTGGGGACGGTCGAGACGACGGTGATCCCGCGTCCGGCCAGCCACGGGCCCAGATCCATGCCGGACTTCACGAGCGAGCGGGGGGCGGGGACGAGGCACGCGCCGGACCGCCACGCCAGCCACATCTCCTCGCAGCTCGCGTCGAAGGCGACGGACAGGCCGGCCAGGACGCGGTCGCCCGGGCCCAGGCGCTCGCCCTGGCAGAAGATGCGGGCCTCCGCGTCGACGAACGCGGCCGCGGAGCGGTGGGAGACCGCGACGCCCTTGGGCTTGCCGGTCGAGCCGGAGGTGAAGATGATCCACGCATCGTCCTCGAGGCCCGGCGCCCGCAGCTCCGGCTGCTGGTCCGCGGTGCGGGAGTGGCGGACCTCCAGCGCGAAGCCGTCCGTCACGACCGCCTGGACGTCGGCTTCCTCGAAGACGGTGCGGGCGCGCTCGTCCGGGTCGTCGACGTCGACGGGGACGTACGCCGCACCCACCATGAGGACGCCCAGGATCGCGGTGTAGAGGTCCGTGGAGCCGGAGGAGACGCGCACGCCCACCCGGTCGCCGGGACCCACGCCCGCGCGCGCCAGGGCGAGCGCACGGTCGCGGATGACGTCGAGGACCTCGCGATAGCGCAGCACGACGGTGCCGTCGTCGATCGCGGGCGCCTCCGGATGCGCGGTCGCGGTGGCGATGAGGAGGTCGATGAGGGTGCGCGGGGGAGCGGCGAGGTCGCGGGAGGCGAACTGCGGTGGGTGCACGGCGCCGTCCGGGGCCGTGAGCGACCCGGCGGTCTGCGCGGGCGGGCGACGTGAGGGTTCGTCAGTCACGGATCGGCATCTCCTGCTGGTGAGGTGGACGGGGTGATGATAGCCGCGCTCCGTGAACACGGGATGGCGGCGGCGCACCCGGCAGGCGTCGTGTCGCCCGTGGATGTGCGGGATGTCACGGGGGATCGCTACGATCGGTGACCGGGGCCACGCGTCCCGTCCCCGACCGCTCGACACCACCCCGTCCCGGAGGCAACATGTCCCACCCGCTCGACGCCCTCAC
>DYUK01000012.1 GCA_020743695.1 Brevibacterium senegalense | reverse complement strand
CACGTCGCCGAGGTCGTCGTCACCCAGATCCCGCACCCACCTCGCCTCCGTGCGCGAGTTGGGCGGCCCGGCGACCTCCCGCACCTGCCGTTCACCGGACTCCTTGTGGAGCAGGGTGGTGCGGCAGGCGGCCCAGCCGGCCGGGACCTCGGCGGCGGGGGTGAGGGCGGCCAGGGCGCGGTACGTCTTGTGGATCCGGCGGGCCTGGAACAGGGACTGATAGGCGCCGCGCGTCTGCGGGCGCTTGGAGACCAGCAGGAGGCCTGCGGTCACGCGATCCAGGCGGTGGATCGCGACGAGGTGGGGGTCGTCGCGCTCGACGCGCAGGCGGGTGACGACGCACTCGCGGACGAAGCGGCCGTTAGGGGTGCTCGCCAGGAAGTGGGGCTTGTCGATGACGAGCAGGTCCTCGTCCTCGTGGACGACGCCCATCTCGACGGGCACGCGGTCCTCGTGCGGGACGACGCGGTGGAACCAGTAGAAGCCGCCGGGGATGACCGGGTCGTCGAGGGTGACGAGGCTGCCGTGTTCGTCGGTGAGGTCCTGCTCCGTGGTGAGGGCGAGGATTTCGTCCTCGGTGGCCTCCGGGAAGTCACCGCGCAGCCACGCGCCCACGTTCGGCGGGACCGGCTGGTGCATCCGCGCGTGCTGACCGGGGCCGCCGGGCGCGCGCAGGCGGGTGGCGGAGATGCCCTCGCGGGGAGGGAGCGGGGAGACCAGTGCCATGGTCCCCGATCCTAGTGGGGTGGTGGCCCATCCGTTCGTCATCGCGAAGCCACCTCGAAGTGGATCGGGCGCGCCCTCCGTGCGTCACTGCGTGCCACCTCGAAGTGGATCGGGTGGGCCAGCCATCCGGCACTGCGGAGCCGGCGACCCATCGTCCGATCGAGTGGCGGCTTTTCAGATTGAGCGGCGGATCCACACCGGTCGGAGTGGTGTGGATCCGCTACTCAATCGTCAGATCCCGATCTCAGCCGTGCTCGTCCCGCACAGGGCCCGCTCCTGAGTCGCTCGCAAGGATTTGAGGTTGCGTTCTGCAGACCTCGCAGGTCTGCAGAACGCAACCTCAAATCCAACAGGGGCTTAGCCCGGCCACCCACCCCTCAGATCACGATGAGCCCGTCGTCGCCGGCGTCGCCCAGGCCGCGGGGCCGCACGGCAGCCGCCGCCAGCTCCGGCACTGCTTTCGCGACCTGGAGCCTGCCGCCTACAGCGGTGGCGCGGATGCGGTCGCCCGCCTGCACGCCCCCGGCCACCAGCAGATCCGCGATCTTGTCGTCCAGCTGCCGCTGGATGACCCGGCGCAGCGGGCGCGCACCGTATTCGGGCTCGTAGCCCAGGTCCGCGATGAGCTCGATCGCCTCCGCGGTGACGGACAGGCCGATGTCCTGCAGCGCCAGCCGCTCCGCGGAGTCCCGCAGCTGCAGCTGCACGATCTCACGCAGCTGCTCCTTCTCCAGCTTCCCGAAGAGCACGATGTCGTCGATCCGGTTGAGGAACTCCGGCCGCATCGTCTCCTTGAGCCGGCTCATGACGCGGCTGCGCACCTCCGGCGACGTCGCCGAGGCCGTCCCCTCCTCCGCACTGAAGCCGATCGTCCCGATCGAGCTGGTGAGGAACTCGGACCCCAAGTTCGACGTCATGATGATGACGGTGTTCCGGAAGTCGACCGTGCGCCCCTGCCCGTCCGTGAGCCGCCCGTCGTCCAGCACCTGCAGCAGCAGGTTGAAGATGTCCGGGTGGGCCTTCTCCACCTCGTCCAGCAGGACGACGGAGTACGGCCGCCTGCGCACCCTCTCCGTCAGCTGCCCGGCCTCGTCGTAACCCACGTATCCGGGAGGCGCGCCCACCAGCCGGCTGGCGGTGTGTCGCTCCCCGAACTCGCTCATGTCGAATCGGATCATCGCGTCCTCGTCGCCGAACAGCGAGGTCGCCAGCGCCCGAGCCAGCTCCGTCTTGCCCACACCCGTGGGCCCCAGGAACAGGAACGAACCCACCGGCCGCCCGGCGTCGCTCATGCCCGCGCGGCTGCGCCGGACCGCCTGCGCGACGGCCCGCACCGCGTCGTCTTGCCCAATGACCTGCCGGTGCAGCTCCTCCTCCAGGCCTGCCAGCCGCTGCCGGTCGTCCTGCGTGAGGCGGGCGACGGGCACACCGGTCGCCCGGGAGACGACGTCTGCGATCTGGTCCTCACCGACGGTGAGGACACCCCCCGCCGAGGCCGCCGTCACCTTCTGCTCCGCCGCCGCGATCTCCTCCTGGAGGGACACGATCCGGTCGCGCACGCGTGCGGCCTCCTCGTAGTCCTCCTGGGTGATCGCGTTCTTCTTCTCCTCTTCGAGCGCGGTCTCCTGCTCCCGCAGGGCGGCCACGTCGATCCGCGGACCGCGCGTGAGACTCACGCGCGCACCGGCCTGGTCGAGCAGGTCGATCGCCTTGTCCGGCAGGAACCGGTCCGTGATGTAGCGGCTGGACATGTCGACCGCCGCCCGGACCGCGTCCTCCGTGTACTCGACGTGGTGGTGCTCCTCGTAGCGCCCCTTGAGTCCCGTGAGGATCGTGATCGCGTCGTCGCGGGAGGGTTCGTCGACCGTGACCGGCTGGAACCGGCGCGCGAACGCGGGGTCCTTCTCCACCCGGCGGAATTCGTCGAGCGTCGTCGCGCCGATGAGGCGCAGCTCGCCGCGGGCCAGCCGGGGCTTGAGGATGTTGCCGGCGTCCATGCCGCCGGAATCCCCTCCGCCGCCGGCGCCCAGCACCATGTGCACCTCGTCGATGAAGACGATGAACTCGCCCTCGCCGTCGCTGATCTCCGTCAGCAGGGTCGTGAAGCGCTCCTCGAAGTCGCCCCGGTACTTCGTGCCCGCGACCATGGCCGGCAGGTCCAGGGAGATGACGCGGCGGCCGTGCAGCTGCGCGGGCACGTCGTCGTCCGCGATGGCCTGCGCCAGGCCCTCCGCGACCGCGGTCTTGCCCACACCGGCTTCACCGATGAGCACGGGATTGTTCTTGGTGCGGCGAGCCAGGATCTCGATCGTCTCCGCGATCTCCTGATCCCGGCCGATGACCGGGTCCAGTCGGCCCTCGGCGGCCTCGGCCGTGAGGTCGTGGCCGTACAGGTCGAGCATGGGGGTCGCTGACTCCTCGCCGGCCTCCGCCTGGGACTCACCCAGCGTCTCACCGGACTCCGCGGCCTCGGCAGCCGCCTGCTGGAGCGACTGCGGGGTGACGCCCGCGCGCGCCAGGAGCTGTCCCGCGTACGAATCCTGGTTGAGGACGAACGCGATGAAGACGTGCTCCGGGTCGATGTAGGTCGACCCGAAGCCGCGCGCCACCTGGTAGGCGTCCAGCATCGACTTCTGGGTCGACTGGGTGAGCGCCACCTGGCCCGGCACGCGGGACTCCGCGCGCTCCGGCAGACGCGATTCCGCGTCCTTCGCGATCGCGTCCGGGTCCGCCCCGGTCGCCGCGACCTGGGCGCGGATCTGCTGGTGGTCCATCATGACGCGCAGCAGGTGGAGGATGTCGACCTCCGCATGGCCGTGTTCGGCTGCGAAGGTCCCGGCCGCGCCCAGCAGTTCGTGCGTGCGGCGCGTGAGCAGGCGCGTGATGTCGATGGGCCTGCGGGCAGGACCCTGGTTCTGCAGGAGACGGGCGAGGAAGTCCTCGAAGGAGTCGCCGCCCGCACCGGCCGAGCCGAAGAAGGTTGCCATGTCTGCTCCTAGAAGATTGAGTGACGTACGCTCAACTCAACGCATGAGCGCCGCGGATATTCCCGTGAATGGGATGCGGGCCCGGAACAGAGGTCCCGGGCCCGCATCCGCAGCTTCGCTCTCACCGGGGTGAGCGCTGGGGAGGGTTCAGAGGATCAGGCGTCCTCGTCCTCCTCCTTCTTCTCCACGACGAGGGTCTCCGTCGTGAGGACCAGCGCCGCGATCGACGCGGCGTTCCGCAGGGCGGAGCGCGTCACCTTGACCGGGTCGATGATGCCGGCGCCGATGAGGTCGCCGTACTCGCCGGTCGCCGCGTTGTAGCCCTGGCCGGGCGACAGCTCTGCGACCTTGGAGGCCACGACGAAGCCGTCCTGGCCGGCGTTCTCCGCGATCCAGCGCAGCGGCTGGACGATGCCGCGGCGGACGATGTTCACGCCCGTCGCCGCGTCGCCGGTCAGGTCCAGGTCCGTGCCCTCGATGGCCTTCGCCGCGTGGATGAGCGCGGAGCCGCCGCCGGGGACGATACCCTCCTCGATGGCCGCACGGGTCGCGGACACGGCGTCCTCGACGCGGTGCTTGCGCTCCTTGAGCTCGACCTCCGTCGCCGCACCCACCTTGATGACGGCCACGCCGCCGGCCAGCTTCGCGAGGCGCTCCTGGAGCTTCTCGCGGTCCCAGTCGGAATCCGTGTTCTCGACCTCGGCGCGGATCTGCGCGACACGGCCTGCGACCGCGTCCTCAGCACCGGCGCCCTCGACGACCGTCGTGGCGTCCTTCGTGACGGTGATGGTGCGGGCGGAGCCCAGCTGCTCCAGGTTGACCTGGTCCAGCTTCATGCCCATGTCCGCGGTGATGACCTCGCCGCCGGTGAGGACGGCCAGGTCCTCGAGGATCGCCTTGCGGCGGTCGCCGAAGCCGGGTGCCTTGACCGCGGCGACATTCAGGATGCCGCGGATCTTGTTGACGACCAGCGTCGACAGGGCCTCGCCCTCGATGTCCTCGGCCACGATGAACAGCGGCTTGCCGGCCTGCTGCACCTTCTCCAGCACCGGGAGCAGTTCCTGGATGTTGGAGATCTTGCCCTGGTTGATGAGGATGTAGGCATCCGACAGGACTGCTTCCTGACGGTCCGCATCGGTCACGAAGTACGGGGACAGGAAGCCCTTGTCGAACTGCATGCCCTCGGTGAACTCGAGCTCGACCGAGGAGGCCTGCGACTCGTCGATCGTGATGACGCCGTCCTTGCCGACCTTGTCGAAGGCCTCGGCGATCATCTCGCCGATCTCCTTCGACTGGGCGGACAGAGCGGCGACGTGCGCGATGTCCGAGGAGCCGTCGACCTCACGGGCGTTCTCGCGCAGGCGGGCCTCCACGGCCTCGACAGCGGCCTCGATGCCGGCCTTGAGCTGGCCGGGGGCCGCACCCGCGGCCACGTTGCGCAGGCCCTCGTGGACCAGCGCCTGCGCCAGGACGGTGGCGGTCGTGGTGCCGTCGCCCGCGACGTCGTTCGTCTTCGTGGCGACTTCCTTGGCGAGCTGTGCGCCCAGGTTCTCGTACGGGTCGTCGAGCTCGACCTCACGGGCGATGGTCACGCCGTCGTTCGTGATGGTCGGTGCGCCCCACGCCTTGTCGAGGACGACGTTGCGGCCGCGCGGGCCCAGCGTGACCTTGACCGTGTCGGCCAGGACATTCACGCCGCGCTCCAGCGCCTTGCGCGCATCGTCGTCGAACTGAAGGGTCTTTGCCATGGTGTGTCTCTTCTTCCCTCTGAAGTCTGAAAGTCAGCTGTTGTGCTGCGCCGCGCGCACAGGGGCGCGCGAGGGAGTCAGGAGATGACGGCCAGGACGTCGCGAGCCGACAGGACGAGGTACTCCTCGCCGCTGTACTTGAGCTCCGTGCCGCCGTACTTCGAGTAGACGACCTTGTCGCCCACCTGGACGTCCAGCGGGATGCGAGTCCCGTTGTCTGCGACGCGGCCGGGGCCCACGGCCACGACCTCGCCCTCCTGCGGCTTCTCCTTGGCGGTGTCAGGGATGACCAGACCGGATGCGGTGGTCTGCTCTGCTTCGACCTGACGGACGACGATGCGATCCTCGAGCGGCTTGATGGAGACCGACATGCGGACACTCTCCTTAGTAGAAATGGCGTGAACGCGTGCACCGGCTGACCCTGGAAGGGGTCCTGATCGCGGCCCGTCGTCGCGGGTGCCGGGCTGCGATGCCGCTGGCGCACTCTTAGCACTCACGGTGTGCGTGTGCTAACTCCGACTCTAGTGAGGGGCTGGCACTCGGTCAACCCGAGTGCCAGCCCCTCCTGTCCGCTCTCAGCGATCACACAGTGGTCACGCCTGCGCGACCTCGCATCGCTGCGCCTCCGCACCTCTGCGTCCTCGGCGCACGGCTCGTTCCGCTCAGCCCACGCCCACCATGCCGGCGCACTCCCACTGGCTCCAGCCGTAGCGCTCCTGCAGCACCTTGGCGCGCTCGAACTGCTCCTGCGGGCTGGCGTCCGCGGGGTTGCCGCTGCCGCCCACGCCCTGCCAGGTGGGGATGCCGAACTGGAAGAGCCCGAAGTACTTGTTGTTCTGACGGTTGACGGCCTTGGGATTGAACTCGGACTCGCACTTGACGATCTTGTACCAGGGGCTGCCGGGGCCGCCCAGCATCTCCTTGATCTGCTCCGTCGTCATCGTCGAGCCGTCGTCAGCCGGGACCTCGTAGCTGTCCGGGTCCTCCGGATCACCGGTGCCCACCAGGACGACTTCCTTCTTCGGCTTCTGGAGGATCTCCTCGGACTTCTCGACGCGGGTGATCTCATCGCCGTCCAGCGTGCCGACCTCGTAGACGACGGTCCGCTTGCCGTCCTCGCCCTTGGTCTCGACCTTCGTCTCTCCCTCGAGCAGCCGGTCGGTCTCCTTCTTCTCGACCTCGTGCTCGATCGTCTCCTCGACCTCTTCGGTCGTGGTCTCCGTGCGCATGACGTCGATGTTCTGGCCGGAGACGACCGGTGCGCCCAGCGGTGCGGTCACGAAGTCCGTGTCCGCGACCTCGACGCCGGCGTGCGCCAGGACCTCCGACACCGAGGCCGCCGTCGCCTCCACCGGGATCGTCTCCCCGTCCGCGCGGACGGTGACGGTCTTGGGGGTGACGACGGACAGGGCGGTGGCCGCACCGTCCGCCAGCCGCGCCTCGAGATCCATCGAGACCTCTGCGCCTCGCGCGTCGATGCCCATGTCCGCGAGCGCCTGGCCCACGGTGTGCGCGGTCGTCGTCTCCTGGGACGCGATGCCGTCGACGCTCAGCTCCACGTCCTTCGACGTGCTGACGCTGATGTCCATGCCGCGGGTCAGGTCCGCGTCCAGCGCGGGGCTCACCTCGTCTCCGCGCTCGATCTCGATGCCCTCGGCCGCCAGCACGTCCGCGACGGTGCTGCCGAAGGTCCGGGTCGAGCTGCCCTCGCCGTCGACCGTCAGGTCGACCGGCGTGCTGAGGCCCACGAACGCGCCCGTGCCCGCGACCAGCGCCGTGATGACGACGGCCTGGCCCACGATCTGCGCTGTGCGCACGCGCGAGCGCGGCTTCTTCTTCTCCGCCGTGACCGCCGGGGACAGCGCGGCGACGGTGCCCGGGTCCGCGGTCGGCCGGGGCGGGATCGCCTCGGCCTGCGTGCCGGCAGCCTCGTCCGTCACCGATGCGATCGGCGCAGTGTCCGCCGCCGAGGCCGGGGTCGCCTCGGTCTCCACCGCCGAGGCCGTGGCCGGCTGGTCGACGGACCCGACCGGGGCCTCGGGAGCGGGGATGGCCGTGGAAGCGGCCTGCGCGGCACGCTCCCGGGCCAGCGCCTCGCGGCGGGTGAGCAGGGGCGCCTCCACGGGAGTCGCGGTCACGATCCCGTGGGTGGGCAGGACCGCATCGGGTGCGGACTCCCCCTGCCTCATGCGCAGGCCCACTGGCCCCAACCGGCCTGCTGCTGCAGGATCTTCGCCCGCTTGAACTGCTCACGCGGGTGGGCATCGGCCGGGTTGCCGGAACCGCCCACGGACTGCCAGGTGGCGATCTTGAACTGGAAGAGGCCGAAGTGCGCGCGGTTCTGCTGGTTGACGGCCTTGGGGTCGAAGTTCGACTCGCACTTGACGAGGTTGTACCAGCGGGAGCCGGGTCCGCCCAGCATCTCCTTGATCTCCGCCGTCGTCATGGGGCTGCGATCGCCGTTGTCCTCCTGACCGGAGTCACCGGAACCGCCGGAGTCGCCCGAACCACCGGAGTCACCGGAATCGTCGCCGCCGTTGTCCTCGGGAGCAGGTGCGGGCTCGGGCTCCTTCGTGCCCAGCAGCACGACCTCGTCCTTCGCCTCTGCGACGACCTCCTCCGACTTCTTCTTCTTCGCGACCTGCTTGCCGTTGACGGTGGTGACGTCGTAGACGATCTCGCGCTCGCCGTCCTTGCCCTCCGTCTGCACCTTGCGCTCGCCGCGCGGCAGGGAGTCGTCGTTCTTGGTGGTGACCTTCTTCTCGATGGTCTCCGTCTCCGTCTTCTCCTCCGTCTTGGTGCGGAGGACCTCGACGACGCCGCCGTCGGCGATCGGAGCGGCCAGCGGGAGGGAGAGCGTGTCGTCCTCGCCCAGCTCGATGCCCGCCTCGTCGACGGCCTCGCCGGCGGACGCGGCCGTCACGTCGACAGCCGTGCGCTCGCCGTCCGCCACGACCGTGACGGTCTTGGGGGTCACGACGGTGAGCTCGGAGTTCTGCCCGTCGGCCAGCGACGCGTCCAGGTCCGCGGAGACCTCAGCGCCCTCCGGGTCGATGCCCAGATCCGCGAGTGCCTCTGCGACCGTGTTGCCGGTCGTCGTCTCCTCCGACGTGACGCCGTCCAGCGTCAGGTCGACGTCCTTGGCGGTGTTGACGATGATGTCCATCCCGCGGGTCACGTCCGCGTCCGCGCCGGGCTGGACCTGGTCGCCGTCCGCGACCTGAACCTCGTTGGCGTCGAGGACATCGGAGACGGAGTCCGCGAAGGTGCGGACCTGCTGCGTCTCGCCGTCCACGGTCAGATCGACCTGCTTGTTGAGGCCGACGAAGGCGGCGGTGCCGCCCACCAGTGCCGTGATGACGACAGCCTGGCCGGCGATCTGCACCTTGCGGTTGCGCAGAGCAGTGAGCACGGAGGATCCAATCAAGTCGAGGAGTACAACGGATTGAGTGTAACCGATTCGTTATCTGGGCGGCAACGATCGTGATGTTCCCGTGCGCGAGCTCACGGACGGCCGGTCACAGCGCGATCACAGGTTCCATTCTCGACACCCGCGCTGACCTGCACCCCAGGCCCGCGCCCGGGGTCGCCGCGCCCGGATCTCCCGCTGCGCGGATGTCTCCCGTCTCACAGCTCCCAGCGGCTGAAGACGTCCTGCGCGTTCGCCGTGACGTCCGCGCACAGCTGCGCCAGGTCCTCCTCGCGGACCTGGGCGAGCGCCCGGGCCGTCACAGCGGTGAGGTAGGGACCGCCCGGCTTGCCGCGGTGCGGGTGCGGCGTGAGGAACGGGGCGTCCGTCTCCGTCAGCAGCAGCTCGCGCGGCACCAGGGCCGCGGCTTCGCGCAGATCGCGCGCGTTCTTGAAGGTCACGTTCCCCGCGAAGGACATGTAGTACCCGCGGTCGGCGCACTCCCGGGCCAGTGTCGCGTCCCCGCTGAAGCAGTGGAAGACGGTGCGCTCCGGCGCACCCGCCTCGCGCAGCACCCGCAGGACGTCCGCGTGGGCCTCGCGATCGTGGATCTCGAGCGCCAGGTCCAGCCGTTTCGCGATCTCGATGTGCGCGCGGAAGGACTCCTCCTGGAAGCGGCGGGCCCGCTCCGCCGGCACGGCGACCCCGTTCACACTCGCCTCGTCGAGGCGGAACCAGTCGAGCCCCGTCTCCCCCACGACGCGCATCCGGTCGCCGCGGCACAGCTGCTCGATCTCCGTGAGCGACTCGTCCAGGAGTCCTGCGGCACCCAGGCGGGGGGCTTCGTTGGGGTGGATCGCAGCCCCGCCCAGCATCCAGTCCCGGCCGGCCGCGGCCTCGGCGTCGACGACCTGGGCCGTCCAGCGGGCGGAGGCCATGTCGCAGCCGATCTGCACGATCCGGGTGACACCGGCCGCCTGCGCGGTCTCGTGGAAGAAGGACAGCGGTGGGAACGACTCGTCCTCGCCGGGCTCCACCTCCGGCCGCGGCTCGCCGTCGCGCAGCGGACCGCGTGCGCCCGTGCAGATGTCCAGGTGGGTGTGGGTGTCGACGACCGGGTGCGGCAGGGCCTCCGGCACCGGCGGGTACTGGCCGGCCGCGCGGGAGCCCGCCATCAGGCCGACTCCTCCGCGGGCTCCACGTGCTTGGGGAAGACCGGGGCCGGGGCCGGCAGCTGCGTGCCCGCCGCCACCGGGGTGTCCAGGTCCGCGAACGTGCGGGAGTCCGCGTCCACGCCCAGCAGGTCGAGGATGCGGGCAGTGGACTCCGGCATGACCGGCTGGACCAGGATCGTGACGATCCGGACGACCTCCAGCACGACCGCCAGCACCACGGACATGCGCTCCGCGTCCGTCTTCTTGAGCTTCCACGGCTCCTGCGCGCTGATGTAGCGGTTCGCAGCGGCCAGCACCTTCCACGCGTCCCCCACGTACAGGTGGAGGTTCTGCTGCAGCACCTGCTCGCGTGCGGCGGGCAGCAGGGCGCGAGCGGAGGCCAGCAGCTCCTCGTCGTCCGCCGTCAGGTCCGTGAGCGCCGGCATCCGCCCGTCCAGGTTCTTCGCGATCATCGAGAGGGACCGCTGTGCCAGGTTGCCGTACTCGTTGGCCAGGTCCGTGTTCTTGCGGGTGATGATGCCGTCCGCGGAGTACGAGCCGTCCTGGCCGTAGGAGATCTCGCGCAGCACGAAGAAGCGCAGGGTGTCGAGGCCGAACGACTCGACCAGGTCGTACGGGTCGACGACGTTGCCCACGGACTTCGACATCTTCTCGCCCTTGTTGAAGAGGAAGCCGTGCGCGTGGACCCGCTTGGGCACCTCGATGCCGGCGCTCATGAGGAACGCCGGCCA
>DYUK01000011.1 GCA_020743695.1 Brevibacterium senegalense | reverse complement strand
CCGCCGTTGGCCGGGTGGGCCAGCAGCGCCGCGCAGTCGAGCTCCCGACTCATGCGCGCACATCCACACCGGTCAGACCGTACGCCGAGGGCAGGACGGCCTCGGCCCGGCCAGCCCGGTCCCACCACCAGGGTGCGGCCTCGACGACGAGCACAGCGACGTGCGCGTTGACGGTGAGGTCGGCGACCTCCAGGATCGCGTGGGACAGGACGTCGATCGCGATGATCGCGTCCGGCGACGTCGCGACGGGTGCTCCGTCCAGGATGACGGCGAGGAACTCCGAACGCGCGACGACCCGCAGCACCTCTCCCTGCGCAGTCCGGATGTCGAAGACCGACAGGTGCGGGTCATCGCGGTCGTGGTCGATGGCCGCCACCCGCCCGAGGCCGATGAGCCGTGCCCCGATCGCGACCGCCGCATCTGTTGCGGTCGCCTCAGCAGACTCGAGGAACGCCCGCCCCAGCGCGAGGCCCCGGGCTGTGTGACCGGTGATCGCGTGGTCGGCCAGGTCGCCCACCGTGAATCCGGCCAGAAGCACCGCTCCGGCACCGCCCGAGCGCACCATCGAGGCACGGACGAGTGCCTCGATGTCGGCCGGCCGGTCTGTCTCCAGCACCGCCAGCCCTCCCCCTCCGGTCTCGCAGACGGTGATGAGCCCGGGCAGCTCATCGACGAAGATCGACATCTGGTCGAGTGAGGGCACTGCCCTCCCACTGAGGTCGGCGTCCACGACCATGAGTCCCTCGCACAGCAACGGGACGAGTGCGTTGATCCCGCCACCCTCCATTGCGCAGACGGACGGGATGGACGTGCCCAGCCACCGTTCAGCCGCGTCGATGAGCCGCGCGAATGGATCCCTGTCGACGAAGCGCTCCGTGAGGACCATGGTCGAACCGGCGAATGCGACGGCGCAGCAGGGGGTCTGCGGATCGGCCTCCGCAACGTCGACGACGTCGATCGGCCACTCCACGGCCCGCGGCAGCAGCAGCTCCATGAGGCGGGGCGATCCACCGCCACCGGATCCCTGCAGGCGGGCGGCGCACGCGAGCGCGGGCAGGTCGTCGCGGTGAAGCCTCACTGACATGAGGCCAAGCGTAAGCGACGGACCGCCCGCGCTCTGAGGCGAACCCTCACCCGGGAGTCACCTCGCGTCCAGGGGTCATCCCAGGCCCGCGAGTCACTCCTCCGCGCCAGCACCTTCGACGGGCACGAACTCCTCGTCCAGACCGAACGCCTGCGGGCCGAACGCGTCCAGCGCTTCGGGAGTCCGCATGAGGTCCGGCGTCGAGATGCCCAGGACACTCACGCGCTGGCCGTAGCGCAGCCCTTCCGTCGTGATCGGCTCGGCGGACTCGTGGTCGACGACGCAGATGAGGTCCGGAACGATCGCGACGAGCTCTCCATCCCGACGAGCCGTGAGGTTCTCGTTCTGGAAGTCGATGACGAGCGTGCTGTCGTCCGCCGCCGCCATCGTCGCGCGTCCCTTGGCGAACCCATCCGTCGTCCGTCGCTCGACGTCGATGACCTTGCCGGTGAACAGCGTCCTCATGTGCGAGTACAGCGTGGTCGACAGTGTCTGCGCGATCGCGTCGAACGGCGACCGGTGCTCCTCGCGCGCCTCGCGGATCGTCCGTCCCAGTGCCAGGGCCATGGACAGCGTCCGCGGCACTGCCGTGCGGCGAACATCCGCACCGGTCATCGCGTACTCAGCGATGTGGCCCACCCCGCCCAGGCGGATCGTGATCGCCCGTGCCAGCCACTCCATCTGCCGGTCGTCGTCAGCCGTATCGATGATGACCTTCTCGCCCCGCTCACCGGCCAGCGCCAGCGGGGAGCCGTGCACGCCGTAGACCGCGAACGTCTCCATGGACAGCTCCGGGAACGCCCGACCCATCCCGTCCGCGTCGACGACGGGCAGACCGGTCTCCGCCGCGACGATGAGGGGGATCATCGAGTTGATGCCGCCGCACTCGATCGGCATGGTCGCCTGCGCGCTGCGGCCCAGGTGCTCCTCGAGTGCGCGCAGGGCGGCCGTGGGCTCGGTCCCCGCAGGGATCTTCTCGACCATGACCGTCGGCGCGCCCATCTGCGCGGTGGGGATGACGAACAGGTCATCCGCTACCTCGTCCGGATCGAGGATCGTGATCGAACCGTCGCCCAGCACGCGCTCCACCAGCATGCGACCGATGTACGGGTCTCCCCCGCCGCCGGTGCCCAGCAGCGTGGCGCCGCGCGCCAGATCTGCGAGGTGCTCTGCCTTCAGTTCCCAGCTCATGCGCCTGCCTCCTGCAGTCGGACGGTCCCGTCGAAGCGGTGGGGATCCAGGTCGTAGCCGAAGTAGCGGGGTCCCACCAGCTCGATCCCCTCCGGCGAGTGCCAGCGCTCGTCCGCCGGCGCGGCGAGGACGGACACGCGCTGGCCGTAGCGCAGCGCCTCCGTCGTGACCGGCTCCCCGGACTCGTGGTCGAGCACGATGATGAGGTCCGGTGTCGTGGCCATGACCTGGTCCCCCAGGCGGGCGACCAGGTGCTCGTTCTGGAAGCTCAGCTCCAACCGCTCCGGTTCGCCGGTGCCGTCCGTCGCCGCCGAGGCCGCCTCCAGTCGCGCTGTTCCGCGAGCGAAGCCGGCGTTCGTCTTCCTCTCCACGTCCACGACCTTGCCGCTGAACAGCGTCCGGCCGCCCAGCAGGTCCGCGGTCGCCAGCACGGGGTCCGTCTTCGCATCCTGAGCCGCGGTGATCGTCCGGCCGATCTGCAGGCACGTGCTCAGGGAATCCCGGACCAGTGCCCGCGCAGCCTGCTCCCCGGACATCTGGAAGCCGGAAATCATGATGGAGCAGCCCATCTCCACCGCGGCGACGCGAGCGATCCGCTCCACCCAGTGGTTGTCCACTGCGCGCAGCACCCCCACGTTGCCCTTCTCATCCGCATAGGCGAGCGGTGAGGCCTCGATCCCGTCCAGGGTGGGCAGCACCATCTGCAGCTCGGGGAACGCACGGCCCATGCCGTCACCGTCGATGAGCGGCAGGCCCAGCGCTGCGGCGGCCACGAGGGGGATCGTCGAATTGACCCCACCCACCTCCGCGCACGCGATGTGGGTGATCGGAGCTCCGTAGTGCTCGCTCAGCTCCCGGACGGGACGCGCCACCTCCTCGATTCCGGGAAGCTTCTCGACCATGACCGTCGGCGCGCCCATCATCGCGGCGGTGACGACGACGGCGTCTGCGGGCACCTCGTCGACGGACACCACCTCGACGGGGCCGTACTCGGCCAGCGCCTGGGCCGCGAGCAGTGCACCCACGTAGGGGTCACCGCCTCCGCCGGTGCCCAGGACAGCGGCCCCGCGCGCCAGGTCCGGAACGAGGTCTGCTGTGATCGTCCAGCTCACCTCAGGCCCCCATTTCCAGGTCGCCCACGGCCTTCGCCCGGATCCGCGTCGCGTTGCCGGGCAGGTACGGGATGGGGACCTCGTCGAAGTCGATGATGGACACAGTCGACGGCTTGGCACCGGCAGCCACGGCCAGGTCGACGGCCTCGGCGCGGACCTCGGCGATCTTCGCCTCGCGCTCACCGGCGCTGAATGCGTAGACCTTGTCGATCTCTCCGCCCACCTGCGCGATCGAGGCACCGATCGCGTTGGCGACCGCGTAGTTCTCCGGCCGGGTGACCTGACCGAACAGGGGAAGCGTGTCCGGCAGCAGGATGGAGCCGCCACCCACGACCACCACAGGGATGGGGTCCGGGGACGTGCGCATCCGGTCGACGGCCTCGGCGACCCGCTCTGCGATTCGGTTCAGCACGCGCTGCACGAAGGCGGGGTCCAGGTGGGCGACCTTCGAGGGATCGCCGATCGACGCGGCACCGGAGGCGACCGCGATGTCCGTGGCGGTGAGGGTAGAGCCGCCGAAGACCAGGGCCTCCTCCGTGAGCCGGTAGCCGACGGACTCCGGGCCCACCTCCGCGGTCTCCACGTCGACGATGCTGCCGCCGCCGATCCCGATCGACAGGACGTCGGGCATGCGGAAGTTCGTGCGGATCCCGGCGACCTTGACCTCGTTCGCGGTCTCCCGTGGGAAGCCGTTGATGAGCAGACCGATGTCTGCGGTGGTGCCTCCCACGTCCACGACCGCGCAGGTGTCCAGGCCGGAGGTGAGGGCGGCGCCGCGCATGGAGTTCGTGGGGCCGGAGGCGAAGGTGGCCACCGGGTATCGGCGGACGTACTCTTCGTCCATGAGCGTGCCGTCGTTCTGGCTCAGGTAGATCGGAGCTTCGATTCCCTGCTTGCGCACGGCGGCGGCCAGGCCGTCGACGATCTCCGAAGCGAGCTCGCGCAGGGCGGCGTTGATGATCGTCGCGTTCTCGCGCTCCAGCAGGCCGATCCGGCCGATCTCGTGGGACAGCGAGATCGCGACGTCGTCTCCCAGTTCCTCTGAGATGATCCGGGCTGCCTCGACCTCCAGGTCGTGGTTGACGGGGCTGAAGACGGAGGACACCGCGACGGACCGGATGCCGTGGGCCGCCATGTCGCGGGCGTGCTCGCGCAGCTCGTCCGGGTCGAGAGGGGAGATCGGGCGGCCGTCGAACTCGTAGCCGCCATGGGCCAGGTAGACCTGCGCCTGGATCGCCTCGGAGAGGTTCTGAGGCCAGTCGACCAGCGGGGGAAGTGCCCGGGTGGCGGGCAGTCCCAGGCGCAGTGCGGCGGTGGGTGCCAGGCGCTTGGCCTGGACGAGTGCGTTGATGAAGTGCGTCGTGCCGATCATGACGGACTCGATGTCCGCACCGTCGAACGGGTGGTCGGACCGCAGGCCCTCGATCGCCTCGATGATCCCCGTCGTGACGTCTGCGGTGGTGGAGTGCTTGATGCCGGTGAGGGTCCGGGTGCCGTCCATGAGAACGGCGTCCGTGTTGGTGCCACCCACGTCGATGCCGATGTGCATGCTGAATGCTCCTCTGAAGTGTTGTGTCTGAGGTGTGGAGCCCGTCGAGGGCTGAGGTGTGAGTCGCCTGGCGGAGTCACTGTCGCGCAGCGGCCGGGAATTAGGCGCTGCGAGGCGCCGCGGTCTCGTCAGGAGCAGTGGCCTCAGCGGCGGCGCGAAGCCGTGTGGGCGCATGGCCCAGCCCGCGGACCCAGCCCAGCTTGCCGGCGATGATGTAGAGGACCATCGAGGTGGCCAGCGACAGCAGCGGCGGGATGCCCCAGGTCACGAAGTAGCCCAGCACCGCAGAGACGAACCAGATGATGAGAGTGGCGGGGACCCACCGGGGAGCGGCTGCGGGCAGCACTCCCCGGACGCGGGACTCGTCGAGGTCGGCCCGCCAACGCTTGACGATGAAGTACTCCGCGACCATGATGCCCGCGATCGGGGGGAAGGCGACGCCCAGCACGGTGAGGAAGTCGGTGAAGCGGCCCAGGATGCCGGCCGCCGCAAGCACGGAGCCCAC
>DYUK01000010.1 GCA_020743695.1 Brevibacterium senegalense | reverse complement strand
CCGGCTGCAGGGTCATGTCGATCCCGTCCAGGACGGTGTTGGTCCCGTACCGCATGCCCAGGCCGGTCACCTCCAGCAGGAAGCCGTCCCGCTCGCCGCTCACCGCCGTGGACTCCGAGGCCCGCAGTCCGGTGCTGCTCTCGTGGGGCTCGACGACGCCGCCCATCCCGCCGGGGCCCGCGCTCTCATCCTCGGTCTCCCTGACCTGCGGGATCCGCCCCGAGGCCAGGGTCAGGTCCTTCTTCCCCGGCAGGTCCGGGACGGCGGCCAGGAGCCGGCGGGTGTACTCGTGCTGGGGCCGGGCCAGGACCTCGGCGGCGGGGCCCTCCTCGACCACATCTCCCCGCAGCATGACCGCCACCCGGTCGGCCAGCTCCGCCACGACCGCCAGGTCGTGGGTGATGTAGAGGCTCGCGACGTCGTGCTTCTTGGTCATGTCGCGGATCGTGTCCAGCACGTGCGCCTGCGTGGACACGTCCAGACCGGTCGTGGGCTCGTCCAGGATCAGCACGTCCGGGAACATCGCGAAGGCCATCGCGATGCCGATCCGCTGCTGCTGGCCGCCGGACAGCTGATGGGGCCAGCGGCGCTGGTACTCCTGCGTCGACGGCAGGCCCACGTCCTCCAGCACCTCCGCGACGCGAGCGGCGCGCTCCTTGGAGGAGGAGCCGTACCCGTGGACGTCCAGCACCTCGCGGATCTGGTCGCCCACGCGGATGGCCGGGTTGAGTGACAGCGCGGGGTCCTGCGGGATGTACGCGACGCGGTGGCCGCGCAGCTGCTGGATCTCCTCCGTGCTCAGCTGCGACAGGGTGATCGTGCCGCCGTCGCGCGGGTGCAGCTCGATGTCGCCGGCGGTGTGGACGAGACCCGTCCGGTAGTGGCCCAGGCACGCCAGGCCGGCGGTGGTCTTGCCGGACCCGGACTCGCCCACGAGGCCCAGGATCCGGCCGCGGTACAGGTCCAGGGAGATGCCGTGGAGGATCTCGTCGCCGCCCGCGGCGCTCACGTGCAGGCGGTCGATGCTGAGGACGGTGGACAGTCCCGTCTCCGCCTGTGCTGGTGCAGTGGTCATGCGTTCCCCACATTCGTCGAGGCGTTCGCGCGTGCGATCGCGTCCGCCAGCAGGTTGGTCCCGATCGTCAGCACGGCGATCGCCGCAACGGGCAGGATGACGCCCCACGGCTGGATGCTCAGCGCGATCCGGTTCTCGTTGATCATGAGGCCCCAGTCCGCCGTGGGCGGCTGCATGCCCAGTCCCAGAAAGGACAGGGACGCGATCGAGCCGATCGAGTAGGTGAGCCGCAGGCCCGCCTCCACGCTCAGGGGGCCGGTGATGTTGGGGACGATCTCGCGGAGGATGATCCGGGAGCGCGGCATCGCGTACATCTCCGCCGCCCGGATGTAGTCCTCGTTGATGACGGACAGCGTCGATGCCCGGGCCACGCGCGCGATGCGCGGGGCGTGGGTGAGGCCGATGACCAGGATGAGCACCCAGCCCTGCGGGCCCAGCACGACGATCGCCAGCATCGCGAAGACCAGCTGCGGGATCGCCAGCAGCACGTCATTCACGCGCATGATGATCGCGTCCGTCGCACCTCCGGCGTACGCGGCGACGATGCCGAAGGCGGCACCCACGACCATGCCGATCGCGGTCGCGGCGACGGAGTAGAGGACCAGCAGCATGCCGCCGGCCAGGAACCGGGAGGCCACCGACCGGCCCAGGTCGTCCGTGCCGAAGAGGCCGGTCGACTGGAACGGGCGGTCCGCGAACTCCGTGGGTGCGTACCCGGTCAGCAGCGGAGCCAGCAGGGGCCCCAGGAACGCCAGCAGGACGATGACGCCCGTGAGGATGATCCCCACACGGCCCTCGGACTGGCCCCACACCCGGCGCATGAGCGACCGGGGCTTCGAGGCGGACTCCTTGACGTCCGCACCCACGGCGGACTCGGCGCTGCTGGGCTGCAGGGGCGCGGTCACGGCCGCACCGCCCAGCTCATCAGGACGAGACTGCTCGCTCATTTTGCGCTCCTCAGCTTCGGATTGGCCAGGATGCCGACGATGTCCGCCAGCAGATTCACGACCACGTAGACGATGGCAACGATCATGGACACGGCCTGCACCACCTGCACGTCGCGGAAGTTCACCGCGTCGATGAGGGCCTGGCCGATGCCCGGGTAGCGGAACAGGAACTCGACGACCACGACGCCGCCGGCCAGCCAGGCCAGCTGGATCGCGATGACCTGGGCGACCGGGCCGATCGCGTGCGGGACGGCGTGGCGCAGGACGACCTGCCGCTCCGGGACGCCCTTGAGGCGGGCCATCTCCACGTAACCGGAATCCAGCACGTCGATCATCGTCGCGCGCATCATCCGGGCGATGTACGGGGCGACGACCAGGGCCAGGGTGATGGTGGGCAGGATCAGCTGGGACGGGATCGCCCAGACCGGGGTGCCCGGCGGTGCCATCGTGACGGCGGGCAGGATCTGGAAGACGCTCGTGGCGAAGATCGTCACGAGCGCGATGCCGATGACGAACTCCGGCAGCGCGGCCAGGGTGAGGCTCACCCACGTGACCGCCCGGTCGCGGCGACCGCCGCGGTGCAGCGCGGACCAGATGCCGAAGAACAGGCCCACCGGGATGGACACGAGTGCGGCGAGCACCATGAGGACGAGGCTCGCGGTGATCCGCTCCCCCAGCAGCTCACTGACCGGACCGCCGAACGCGGTGGACATGCCGAAGTCGCCCACGAACAGGCCGCCCAGCCACAGGAAGTAGCGCACGACGGCCGGCTGGTCGAGGTTGAGCTGCGCGTTCAGCGCGGCGATCCGCTCCGGGGTGGCCTGCTGGCCCAGGATCGCGCGGGCGGGATCGCCCGGCAGCAGCAGCGTCGCGCAGAACACCAGCACGGACACCGCCAGCAGGATGAAGACCGACAGGACGAGCCTGCGGAGGATCAGCTTCGACATCAGGACACCTCTCCCATCCAGTTGCGGCGGAACGTGTACCCAGACAGGGGCAGTCCCGTCGAGTTCTCCACGAAGCCGCCCACGTAGTTCTGGTACGCGTCGACCTGATTGCCGAAGCCCCAGATGATGTAGCCGCCCTCGTCGTACAGCTGGTGCTGCGCCTGACGGATGAGCTCGCCGCGCACGCGGGGGTTGAGCTCCGCGCGGATCCGGTCGAGCCGGTCCGTGAACTCGTCGTCGACGTAGCCGGTCTCGTTGAAGGGCGATTCCTCCAGCACGCACGAGACGGCCTGCGGCACGAAGTTGCGGGTGTACCAGAAGCTCTGGGCGAAGTCCCACTGGAGGTAGTTCTCGCCGAAGAACGTCGTCGTGTCGACCCGTCGGATGTCGATCGTGATACCCGCGGCCTTCGCCTGCTGGGCGAAGACCTGGGCCGCCTCGACAGCGCCCGACTGGATGGGCGCGGTCACCAGCTCGACGGTCAGCCCGTCCGGGTATCCGGCTTCCGTCAGGAGCCGCTTGGCCTCCGCGATGTCCTGCTCGCGCTGCGGCAGGTCCGACGGGTAGTCGGGGTCGTAGGGGGCGAACATGTCGTTCGCGATCTGGCCGTGACCGGAGAAGACCTGCTCGATCATCCCGGGCCGGTCGACGGCCAGGCGCATCGCCTGCCGCACCCGCACGTCGTCGAACGGCTCCTTGTCGACCCGCATCGTGAACGGCAGCCACATGCCGGTCTCCGAGTTGAGGATCTCCATCCGCTCATCGGAGCCGATGACGTCCACCAGCGACAGCGGGATCTGACCCACGCAGTCGACCTGGCTGGACAGGAGCGCGTTGATGACCGCGTCCGTGTCGTTGAAGTTCAGCAGGTGGAGCTCGTCCAGGTACGGGCCCTCGTCCCAGTAGTCGTGGTTGGCGACGAGGACGGTGGACTGCCCCGGATCGAAGGACTGGAGCTTGAACGGGCCGGTCCCGATCGGGTTCTCCGGGTCATAGCCGCGCGGGACGATGCCGGCGGAGTACTGCCCCACCGTGTCGTCGAGGACGCTGTTGGGCTCGCTCAGCCGGAACTCGACCGTGTGGTCGTCGATCGCGACGACCTCGTCGAGCATCCCCAGGCCGGCCGCCCCGGACTTGGGGTCGTCGGGATCGGTGATGCGCTCGAACGTGAAGACGACGTCATCCGCGGTGAGCGGCTTCCCGTCGTGGAAGACGACGCCCTTGCGGATCGTCGCGGTCCACACCGTCGCCTCGTCGTTGGGCTCGAACGTCTCCGCCAGGCGGTAGACCAGCTCGAAGTCGTCCCCGCGCAGCAGGAGGGTGTCGTAGAGGTTGATGACGCGGGCCGAGTCGCCCGAGTTCACCGGGATGTGCGCATCCACGATGTCCGCGGACGATCCCCCGGACAGCCCCACGCGCAGCACGCCGCCGTTGCGAGGCCCTCCGCTCATGTCCACGCGGGCTGCAGGGCCCGGCCCGCAGGCGGCGAGCAGTCCCAGCGAGCCCGCGCCGACCGCTCCTCCCAGCATCCGCCGACGGGAGAGCCCTGCGGCTCCCCGCAGCGATCCGGATCGGTCTGTCATCGTGTTGTCCCTTCACTCCTCGCGCGCACTGCGCGCCTTCGCGCCCACTGCGCGTCTCTGCGCGTCCTTGCGCCTCACGTCCTCGCGGGGTCCCCCGCACTGCGATGCCGCCGGGGCGGCCGGATCGTCAGATCGCGACCGACCGCCCCACC
>DYUK01000009.1 GCA_020743695.1 Brevibacterium senegalense | reverse complement strand
TCCGGCGCGGGCGGTGCCAGCGCGAGTGGCTCCGGCTGCTGGCGGACGGGCCTGCGTGTGGGGCTGCAGATCGGCTCAGCGGTGGCGGGAGCGGGACTGGCGGCGGCCTCGGCGTTCACGCGGCGGGGGATGCTGAGGGCGGGCATCGAGTCGACGAAGGACCCCCGCCACGTCGTGGTGCCGCAGCGAGACCGGCTGGAGGCGCGGCGACAGGCCGGCATCACGCACGACTCGATCACGACGACGGGCTGAGGGCACACGACGGACTGAGACGCAGCGCCGCGTCGACGGCGCGCTGAGCCGACGAGTCCGTGCATGACACGACCGGGGCGGTGCGTCGCACCGTTCTGCTCTCTCGCACAGGGGTGATCACTCATGATCGGTGATCTCCCACCCGCGCGATCTTGCATCGTATAGGAACGTGATTTTTACTATAAATAGTCTGTTAGTCTGCTCATACTTGCGTGAACGTGCACTGCGAGTCCGGGCTGGGATGGCCTCCTGCCGTGCCGCCCTGGATCGATGGACAACCGATGTCTCCCGTCAGTGCTGACATCAGAGTGGAGGAGCGATGACGAGGAGAAGGGTCACCGCGCTCGCCGCGGGACTGAGCGCCCTCATGCTCAGCGGATGCGGCCTCATGGAACCCGTCGACATCAGCGGGTTCGCGGAGGAGGCGGCGGATCCGGATGCGAAGGTGGTCCGCCTCGCGAACGTGTACGAGCCCAGCCACCCCGCCAACGCCTGCGGCACCGCCACCCTCAAGGAGGAGCTGGCCCCGCACGGCATCGACCTCAAGGTCTACCCCTCCGCCCAGCTGGGCAGCGAGGCGGAGACCGTCGAACAGGTGGCGACCGGCGCCCTGGACATCGGGATGTCGACCGGCGCCTTCTTCGCCGTCTGGTACCCGGACTCCGGCGTCGTCGACGGCGCCTTCCTCGTGGAGAACGGACGCGAGTACGACCGTGCCATGCGCGGTCCCGCACTCACGCAGATGTACGAGGACATGAAGGAGGAGACGGGGCTGGACGTCTTCAGCTCCTGGTACTACGGCGCCCGCAACGTGACGGCGAACAAGCCGGTCCGCACGCCGGAGGACTTCAAGGGCCTCAAGATCCGCACTCCCGACGCGCCCCTCTACCTCCAGATGATCCGGACCTTCGGCGGAACCGCCACACCGATGGCGCTCTCCGAGGTCTACCTGGGCCTGCAGCAGGGCGCGATCGACGCGCAGGAGAACCCCATCCCCACGATCGCCTCGAACAAGTTCGAGGAGGTGCAGTCGACGATCAGCCTGACCAAGCACATGGTGCAGGGCGTCCAGCTGGTCACGAGCGACCGCTTCATGGAGGGACTGACGGAGGACGAGCGGCAGGCGGTGCTGGACGCGGCCGACTCCGCCCGCCTCGCCAACCTCAAGTGCCTCGAGGACCAGGAGGCGGAGATCCTCGAGACCTGGGAGGACCAGGACACGATCGACATCGTCGAGGACGTGGACACGGAGACGTTCCGCGAACGGGTGAAGTCGGACCTCATCCCCAACACGCCGTGGGAGGACCTCTACCTGGACGTCCAGGAGGAGATCGAGAACGACGTGCCCACCGTGGTCGGCACCGACCCCGAGGACTCCGAGCTGTTCGCGGACGAGGAGGAGCAGTGATGGCAGAGCAGGATCCCGCAGCGGGCGCACCAGCCCCGGAGGCCGAGGACCTGGGCTTCCGCCGTGACCGGCTGGAGGAGAAGTCCGTGCTGTACCGCTGGATCATCGGCCTCGAGCGCGCCGTGGCCAGCGTCTTCCTCGTGGGCGTGTTCGTCCTCGTCATCACGCAGGTCGTGACCCGCTACGTCTTCAATTCGCCGTTCTCGTGGACGGAGGAGTCCGCGCGCCTGCTGCTGGTGTGGCTCACGTTCCTCGCGGCGATGTACGTCTCCAGCCGCCGTTCCCACATCACGGTCGATCTGCTCGCCACGCTCGTGCCCGCATCCGTGGCGCGGGCCGTGAGCGCGTTCGCAGAGATCGTCGTCATCCTCACCGCGATCGTCATGAGCGTCGCCGGGATCATGATGGTCGGCATCGTGAGCGGGCTCGAACTGCCGGCCACCGGTCTGCCCACCACGCTGCTCTACGGCGCCGCCCTCGTGGGCTTCATCGGCATCGCCGTCCATTCGTCCCTGGCGCTGTACCTGCAGATCAAGCACCCGGAGGACGAGCTCGACCCCGCCGCGAAGGCCGCAGAACTGGAAGGGATCTGACCATGACCCTGCTGCTCATGATCGCCGCCCTCCTCGTCCTGCTCGCGCTGCGCGTGCCGGTGGGAGTGGCCCTCATGGTTCCGTCCCTCATCTACATCCTCACCGACCCCACCGCCTCCCTGGCGCTGGCCGTCCAGCAGTCCAGCTCGGGCGTCTTCGACTTCGCGATCCTCGCGGTGCCGATGTTCATCCTCCTGGGCAACCTGGCCAACGTGTCCGGCGCCACCGACCGTCTCTACGACGCCGCGGTCGCACTCATGGGTCACGTCCGCGGGTCCCTGGGATACGTCAACATCCTCACGAGCTTCGGCTTCAGCTGGATCTCCGGCGCGGCCATCTCCGACGCCGCGGCGATGGGCCGCATCCAGGTGCCCGCGATGGTGCGCCGCGGATACTCGCCCGGCTTCTCGCTGGGCATCACGGGTGCCTCGTCGCTCATCGCCCCCATGATGCCGCCGTCGATCCCGGCGATCATCTACGCCGTCACCGCCGGTGTCTCCGTCAGCGCTCTCTTCATGGCCGGGATCGTCCCCGCCCTGGTGCTCGTCGTCGCTCTGAGCGTCACGGTCTGGGTCCTCACTCGCAAGCGCGAGGACCTGCGGATGGAGCGCGTGAGCTGGAGGGAGCGCGGCCGGCTGAGCCTGCGCGCCCTCCCGCCCATCGGCGCCGCCGTCGTGATCCTGGGCGGGATCCTCTCCGGCATCTTCACCCCCACGGAGGCCTCCGCGGTGGGCGTGGCCTACGTCGCGATCCTCGCGATCTGCTACGGGAACCTGGGGTGGGAGAAGCTGCGGTACGCGCTGGTGACGAGCGTCGAGACCGTGGGCGGCGTCCTCTTCATCGTGGCTGCGGCCGCGCTGTTCGGCTGGGTGTTGGCCCGCGAGCAGGCACCCCAGCTCGCCGCGCAGCTGATTCTCCAGGTGACCGATCGACCGCTCGTGTTCCTCCTCCTGGCGAACATCCTGCTGCTGATCGTGGGCGCCGTGCTGGAGCCCACGAGTGCGATCCTGATCCTGGCTCCCGTGCTGGTGCCGGTCGCGGAGGCGTTCGGCCTCAGCCCCATCCACTTCGGCACGATGCTCATCTTCAACCTCATGATCGGCCTGCTGACCCCGCCGGTGGGGCTGGTCCTCTTCGTCCTGTCATCCGTGACGAGATATCCCGTCACGACGGTGATCCGGGGTGCGCTGCCGTTCTTCATCCCGATGCTGGGCACCCTCGTCGTCATCGCCCTCGTCCCGGCGCTCAGCCTCTGGCTGCCCAGCCTCATGGGGTTCTGACCGCCGTGCACAGTCCCGACGCCCTCCCGGCTGAGGGAACTCTGATCGCAGACCATCAGACTGTCCCCTGTACGTGATGTCCCCTGAAAGGAGCGCAATCATGACTGAGACCACTCGCACCGCACCCGCCGCCCCGCAGGGGGTCGCCGGCACGGATGAGGTCGTCCGCGCCGCGCACCAGGCGTTCCTCGAGGCGCGCACCCGCACCCGCGACGAGCGCGCCGCCTGGATGGACGCGATCGCCGACGCCCTCGAAGCACACCGCGAGGACCTCGTTCCGCTCGCGATGGAGGAGTCGAACCTCCCCGACGCGCGCCTGAACGGCGAACTCACCCGCACCGCGTTCCAGCTGCGCCTGCTGGCCCAGGAGGCCCGCCGCGGCGAGTTCCTGGGCGCCACGATCGACCACGCGGACGCGGACTGGGGCATGGGCCCCCGCCCCGACCTGCGCCGCATGAACGTGCCGCTGGGCGTCGTGGGCGTCTTCGGCGCCTCGAACTTCCCGTTCGCGTTCTCCGTCATCGGCGGCGATTCCGCCTCTGCGCTGGCCGCCGGCTGCGCGGTCGTCCACAAGCTGCACCCCGCCCACGAGCGCCTGGCCCGCCGCACCGCACAGCTGGTCGCGGACGCGCTCACCGGGGCCGGTGCCCCGGCCGGACTCTTCGGAGCCGTCGAGGGCATCGAGGCCGCGCAGGCCCTCGTCGACCACCCGCAGGTCAAGGCCGTGGGCTTCACCGGTTCGGAGGCCGGCGGCCGCGCCCTCTTCGACCGCGCCGTCGCCCGCCCGGAGCCCATCCCGTTCTACGGCGAACTGGGCTCCCTCAACCCCGTCGTCGTCACCGAGGCCGCCTGGGACGCCCAGGGCGAGGACCTGCTGGCCGGCTGGATCGGCTCCATGACGATGGGCACGGGCCAGTTCTGCACGAAGCCCGGCCTGCTCCTGCTGCCGGAGACCGCCGCCGAGGCCGCGGAGACGGCCCTGCCCCGGCTCGCCTCCGAAGTCGCCCCCTCCGTCGGCATGCTCACCGAGTCGATCCGCGACGGCTTCGTCGCGAAGCGCGACGAGGTGGCCGGTTCGGAGGGTGTCGACGTGCTGGTCGCCGGTGACGG
>DYUK01000008.1 GCA_020743695.1 Brevibacterium senegalense | reverse complement strand
CTATAGTACAATGACCGCATGCCGCCTCGGCACGGATCGTAGGGGAAGACGTATCCGGGAATGAGGAGGCAACAGATGGATATGACTCAGGGCGTGCTCTTCGTCCACTCAGCACCTCGTGCGCTGTGCCCTCACATCGAGTGGGCAGCGGGCGGGGCCATCGGCGCGCAGGCGAAGTTCGACTGGTCGGAGCAGCCTGCAGCTCCGGGTCAGTACCGCGCGGAGATCTGCTGGAAGGCCCCGGCAGGCTCCGGTGCCCGCATCGCGTCCGCTCTGCGCGGATGGGACGGCGTGCGCTACGAGGTCACCGAAGAGCCCAGCGAGGGCGTCGACGGCGGCCGTTGGAGCCACACACCCGCGCTGGGCATCTACCACGCCGTGACGGACGCCCACGGCAACATCGTCGTGCCCGAGGACGTCATCCGCACCGTCCTCGCCCGCACCGCCGGCGACCCGATCGAGATGGCGACGGAGATGGAGCGCGTCCTGGGCCAGGCCTGGGACGACGAGCTCGAATCCTTCCGCTACGCCGGGGACGGCGCACCCGTCCGCTGGCTCACCAAGGTCGGCTGACCCAACCGCATCCGTCCCCGCGGGGACGCCCCTCCTCATGCAGGCGGCGGCACCACATCAGTGGTGCCGCCGCCTGTCCGCGTCCCGCCGGATGCGGGCCCGTCCCCGCCGGGGTCAGACGTCCTGTGCGACCATCGCCTGCAGTGCGACGCCGATCCGTCCGCGTTGATCGGAGAGCACGTCGTGGACGATGCCACCGTGCCCGCCGGACGCGCGCGAGGCCGCATCCATCTGCAGCCACTCACCCTCGAGGTCGCGGTTGAGCGCCACATGCAGGTCGCAGTTGATGAACCGATGGCGGGCCGGATCGAGCGAGAACGTCACGCCGCCCCCGGAGTCGGCCAGCACGAGGACGCGCTGCCACGGCGTGGGCTCCTCATCGTCGACGAGCGGAGTCAGCTGGCGACCCCAGACGCGGGATTCGCCGCCCTTCCCCACACCGCCTTCGACGAACCGCCATTCGACCGCCTGGGAGTAACCGGCCCCGGAGGCCCCGGGTATGAGCGATTCGATGCGGGTGGTCGCCTCCGGCGGCCCGTCGACCGCGACGTCCAGAGTCTCCGCCAGCGGCGGGAAGTCCTCCGGTGCCCGCCGGATCCGCCAGGCCCGGGCGATGAGTGCGGGCCGCCCGTCGTCCGTGGCGGCCTGTGCCTCCAGCAGCTCCATCGAACGCCCGCCCCGCAGAGTCCGCACAGAGACGGTGAGGGGCTGGATGGGGATCGGCCCCAGGATGTCGGTGCGCACATCCGCCAGCCTTGTGCCCTCCCGCGGCTCGTGCAGTTCCATCGCGCGTGCCAGTAGCGCCGACGGCGGGCCCGCGTGCTGCGCGTCCGGACTCCAGGGGCCGGCGGTGGCGGGCGTCGACTCGAACCGGTCCTCGTCGATCCGGCGGTAGAAGGGGTCCATAGGGTGTGTCCTCCCGATGCTTCTGAACGTGTGTTCGATCACTCGTAGTCTGTCACAGGGGAACGGTGAGCACAGCGATCTCGAACCGGACCCCGCACCGGCCCCACCGTAGGATGGAGCGGCCCGTTCCCACCGCTCAGGAGGTCGCCCGCCGTGCCCGAAGGCCATTCCGTCCACCGCATCGCCGCGCGCTTCCGCTCCCAGGTGGTGGGCAGCACGGTGGCCGTCACGTCCCCGCAAGGACGCTTCACCCAGGGTGCCGCCCTGCTGGACGGGCGGGAGCTGGAGGACTGCATCGCGGTGGGCAAGCAGATGTTCGCCCGGTTCACCGGCGACCTGCACCTGCGCGTGCACCTGGGCATCTACGGCGCATGGGACTTCGCGGTCCTCCAGCCCGAGGCCGCACTGCACGCGGATCGGGAAGGACAGACCGGCACGTACGCCGCGGCGTCCAGCGGGTCGATGGGCGCGCCCCGTGTCTCCCGTGTGAAGGCGGGCGAGGAGGAGCGGGCGACCACGGCCTCGGGAGCGGGGAAGACGTGGCCGCCGGACCCGGCGGGTGCCGTCCGCGTGCGCCTGCTCACCGACCGCGTGTGCGCCGACCTGCGCGGCCCCACCGTCTGCGAGGCCATCACCCCGGAGGAGGCCGCCGCCCACCTCGACCGGCTGGGCCCCGACCCGGTGGTCGACGGCAAGCGCCGCGGCTGGACGCGGTTCCGCGACAAGGCGGCCCACCGGCGCACCCCCATCGGCGGTCTCCTCATGGACCAGTCGATGGTCGCGGGGATCGGCAACATCTACCGCGCGGAGATGCTCTTCCGCGCCGGCATCGACCCGTACACGCCCACCTCCCGACTGCGGGAGGACCAGCTGCGCGCGCTCTGGGACGACTGGTGCCACTTGCTGCCGATCGGGATCGAGACCGGCGTCATCGTCACCCGCACCGGGCTGCGCGGTCGTGCGAAGCAGGACATGCTCGAGTCCGTGGCGGATCGGCACCACGTGTACGGCCGCGCGGGCGAGCCCTGCCGCGTGTGCGGCACGCCCATCAGCCTCGCGGAGATGCAGGGGCGCAA
>DYUK01000007.1 GCA_020743695.1 Brevibacterium senegalense | reverse complement strand
GTGGCGGACATCGACAGCGTCACGATCCTGCTGGTCACCATCATCGCGGTCGCGATCGCGACGGCCGGGGTCAACATCATCTGCAACTTCGTCGCCCCCGTGTACGACCTCATCAACATCCGCCCGGGCCTCTTCACCTTCCGCCGGGCCGGCACCCTCGTCGCCGTCCTGTCCGTCGTCGTGACCCCGTGGAACCTGTTCTCCAGCCCGGTCATCGTCAACCAGCTGATCGGCGGGATCGGCGCCTTCATGGGCCCGCTCTTCGGCATCATCGTCGTCGACTACTACCTGCTGCGCCGCAAGCGGATCGACACGGAGTCGCTCTTCACCAGCCGCCCCGACGGCATCTACTTCTACCGCGGCGGCTACAACCCGCGGGCGATCGCGGCGCTGGTGATCGGCGGTGCCGTCGCGCTGCTGCTCACCTTCGTCCCCGCCTGGGCGGACGCGGTCCCGTTCGCGTGGCCCGCCGGCATCCTGGTGGGCGGCCTCGCCTACCGGCTGCTGAACTCCGGCCGGACCGTCCGGATCACCCCGGAGGAAACCGCCGAGGCCGCAGTCCCCGTCCGCTGACCCGCACCACCCGGCCCGCACCACCCGACCGACCAGCACACACCGACACAGGAGGACACCGATGACCACCACACTCATCACCGGCGGAACCGTCGTCAACACGACCGGCAGGGTCGAGGCCGATGTGCTCATCGACGGCGAGACGATCGCGGCGGTCCTGCCGCCGGGGTCCCAGCTGCTGGGCTCCGACCTCACGCGCACCGTCGACCGGGTCGTCGACGCGTCCGGCAAGTACGTGCTGCCCGGTGGCGTCGACGCGCACACCCACATGGAGATGCCGTTCGGCGGCTCGTTCGCCTCCGACACCTTCGAGACCGGCACGCGTGCGGCCGCGTACGGCGGCACGACGACGATCATCGACTTCATCACGCAGTACCCGGAGCAGCGGGTCATGGACCAGTACAACCTGTGGCACGAGAAGGCCGCCGGCAACTGCGCGATCGACTACGGGTTCCACCAGATCCTCTCCGACATCCAGCCGGAGTCGCTCGTCGCGATGGACGAGCTGGTCAACGAGGGCGTCACGAGCTTCAAGCTCTTCATGGCCTACAAGGGCGTGTTCCTGTCCGACGACGGCCAGATCTTCCGGGCGTTCCAGAAGGGCGCGGACAACGGCGCGCTCATGATGATGCATGCGGAGAACGGCTCCGTCATCGACGTGCTGGTCCAGCAGGCGCTGGAGCGCGGCGAGACCGGCCCCGTCAACCACGGCCTCACCCGTCCGTGGCAGATGGAGGAGGAGGCGACGCACCGCGCCATCATGATCGCGGACGTCGCCGGCTGCCCCCTCTACTTCGTCCACGTGACCGCGAAGCAGGCGGCCATGCAGATCGCGGAGGCCCGCGGGCGCGGCGCCAACGTGTTCGGCGAGACCTGCCCGCAGTACCTCTACTTCAGCCTCGAGGACCAGCTGGCCGCGCACAGCGATCAGTGGGGCGAGTTCGAAGGGGCGAAGTGGGTCGCGTCGCCGCCGCTGCGGTCCAAGCACGAGGGCCACCAGGAGTTCCTCTGGAAGTCGCTGCGGATGGACGAGCTGCAGATGGTGTCGACCGACCACTGCCCGTTCTGCATGAAGGAGCAGAAGGAGCTGGGGAAGAACGACTTCTCGAAGATCCCCAACGGGTTCGGCACGGTCGAGCACCGCATGGACCTCCTCTACCAGGGCGTCGTCGACGGGAAGATCTCGCTCGAGCGCTTCGTCGAGATCACCTCGACGACCCCGGCGCGCATGTTCGGCCTCTACGGCCGCAAGGGCGTCATCCAGCCGGGCGCGGACGGCGACATCGTCGTCTACGACCCCAGCGGCCACACGACGATCAGCGCGGACACCTCGCACATGAACATCGACTACAACGCGTGGGAGGGCTTCGAGATCGACGGGAAGGTCGACACGGTGCTGAGCCGCGGCCGCGTCATCGTGGAGAACGACCGGTACACGGGCAGCAAGGGCGACGGGCAGTACCTCAAGCGCGGCACCTCCCAGTACCTCGTCTGAGTGAGCATCATGCGGCGCCGGCCTGCGGAGGCCGGCCCGTCGCGCACGCGAAGCCACCACGCACAGCAAGGAGCAGCATCGTGACACAGACACCCGAGGACGCGTTCCTCACGGCATTCCACGAGGTCGCGACGATCGGCGCGACGGACGCGGGCGGCGTCGAGCGGCAGGCGGCGACCCCCGAGGACCGGCAGACCCGCGACTGGTTCGTCCGGTTCGCGCACGACCGGGGGTGGACCACCGGTGTGGACGGGATCGGGAACCTGTTCGCCCGGGTGCCCCTGGCCTCGGCGGAGGGGGGCGAGCAGGCGCGCGTCATCATGGCCGGCTCGCACCTGGACTCGCAGCCCAAGGGCGGCCGCTTCGACGGCGCCTACGGCGTCATCGCCGCCCTCCACGCGGCCCAGCAGGTCGAGCGGAAGGTGCGCGACGGAGAACTGACCGCCGCCCACGACCTGGTCGTCGTCGACTGGTTCAACGAGGAGGGCGGCCGCTTCGCGCCCTCCATCATGGGCAGCTCCGTCTACGCGGGACTCATGGACCGCGAGGAGATGCTGGAGGTCACGGACCTGCAGGGGGTCAGCGTCCGCGAGGCGCTCACCTCGATCGAGTACCTGGGCTCCGACGACGACCCGGGCGTGCCGCCCGTCGACTCCGTGGCCGGGTACGCGGAGATCCACATCGAGCAGGGCCGGATCCTCGAGCGGGAGGGCCTGCCGCTGGGCGCGGTCGACTCCTCCTGGTACACGCAGAAGCTCGACATCGAGGTCCTGGGCGAGCAGTCGCACACGGGTGCGACCGCGATGGGCGACCGGCACGATGCGCTCGTGGGCGCCGCGCACGTCATCCTGCTCTTCCAGGAGGTCTGCGAGCGGTTCCCTGCGGAGACCCTCGTGTCCTCCGTGGG
>DYUK01000006.1 GCA_020743695.1 Brevibacterium senegalense | reverse complement strand
GCGCCCAGCAGGTCCTGCAGCGGGCCGGAGACGAAGTAGACGGCGAAGAGTGCGCTGGTGAGCAGCATGAGCGGGTGCACCTCGCGGAACTTGCCCCGGACCAGCTTGATGATGACGAAGGTGAGGAAGCCGGCCCCGATCCCGTTCGTGATCGAGTAGGAGAACGGCATCATGACGATCGTCATGTAAGCCGGGATCGCGAGCTCCAGGTCCTTCCAGTCGATCGACGTGATCTGCTGCATCATGAGGAAGCCCACGAGCACGAGGGTGGGCGCGGCCGCCTCCGTGGGGATGACCGCCGCCAGCGGTGCCAGCAGGATCGTCGCGAGGAACAGGACGCCCGTCACGACGTTGGCCAGACCCGTGCGGGCGCCGTCGCCGGCCCCCACCGTCGACTCGATGAAGCCGGAGTTCGACGAGGTGCCGCCCATGCCGCCGCCGATGGCGCCCAGCGCGTCCGCGACCATGATCCGCTTGGAGTGGGGGATCTCGCCGTTCTCGTCCTCGAGTCCCGCGGTCTTCGAGACCGCGACCATCGTGCCCAGCAGATCGAAGAAGTTCGCCAGCAGCATCGTGAAGACGGCGAGCGTCGCCGCGATGATGCCGATGTGCTGCCACGAGCCCAGCAGGTTGAACTGCCCCAGCACGGACAGGTCCGGGAGGCTGAACCACTGCTGGTCGAGGGTGGGGACGGACAGGCCCCAGCCGTGCTCGTTCGCGATCTCCCCGTCGTCGCCCGTCTTGGGCCCGATCCGGAAGATCGCCTCGAGGACGAGCGCCAGGACGGTCGCGCCGATGATCGACAGCAGGATCGCCCCGCGCACGCCGGATGCCCACATGACGAAGAGGGCGAAGAGTGCGACGAGGAAGATGATGAGCGGCCAGCCGCTGATGTATCCGCCCATGCCCAGCTGGAAGCCGGGGCCGCCCTCGTAGGAGATGAAGCCCGCGTTGATCATGCCGATCATCGCGATGAAGAGGCCGATGCCCACGCTGATCGCCGTCTTGAGCTGTCCCGGCACCGCGTTGAAGATCGCGGTGCGGAAGCCCGTGAGCACGAGGATGAGGAGGATGACGCCCTCGATGACGACGAGCCCCATCGCGTCCGCCCACGTCATCCCCGGCAGCGCGACGATGCCGTAGGTCAGCAGGGCGGACAGGCCCAGGCTGGACGACACCGCCATGGGGAAGTTGCCCACCAGCCCCATGAGGATCGTGAGGACGCCGGACACCAGCGAGGTCGCCGCCGCGACCGCGGCCAGGTTGGGGACGTCGCCGCCGCCCAGGAACTGGCCCGCGGAGTCCGCGACCGTGCCCAGGATGAGAGGGTTGAGGATGACGATGTACGCCATCGAGAAGAAGGTCGCGACACCGCCGCGCACCTCCCGACCCACGGTCGAATTGCGCGTGGAGATCTCGAAGACGCGGTCGAGGAGGCCCCCGTTCGAGGAGCGCGCGGATGCGGACGTGCTGGGAGGGGGCTGTGAACTCACCGGACCATGGTAGCCCCGGCCTCCGCACGCCGCACCAGCAGATCCGCGGGCCGCCAGTACGCTCCCAGCGTCTCCTCGAACTCACGCATCCGGGCGACGACACGCTCCAGCCCCTGCTGCTGCGCCCAGAAGAGCGGGCCGCCGCGATGAGCGGGGAAGTTGTAGCCGGCGACCCACACGACGTCGACGTCCGAACCGCGCTGGGCGATGCCGTCCTCCAGCAGCTTCGCCGCCTCGTTCACGAGGGCCAGCACGCAGCGCTCGACGATCTCCTCGTCCGTCACCGTCCGTCGCGTCACGCCGTTCGCCTGCGCGCACTCCTCGATGATCTCCTGGACCGCGGGATCGTCGTACCGGGTGCGGTCCCCCTCCTCGTAGCGGTAGAACCCGGCGCCGGTCTTCTGCCCGTAGCGGCCGGCCTCGTACAGCTTCGTGGGGATGTCCGACTGCGAGGCCAGGAGGACCGGGTCCGCGGTCGCCCGGAACGTGCGCCGCCCGGCTTCGCTCACATCGATCCCGGCCAGGTCGGACATGGCGAAGGGGCCCATCGCGAAGCCGAAGGCCTCGAGGGCCTCATCGACCTGGCGGGGGCTCGCACCGCTCTCCAGCAGCTGCTCCGCCTCGCGGCGGTAGGGCGAGAGCATCCGGTTGCCGATGAAGCCCTCCCCCACCTGCGACAGCACCGGCTGCTTGTCGATCCGCGTCGCCAGCGCCATCGCGGTCGCCAGCACGTCGTCCGCGGTCCGCTTCCCCTGCACGACCTCCAGGAGGCGCATGATGTTCGCGGGGCTGAAGAAGTGCAGTCCGATGACGTCCTGCGGGCGACCAGTCGCCTCCGCGATGAGGTCGACGTCCAGCCGCGAGGTGTTGGTCGCGAGGATCGCACCCTCCTTCGCGACGGCGTCCAGCTGGTCGAACACGGTGCGCTTGACGTCCAGGTCCTCGAACACGGCCTCGATGATGATGTCCGCGTCCGCGACGTCCGCCTGACGGGTCGTGAGCGTGATGCAGGCGATGCGCTCGTCCGCCTGGGCCTGCGTGATCCGCCCCCGCTTCGCCTGGGATTCGAAGGTGTCCCGGATCCGGCCGCGGGCACGGGTGATCGCCTCGTCCGTCGTGTCGACGACGGTCGTGGGGATGCGTGCTGCCGCCAGCGCCATCGCGATACCCGCGCCCATCGTGCCGGAGCCGATAACCGCCGCCTGCTCGATCGTCCGCGGCTGCGTGTCCCGCGGCAGCGCGTCGATGCGGGACGCGGTGCGCTCCGCGAAGAAGAGGTGGCGCAGGGCCTTCGACTCCGGCCCCTCGACCAGCTCCGTGAAGAGTGCGCGCTCGTGGTCGAGTCCCTGCGCCAGCGGCAGCCGGGTCGCGGCCTCGACCGCGTCGATCGCCGCCAGCCGGGCGCGCGCATTGCGGCGGTTGCGGCGGGCCGCGGTGCGGGCCGCCTCGAAGTCGACGGCGGAGGCGTCCGGGACCGGCTGGTCGTCCAGCACGGTGAGTCCCGTTCCCGAGGCCGCCCGCCCCTGGACGGCCCGGATCCCGGCTGCGACGGGGTCGCCGTCGAAGACGGCGTCGACGATACCCGCCTCCGCGGCCTGAGCAGCGGTGAGGCGGGTGCCGCCCAGGATGACGTCGAGGGCGGGGCCGGCCCCGATGAGGCGGGGCAGCCGCTGGGTGCCTCCGCCTCCGGGGATGAGACCCAGGGTGGTCTCCGTGAGACCGATCTCCGTGCCCTCCTGCGCGATGCGCACGTGCGCGCCCAGTGCCAGCTCCAGCCCACCGCCCAGGGCGAAGCCGTGGAGGGCCGCGACGACCGGGACGGGCAGGCGGACGAGGCGGTCGAGCACATCGCGCAGGCGGGGCTCCGCGTGCGCGGCCGGGGTGTTGAACTGGCGGACGTCCGCTCCGCCGCAGAATCCGCGGCTCTCCCCCACGAGCACGACGCCCGTGAGGTCCGCGGTGGACTCAAGGGCATCGAGCGCGGCGGACAGGCCCGCGCGCACGCGGTCCGACAGACCGTTGACCGGCGGGTTCGACAGCGTGATGACGGCGGTGCCGTCCTCGATCCGCCACGTGACGGCGGGGGTGTCGGTCGCTGCGGTCGCGTCTGCGCTCATACCGGGTTCCTCTCCTGCGTCCGCGCGTGCGGACGGTGGACTGTGTCGTCGAACACAGTCATCGTGGCAGGAGGGCGGCGGCCCGCGTCGCGATGTCCAGCAGGCGGGAGGGGCCCGGTGGTGGGCGTGCCAGGGAGTGGGCGCGCCAGGGAGTGGGCTCCAGTCAGGCGAACGTGCCCGGGAGTCCCCGGTCAGGCGAGCGTGTCTGCCCGCCGCTCAGTCATCGTCGTCCCAGTCATCGTCATCCCAGTCGTCGTCATCGTCGTCGCACTCCCATTCGCCGTCGTCCCACTCGCAGACGTCGTTGCCGCCTCCGGCACCAGCGCCTCCTCCGCCACCGGCTCCACCGCCGGCACCGCCACCGCCTCCTCCGCTGCCGGATTCCGGTGGGGGCAGAGGACGCTCGACCATCGAGGCGCGACTGCGACTGGTCGGGGTGGGGTCCGGGGAGGGGCCCTCGCCGGCGGACGTCTCGTCGGCCTCGGCGTCGACGCCGCCGCCAGCGGGGGCCGGGGTCTGCGTCTGCTCGCCCACGGAGATGCCGGGGGTCGTCGTATCCTCGTTGGTGAGCGGCACCACGACGAAGATCGCGGCCGCGATCAGGCCGGCCGCGCCGACCAGGACGGAAAGCTGCGTCTTCATCATGGATCCCACGATCCCACCCGGAGGTGAGGTGGCGATGAATCGGCGATGAGAGACCTCTCATGCCGCACGCGGCGAACGGTGTGCACAATGGGCATGTCAGGCGGCCAGCCGGTAGCCGGCGCCGCGCACCGTGATGATCGAATCGGCCCCCAGCTTCCTCCGCAGGTAGCCCACGTACACGTCGACGACGTTCGAGGCGCCGTCGTAGTCGTAGCCCCAGACGCGGGACAGGAGCTGCTCGCGGCTGAGCACCTGGCCGGGGTGCTCGAAGAACATGAGCGCCATCGAGTACTCGCGGGCGCTCAGCTCGATGGTGCGGGTCCCCGTGTCCGTCTGCTCCTCGATCGAGCGCGTGCGGGCGTTGAGGGCGAGCGCGCCCACGCGCAGCACGTCGGCTCCGGCGTCCGCGGACGCCGCCGGTGCCGCACCCGTCTCCCGCGCACGCAGGCGGATCCGCGCCAGCAGCTCCTCGAAGCGGAAGGGCTTCGACAGGTAGTCGTCCGCTCCGCCCTCCAGCCCGTGCACGGTGTCCTCGACGGAGTCGCGCGCGGTCACGATGATGACGGGGATCGTGGACCCCAGCTCCCGCAGGTTCCGCAGCACGGCGAACCCGTCCATCCGGGGCAGACCCACGTCCAGGACCAGCAGGTCGAACTCCCCGCTGCTCGCGTAGTCCAGTGCGGTGATCCCGTCGTCCACGACCGTGGGCGTGAAGCCGCTGGCCGTGAGACCGCGGGCGACGAAGCGGGAGATGCGGGGTTCGTCCTCTGCGACGAGGATCCTCATGAAGTCCTCCGGGGT
>DYUK01000005.1 GCA_020743695.1 Brevibacterium senegalense | reverse complement strand
GTGTCGCGAGATCTGGGGCTGGTCAGCCCACGTGCGCGTCGACGCGGCGGCGGGAGTGCTCGAGCATCCCGTCACGCGTGGGGATCTTGACGCGTTCGCGCCCCTGCGGCTCGCCCAGCGCCTGCTCCGCGGACTCGAGACGGTGGAAACCGTCCCAATCCGCGAAGTCGACGCCGCGGGACTCCAGCAGCTCGATGACGGCGTCCTCGCGCGGGTCCGCGGGAGCGGCCAGGAGACCCGCGGTGTGGTCGTCGATGAGATGGGTGATCGTCTCCAGCGCATCGCCCTTCGTGTGGCCGATGAGGCCCACGGGACCGCGCTTGATCCACCCCGTCGCGTAGAGACCCGGGATGACGGGAGTGTCCGCGGCCTGCTCCTGCGACTCCCCGCGATGCACGCGTCCCTCGACGTTCGTGATGACACCGCGGCGGGCGTCGAAGGGGATGTCCGCCAGCGGTGAGCCGAAGTAGCCGACCGCGCGGTAGACGGCGTCCAGCGGCCAGTCGTGGAGGGTTCCCGTGCCCACGACGCCGCCGTTGCCGTCCAGCTCCTGCCGCTCCGTGCGCAGCCCGGTCACGCCGGACTGCTCGTCCCCCAGCACCTCGACGGGCGCGTGGAGGAAGTGGAAGTGCAGGCGGCGGGGCGCGCCGGTGGGTTCGCGCAGGGTGAAGTCGGTGAGCGTCTTCGTCACCTGCTTCGTCTGGTTGTTCGAGTGGATCGCCGCCATCGACGCCTCGTCGAACTCGTAGTCCTCCGGGTACACGATGATGTCGACGTCCTTGACCTTGCCCAGCTCCCGCAGCTCCAGCGGGGTGAACTTCGTCTGCGCGGGACCGCGCCGGCCGAACACGTGGACGTCCGTCACCTGTGAGGCCGCGAGCCCGCGGTGCACGTGATCGGGGATCTCCGTCGTGAGCATGTCATCGGCCTGCTTCGCCAGCACGCGCGCCACGTCGAGGGCGACATTGCCGTTGCCGATCACCGCGACGCGCTGCGCATCCAGCGGCCAGTCCTGCGGCACGTCCGGGTGCGCGTCGTACCAGTTGACGAAGTCCGCGGCGCCGTACGAGCGCGGCAGGTCGATGCCCGGCAGCTCCAGGCGCGCGTCGTCGAAGGAGCCGGTGGAGAAGATGACGGCGTCGTACAGGCCCCGCAGGTCCTCGAGAGTGATGTCCGTGCCGAAGTCGACGTTCGCCAGCAGGCGCACGTCGCCGCGGTCCAGCACCTTGATGAGGGCCTTCTGGATGCCCTTGATGCGGGGGTGGTCCGGCGCGACCCCGTAGCGGACCAGGCCGAACGGAGCGGGCAGCCGCTCGAACAGATCGATGCTGACCTCGAAGTCGCGTTCCGCCTTGGTGAGGAGGTCCGCGGCATAGATTCCGGCGGGGCCTGCTCCGACGATCGCCACACGAAGAGCTCGACTCACGTTCCACACACCTTCCGCAGGCGGACCGGGCTGGGATCCGCCTCGACTGACGAGTACCGACCGTCCATGTTAGTCGCACCTCACCTGCGGCGCCGCGATCCGGCTCACACATGGGCCACATGTCCGGCAATTCACAGGGATCACTAGAGTGAGTCCGTGACCTCCACCCCCGATCAGCCCGGACTGCCCCCGGACGAGACGCAGCGCCGCCGCGCGGGCCTCTTCAACGGCGCCGGCGCCTACCTGCTCTGGGGGTTCCTGCCCCTCTACTTCTCCGCCCTGGCGCCCGCGGGCAGCCTGGAGATCCTCGCCCACCGGATCGTCTGGTGCCTCTTCTTCTGCGCACTGCTCCTGGCGCTCACCCGCGGCTACGCGACGGTGTGGCGGGTCCTGCGCAACCCGCGCACCACGGGCCTGCTGGCCGCGGCGAGCGTCCTCGTGGGGATCAACTGGCTGGGCTTCCTGCTGGGAGTGGAGCTGGGCCGCGTCGTCGAGGTCTCGCTGGGCTACTACATCAACCCGCTCATCACGATCCTCCTGGGCGTGATCTTCCTGGGCGAGCGGCTGCGTCCGCTGCAGTGGGCGGCCGTCGCCGTCGCGTTCGTCGCCGTGCTCGTCATCTCGATCGGGTACGGGTCCGTCCCGTGGCTGGGTCTGCTGGTCGCCACGACCTTCGGCGGCTACGGTCTCGTGAAGAACCGCGTGGGCCCCACGGTGGGCGCCGTGAGCGGGCTCAGCATCGAGACGCTCATCCTCGTGGTGCCGGCCGCCGCCTACATGGGCTGGGCCATGGCGACCGGTGTCAGCACCTTCACGACGGAGGGCTCGTGGCACGTCGTCCTCATGCTCCTGCTGGGTCCCGCGACCGCGGTCCCGCTGCTGCTCTTCAGCGCCGCGGCCCGGCGCATCCCGCTCAGCTGGGTGGGCATGCTGCAGTTCATCACGCCCACGATGCAGTTCATCACCGGGGTGTGGATCCTGGGCGAGGAGATGACGCCGGCCCGCTGGGCGGGCTTCGCGATCATCTGGATCGCGTGCGCGCTCTTCATCACGGACATGGTCCGCGCCTCCCGCCGGCGCTGAGGCGCCGCTCCTCAGGAGGAGCGCTCGACCACCTGGTGCGCGAACGCCTCGAGTCCCTCGCGGACCTCACCGGCCGGCAGCGCCTCCAGTGCGGCGATCGCGTCGTCGGCCCACCGGCGGGCCTCCGCCCGCGCCTCCTGGGTGACCGGGTGCGCGGCGAGCGCGACCCGCGCGGCCTCCAGCGCTTCGTCGGAGGTGAGGTCGCCGTCCAACCGGGCCACGACCTCGGCGGCGGTGGTGTCTCCCGCGGCGGCGGCGCGGCGGACGTAGAGGACCGGCAGGGTGGGGACGCGCTCGCGCAGGTCCGTGCCCGGCCGCTTGCCGGAGGTCGCGGCATCCGAGGTGAGGTCGATGATGTCATCGGCCAGCTGGAAGGCGACGCCCACCTTCTCGCCGTAGTCGCGCAGGGGCTCGATGAGGTCCTCCGGCGCACCGGAGAAGCGCAGACCGAACTCGCCCGAGGCCGCGATGAGCGACCCCGTCTTGTCCGCCAGCACCTGCAGGTAGTGGGCGATGGGGTCCTCGTCCGGAGCGGGTCCGGTGAACTCCGCCAGCTGGCCCAGGACCAGACGCTCGAAGGTGGTCGACTGGAGGCGGACCGCTGCCGGGCCCAGCCCGGCGGACAGCAGCGAGGCGCGGGCGAAGAGCAGGTCTCCGGTGAGGATCGCGACGGAGTTGCCCCACACCTCGTGCGCGCTGGGAGCGCCCCGGCGCACGGGCGCGTCGTCCATGACGTCGTCGTGGTAGAGGGTAGCGAGGTGGATGAGCTCGACGGCGGCGGCCGCGTCGATGACCTCCTCGCGTGCACCGTCGCCCAGCTGCGCGGCCAGCAGGACCAGCAGGGGGCGCACCCGCTTGCCGCCGGCCTGCATGAGGTGGTGGGACGCCTCGTGCGGCAGCCGCTCCGACTGGGCCGCGGCCGCGCTGAGCCGCTCCTCGACCCGGTCCAGGCGGGCGGCGAGGTCGAAGGCCAGCGCGGAGTCCGCCGCCGCGAAGGGGCCCGCCTGCGTACGCGGCGGTGCACCTGCCGTTTCGGGAGTCATCGGGTCGTTCATCATCCTCTTGGTCTCAGACGTCGCGGACAGTATCGCATCACTGCGGCTCAGTCGTTGGTCGTCGCCGGGACGGCGCGGGTGAGCGCCGCGATGACGTGATCCATCGCGTCCGCGTCCGCACCTTCACGATGGATGTTGCCCAACAGCCTCACGGCGAAGCGCATGAGCACGTCCACCCCCATACCGTACTTGATGCCCAGGTCCATGACCTCGGGTCTGCCGATCAGCTGCGCGAACGCGCGACCCAGGGTGAAGTGGCCGCCGAAGCGGTCGCGGACGATCTGCGGGTACTCCTGCAGACCCGCGCGCCACCGGTCCCGCGGCAGGCGGCGGCGTGTATCGATGACCTCCGCCGCGATGCGGGCGGCCTCGAGCGCGTAATCGATGCCCTCCCCGTTGAAGGGGCTCACCATACCGGCCGAGTCCCCCACCAGCAGGAGCCCGTCGCGGAAGTGGGGCGTGCGGTTGAACGCCATGGGCAGCGCGGCGGAGCGGACGGGCACCAGCTGGGTGCTCGCGTCGATCCCCCACTCGTGGCCCATCGCCTCCAGCCACTGGTCCAGCACCGTCCGGTAGTTGACCTCGCCGAACTGCGGGGACGTGTCGAGGATGCCCAGGCCCACATTCACGGTCCCGTCGCCCAAGGGGAACAGCCAGCCGTAGCCGGGCATGGCCTCGCCACCGGATTCGCGCAGCTCCAGCCAGCTCTCGATGTAGTCGTCGTCGTGCCGCGGGGACGAGTGGTACGTGCGGACCGCGACGCCCATGGGACGGTCATCGCGCTTCTGCGCTCCGTGCGCCACCGCGATCCGGGAGGAGACGCCGTCGCAGGCGACGACCAGCGGTGCACGGTACTCCGCCTCCGGCCCCACCTTGCGGCCGCGCTCGTCCGTGCCCGTCGCGCGGACGCCGGCGATCCAGCCGTCGGAAGCGACGATCGGCTGGGTCGCGGCGACCTGCTCGACGAGGAGGGCACCACGGCTCTCTGCATGACGGGCCAGGGTCTCGTCGAGGCCCATGCGGGTCTTCGTGAGGCCGTAGGCCGGGAAGCCGCCACCACCGGGCCAGTCGATCTCCATGCGGTGGCCGCCGCCCACCAAACGCAGACCGCGGTTCCGGTGCCAGCCCAGGGCGGGATCCGTGTCGACGCCCAGGTGCCCCAGTTCGCGGACCGCCCGGGGTGTGAGCGCGTCGCCGCAGATCTTGTCGCGCGGGAAGGACGACTTCTCCAGCACGACGACGTCCAGGCCCGCGTCCGCCAGGTGCGCGGCCGTGGCGGAGCCCGCCGGGCCGGCACCCACGACGACGACGTCCGCGCTCGTCACCCGCGGGCCGTCCTCGACCCGCTCGCTCATGCGGATTCCGGCTTCCGCGCCCGGTGGATCGCGACGATGCCGCCGGTCAGGTTGCGGTACTGGACCGCGTCGAAGCCCTGATCCGCGATGAGGTGCGCCAGCTCGTCCTGGCCGGGCCAGTCGCGGATCGACTCCGCGAGGTACTCGTACGACTCCGGGTTCGAGCTGATGAGGCGGGCGATCGGCGGGAACGCGCGCATGAGGTACTCGCGGTAGACGACGTCGAACGGGCCGAAGACGGGGCGCGAGAACTCGCAGATGACGAGGCGGCCACCGGGCTTGAGGACGCGCCGCATCTCCGACAGCGCGCGCACGGAGTCCTGCATGTTGCGGAACCCGAAGCTCACGGTCACGACGTCGAACTCCCCGTCCTGGAACGGGAGGTCGAGCGCGTCCGCGTAGACGTACGTGATGCCGGGGTTCCGCTTGCGGCCCTCCGCCAGCATGCCCTCGGAGATGTCGCCGGCGATGACCTCCGCGCCTGCCTGCGCGAAGGGGACGGAGCTGGTGCCGGTGCCGGCTGCCAGGTCGAGGACCCGTTCGCCGGGACGCGCGTCGACGGCGTCCGCGACGATGCCGCGCCACCGGCGCGTCTGGCCCAGGGACAGGAGGTCGTTCATGAGGTCGTAGCGGGCAGCGACGGTGTCGAACATCGAGGCGACGTCTGCGGGATCCTTGTCGAGCTGCGCGCGGTTCATGCCCTCCAGTGTCTCCCACCCGGGCACACCGCGCGAATCCGGCCCGGTACGGACGGGCGGCCTCGACGACCCGTGTGCGGTCCAGCGGCATGTCCGTCGACCTCAGTATCGTGGGGGCGTGGCACATTCCTCTCCGCGCTCCGGCCCCGCTCCCGTCCTGACGGTCCGCTCGCGCTTCGTCGACGGGCTGACACCGGATGCGCCCGCGCCGTTCGCCGGTCGCCTGCCCACCCGCTCGATCGACTTCCTCACGCAGCTGCCCGCATCCGGCTTCTCGTGCTGGGTGCGCGGGCGGTCCGGCCTCGTGGGGATCGGGCGACGGTTGCGCCTGCGCGCCCGGGGGGCGGACCGCTTCGACGACCTGGCCCGCCAGTGGGACGACCTCGTCGCCGCCGCACAGGTCGATGACCGCGTCGAACTGCTGGGCAGCGGCCTCGTGGGCTTCTCCGCGATCGCGTTCTCCTCCGACTCCGCGTGGGAATCCGTCATCGACGTCCCGGAGTACCTGCTGGGCCGTCGCGACGGCCGCGTCTGGCTCACGCACGTCTGCCGTGCAGACGGTGACGACGCGGACGGCGACCGCGAGGCTGTGGCAGCCGGCCACATGACCGGCGACCGCACGACCGGCGACCGCACGGCCGGTGACGGGGCCGGGGCGGCGACCACGGCCTCGGCGGCGGACGGCGACGACGCCGCGCCCGGCCTGCAGCTGTCCCCCACACCCCTGCGCGAGCAGCGGGTCGTGGCCCGCGAACCCGGCGCGGTGGGTCCGGAGAAGTACCAGCAGATCGTCGCCCGCGCGTCCGCCCGACTGCGCAGCCCGGAGGCGGGCGAGCGCAAGATCGTGCTGGCCCGCGACGAGGTCGTGACGACGGAGGACGAGATCGACGTCCGCACCCTCCTGGGCCGCCTCAACGCGGAGTTCCCCAGCACGTGGTCGTTCAACGTCGCGGGCCTGGTGGGGGCGACGCCGGAGCTGCTCATCGGCGTCGAGGACGGCGCGGTCCACTCACGGGTGCTGGCCGGCACGTACCGGGTGCAGGAGGACCCACAGCAGGAGCTCGCTCAGGCGCGCGCGCACCTGGGCGGGCGGAAGGATTCGGTCGAGCACTCGTACGCGATCGACTCGCTGGCCTCGACGCTGGGGCCGGTGACGGAGGAGCTGCGCGTCGACCCGGAGCCGCACCTGCTGCAGCTGGCGAACGTGATCCACCTGGCCTCGGACGCGCACGGCCGGCTGCGTGCGCGTCCGGACGGGTCGCGCGTGAGCCCGTTCGAGGTCGCGAAGGCCGTCCACCCCACGGCGGCGGTGGGCGGGACGCCGCGGGACCGGGCGATGGAGCTCATCAGCGACTTCGAGGAGATGGACCGCGGCCGCTACGCGGGACCCGTGGGCTGGGTCGACGGCTACGGCAACGGCCAGTTCGGCATCGCACTGCGCTGCGGGCAGCTGGAGGACCGCAACCGGATCCGGCTGTTCGCCGGGGCGGGGATCATGCCGGATTCCGACCCGGAGTCCGAGCTGCGCGAGACCGACGCGAAGTTCGCCCCCATGCGCCGCGCCCTGGGCGTCGACTGGAGCCCGGACACCTCGCACTGAGGCGGGTCAGCCGCGCACGGGCGGCAGCCGCAGCTGGAGCAGACCCGGACGGCCCGCCGCCAGGAACGCGGTGACAGCGGCTGGTGCCTCCGGGGCGTCGACGTCGATGGACTGCGCGTCCATCCCCAGAGCCCGGGCGGCCTGGGCGACGTCCAGCCCGTGCGGCGTCGCGAAGAAGCGGTCGAAGCGGTCGGCCACATGCGGCTGCGAGTGCTCGAGGCCCGCGAAGATCGCCCCGCCGTCGTCGTTGAGGACGACGATCTGCAGGTGAGGGCGCTGCTCGTGGGAGGGCACGACCAGGCCGCCCAGGTCGTGGAGGGCCGCAAGGTCCCCGATGAGGAGGCGGACCGGTATGCGTGCGTCGCCCGCAGACTCCGGCTCCCCCGCCAGCCCCAGTGCCACGCCCGAGGCCGTCGCCACGAGGCCGTCGATGCCCGCCAGACCTCGGGAGGCGACGACGCGGGCGGGGTGGGCCGGCCGTTGGAGTCGCGCCAGCAGGCGCACCGTGTTCGAGCTGGCCGCCACCAGGACCCCGGGCTCCTCCAGCAGGGCGAGGACCGCCGCGTCGACGCCGGTCACGTCCGCTGCGGGAGATGCGGATGACGCAGGCCTCTGTGTCGCAGGAGTCGTGGGAACCGCCTGAGCCCCGACCTGGCGGCCGACCTCATCCCACTCGCCCCACCATCCCGCGTGGGTGCCGGGGGATGCGGAGTTGTCGACGTGTGCGGAGCTGTCGCCGTGACTGCCCGGTCGCACGTCGGCCCCCAGCACCGGCGCTGACATCGGCTCGGTCACATGATCGGTGAGACCCAGATGATCGGTGAGCCCGTCCGCGTCGTACGGGACGTCGAGGCGCGTCACGTCCGTGCGACCCAGAAGCTGTGCGATCGGACGTGAGAGCGTGGGCCGTCCCGTCACGATCACGTGGGTGATGCGGTCGCGCAGAGGCGCGGAGGCCTGCGCTCCCAGCACCTGCGCGTGCGCGGGGATGGCGCGGGGGGAGGCGGCGAGCGCGGAGGACGGCTCGGCGAACACGGGAACGGCCGTCTCCTCCACTAGCGCGCGCAGCGTCAGCGTCGAGAAGCCCAAGTCGTCTCCGGCGACGAGGACGGGCCGGGCATCCGGATCGCGCAGGATCGCCTGCACCCCGTCCCACTCGTACGTGTGCGGGCCTGGGCCCGGTACGCCAGAATCCCCTGCCTCAGGGGCGAACGCACCCGCGACCGCCTCCGGGACGAGCGGAGCGTCGAACTGCGCATTCACCTGGACCGGTCCGCCAGGTGAGGTGCAGGCGCGGGTGACGGCGGCCTCGGCGGCGGTGGCCCAGTCCCGGGCGACGGCGGCGACGTCCACGGGCCCGTCCGGCGTCCCCGCGGGGACGGGCAGGTCCCAGGCGGCGACGACCTCGGGGAGGGAGGCGTGCTGGGCGTCGAGCGTCTGGTTGGCGCCGGTGCCGCGCAGGCGGGCGGGGCGGTCCGCGGTCACGAGCACGAGCGGCAGGTGCTGGTGGGCGGCCTCCATGACGGCCGGGTGCAGGTTCCCCACCGCGGACCCCGAGGTCGTCACGACCGCGACCGGACGAGGGCGCCCCCGCAGCCGGCCGGCCTTCGCGAGGCCCAGGGCCGTGAAGGCCGCGTCGCGCTCGTCGATGCGCACGTGCAGGTGCAACCGGGGCGCAGTGGAGGTGAGCGCCGCCTGAGCGTCCGCCCACGCGTAGACGAGCGGAGCGGACCGCGACCCCGGCGACAGGACGACATCGCGGACGCCGGCGGACAGCAGGGACTGCACGAGGGAGCGCGCGCAGAGGGTCGAGGGATTCACGCGCACAAGTCTGGCACGGCACCCCGTCTGAGTTGCGAGTTCACCTTCTGGACATATACTCGCCACCGTTCCGACATCCGTCTGACCGACCTGTCCGGGCCGCCGCGCAGTGCGCGCGCGGCCCGTCGCCCGTCGCGGCGCACACCGCCTGCCGCGGGCCCACCCGCCATCGGCCCCGCTGTTCGACCCGGGCCTCCCGATCCCCCGTCACGATTCCCAGACATCCGCATTCTTGGAGCACGTGTGATCCCCGACGCCATCAAACTCTCCGTGGGCGCCCGAGCAGTCCGGGCGCTCGCCCTCCTGCGCAGCCGGTCCGGGGCCTTCCCCGGCCGCGATCAGTCGACCGCGTTCCTGGGCCCCGAGCCCACGGGGAAGAAGGCCCGCAGCTTCCACGTGCGCGACAAGCGCAAGCTGACGAACCGCCTGCGCGAGTTCTTCGTGTACTCGCCCGCACTGGGACGGACCGTGGGCGTGCGCGTCCTGCTGCCGGGCCGCCCCAGCGAGGCCGCGCCCGTCCTGTGGCTGCTGCACGGATCCGGGGACGACTTCCGCAGCTGGACGGACTTCGGCGACGCGGAGGCGCTCACGGCGGACTCGCCGCATCTGGTCGTCATGCCGGACGCGGGGGCCGCGTCGTACAGCCGCCACGCGCTGGCCGGCCTGCGGGACACGGGCGCGGGCACCGGCATCGCGACGGACGCGGTCCTCGACTGGCCGCGGTTCCACCTGACCGAACTGCCGGACTTCATCGCGCGCACCTTCTCCGTGCGGACGGACCGGGTGGGCACGATGATCGCCGGTCTGTCGATGGGCGGCTACGGCGCGATGAAGTACGCCGCGCTGCACCCGGATCGGTTCGCGGCGGCCGCGGCGTTCTCCTCGCCGCTGGACCCGGTGTCCGCGGTCCCGCTGTTCGACATCATCGCGCTGCGGGAGGGCGGGACGACCCGCTCGCTGTTCGGGGACCCCAAGCACGATCGCGCGGAGTGGGAGGCGAACTCCCCCGTGTCGCTCGCGGCGAACCTGCGGCACACGGACCTGTGGTTCTCCGCCGGCTCCGGCACCCCGGACCCCGATTCGCAGGACGCGGTCGACCTGCTGGAGACGGAGGTCGCCGGGCACGGGGAGCGCTTCCACGCCGCGCTGGACGGACACGGCATCCCCCACGTGTGGCACCCCCGCCCCACCGGCATCCACGGCTGGGCGCTGTGGCGGCGGCAGCTGCACGAGTGGCTGGCGCACGTGAGCGTCGCGCCGGATGCCGTGGGCGACCCGTACGCGGACGGCGAGTCGTTCGAGCACGTGACCGGCGATCCCGCGTTCCAGGTGCACGGATGGGAGGTCTCGCTCTCCCGCAGGCGGGCTCAGCTCATCCGCTTCGCGGACGTGAGCGGCCACGGCTTCACCCTGACCGGGTCCGGCACGTTCCGCGTGCGCACCGCCGCGCTGTTCCACCCCGGCGAGCAGTACCGGATCGAGGTGTCGTCCCCGTTGACGGACACGTCGTACCTGCTGCGCGCGGACGCGGATGGGCGCCTGGAGATCACCGGGCGCATGGCCGGCGCGATGCACGACCCGATCGTGCCGGGCAAGCGCACCCGCCACTTCCGCTCCTTCGGCTCCGATGCCGTCACAACGGTGGGGATCGCCGCGGTCGCGGAGACGCCGGAGACCGTGAATGCGAGC
>DYUK01000004.1 GCA_020743695.1 Brevibacterium senegalense | reverse complement strand
GCTGCTACATCTGGCCGGCCCCGAAGGCGAGGCCGTCGACCGCACCCTCGTCGACAAGGCGATCATGACCGGCCGCATCACCCCCGAGCGTGCGCAGTCGATGCGCCCGCCGCTCGAAGGCCTCGAGACCCGCATGGACACCCTCGCCGCGATCGCGGCGCAGTCGGACACGCCCACCGCCGAGGCCGTACCCGCCACCGCTGCCGATTCCGAGGTCAGCGCCGCGTCCGGCACTGCCTCCGCCGAGGCGGCCCCTGCTTCCGCGCCCTCACTCCGTCTGACTCTCGGGTCGGGGGAGGAGATCGAGGCGTCGGGTCTCATCGTCGCCACGGGCTCCATGCCGCGGACCGTCGACGTGCCCGGGCACGCGCAGTGGGCGCGGGCCGGCCGTCTCACGACGCTGCACGCGGTCGCGGATGCGCTCGCCATCCGCACTCTGCTGGCGGACGCCGCGGAAGGTCCGGATGCCCCGGACACCACCGGCGCCCGAGTCCTGGTGAGCGGCGCCGGCCTCGTGGGCTCGGAGGCCGCGACCCTCCTGTCCGAGGCCGGCCACACCGTCACCCTCGTCGCACCATCGACGCCACCGGGGGAGTCCGCCCTGGGCCGTACGCTCGCCGCCCGTCTCGCGGAGATCCACACCGAGGCCGTCGACACCCGCTTCGGCGCCCGCCTCGTCCGGTTGGAGGAGCTCCCGGACGCTGCTCCAGACGGCGGCCCTGCGCGGGAGGTCACCGAGGCCGCCGCACCGGGTCAGGCGGACACGGCACCCGGTTCGACAGCCTCCGCCCCCGGCCTCGCGGTCCTGTCCGATGGCACGACCGTCGAGGCGGACCTCGTCATCATCGCGCACGGCGCCACCCCGCACGTCCCGCGTGGTGTGGGCGGCGAGGCCGGGATCCCGGTCGACGACCACCTGCGCGTGCGCGGTCGTCCAGGCATCCTGGCCGCCGGAGCCGTCGCGCTCTTCACCGGGGGAGACGGCCGCACCGCCTACCGCATCGACCACTGGGACGACGCAGAGGCGCAGGGCGCCCACGCCGCACGCACCCTGCTCCACGATCGCGGCCAGGGCGAGGACCCGGGCCCGTACCGCCCCACCGCACCCTGGTCCGCCCGCATCCACGGTCGCCAGCTCGCGGGTTTCGGTCACCGGCTGCCCGGTGCGCAGGAGCGGATCGTGAGCGAGGACCCGCTGCTCGTCGAGTTCGTCGACGATGCCGGCGACGCCTGCGCTGTCCTCGGACTGGACGCCGGACGCATGCTGCGCGACCTCGGGCGTAGCCTGCGAGGATGACCTCCTCCCACGAGCCCCGCTTCCCCGATCGCCGGTCTCGGACGATCGCGTGGCGCGGGCTCGTCCTGGGCGTCTTCGCCCAGTTGTCCTACACCTTCGCCGTCACGGGGCCCGCGTTCCTCATCCCACATCTGCGCGCGCAGGAGGGCTACACCCTGGCCCAGGGAGGCATGGTCGGCACCGCCACCAGCATCGGCATGGTGCTCACCCTCGTGGTGTGGGGTGCCCTGTCCGACCGCCGCGGTGAGCGGCTGGCCCTCGTCCTGGGCCTCTTCCTCAACAGCGCGGCCATCGCGCTGGGCCTGGTGCTGGTGTGGGCGGACCTGGTCCACTCGCCGTACGTGCTGGCCCTCGTCCTCGCCGCCGTGGGTGCGGCCGGAGCCAGCGTCAACACCGCGACCGGGCGCATCGTCGCCGGCTGGTTCCCCCGCAGCATGCGCGGCATGGCGATGGGCATCCGTCAGATGGCGCTGCCACTGGGCACCGCGATCGGCGCCGTCGTGGTCCCACTGTTGGCGGACACCTGGGGCCTGCCCGGCTTCTTCATCGTCGCCTTTGTGCTGTGTCTCATCAGTGGATTCGCCTGCCACCTGGGCGTCGTCGACCCGCCCCGGCCATCCGGTGCGACCGTCACCGCCCCACCCGCGGAGGACGCAGGCCTCGCCGAGGCCCCGCAGACCCCCGCTGCCACCGCACCCGGTGCGCCGGCAGCGGGGGCGGCTGCGGCCTCGGCGGAAGTGAACCCGTATCGGGAGGATTCGTTCCTGCTTCGGATCCACGCGGTGTCCGCACTACTGGTCGTCCCGCAGGCGACCTTCGCGACCTTCGGCCTCGTGTGGCTCATGGACACCCAGGAGATGGGTGCGGGGACGGCGGGCCTGCTGGTGGGTGCGGCACAGCTGCTGGGCGCGCTGGCCCGCATCACCATGGGGACCGTGAGCGACTGGGCGCCGTCCCGCGTCCTCGTCCTGCGGTGCGTGGCGTGGTCTGCGGCGGTGCTGACGGCCTCGGTGGCGGTCGTGTCGCTGGGAGTGATGCCGGTGCTGGCCGGCGTGCTCCTGGCTTTCGCCTCCGCGGCGTCGGTCGCAGACAACGGGCTGGCGTTCACGTCGATCGCGGAGGCGGCCGGGGTCCGCTGGTCGGGCAAGGCGATGGGGATCCAGAACACGGGGCAGCACGTGCTGTCCGCGGCGGTGGGGCCGGGGATCGGCGGGCTCATCTCCGCGGTGGGCTACCCGATCGCGCTGGGAGCGGTCGCCGTCGTCCCGGTCGTCGCGTCGTTCCTGGTGCCGCGGAGGGATATCGAGAGGATCTGAGCCGTGGGTGGCCTGTCGCCGGGGGAGTGTGGCCGGTCCAGTGAGTCGAGTGCTCGTGGCCGCGTGTCCATTCACCGATCGTTCACGCGACGGGTCTACGGTGCGAATCTGTACGAATGAGCGAGGGGACACCAGTGGCGAAGCTGCATCCGAGACAGCGCGAGAACCTGCGCGAGTACATCGACCGCCTCAACCTGGAGGGCTATCAGGTCCTGGACGGACACACGCCCGACCCGGACCTCATCGACCCGGGTGGCGCTGCGGTCGAGACGTGGCGCGAGGGGTACCCCTACGACGAGCGGTTGGACCGCGAGTCCTACGAGCTGGAGAAGTACCGGCTGCAGGTCGAGCTGCTCAAGTTCCAGTACTGGGGTCAGGACACCGGCCGCAGCCACGTCATCGTGTTCGAGGGCCGCGACGCCGCCGGCAAGGGTGGCACCATCAAGCGCTTCACAGAGCACCTGAACCCGCGTGCGGCGCGCGTCGTGGCGCTCAACAAGCCCTCGAACGTGGAGCAGGGACAGTGGTACTTCCAGCGCTACATCCAGCACCTGCCCACCGCCGGCGAGATCGTCATGTTCGACCGCTCCTGGTACAACCGCGCCAACGTGGAACGCGTCATGGGCTTCTGCACCGATGAGGAGTACGAGATCTTCATGGAGCAGGCGCCCGTCTTCGAGAAGATGCTCATCGACTCCGGCATCCACGTGACGAAGTTCTGGTTCTCCGTCACGCAGGCGGAGCAGCGCACCCGCTTCGCGATCCGTCAGATCGACCCGGTGCGGCAGTGGAAGCTCTCGCCCATGGACCTCGAGTCGCTGGACCGGTGGGAGGACTACACCGCGGCGAAGGAGGCGACGTTCCTGCGCACGGACACGGACTTCGCACCGTGGATCACGATCAAGTCGAACGACAAGAAGCGCGCTCGCCTCAACGCGATGCGCCACTTCCTCAACCAGTTCGACTACGACGGCAAGGACCCGGAGGTCGTCTACCCGGCCGACCCCGCTCTGGTGATGCGCGGTCGCGACGCCGTGGGCGACTGAGCGGGAGGAGTCGCGGGCTGCGCTGTTGTGGGTAGCGGTGAGTGTCTGTTGCGCGGTTCTGCGGTGCGCTGAGGTGCACACCGGCGCCGGGGTTTCGTTGAGGTGTACGTAGACGCCCCACATGTCGCTGAGGTGCCCGCAGACGCCTGAGATCGCGTGGTTTCGGGGCGCGTACGTACACCTCAGCGAGTGACTGAGCGTCACTCCTCATGGCGGGCGCGACTCGGGACGCGCGCGTCGAGCTGGGGATACGGGAGAGACCGTCAACAGTCCGATGCATGTTGCGGCGCGCTCGTGCGGGCACTCGTACCCTCGGCCGCATGAGACGGCAGTCGACGAAAATCCTCACGGTTCCGGTGCATGTCACAGACGCCACCGCGTCGGACCACGGGTTGCCGCGCTGGGCGGCGAAGACCCGACCACACCGTCGTCCCGTGGTTCCGGGAGTCCATGTGCACCCCTTCGCCACTCGCCGCCTCCGCATCCCCGCGTGGGCGGACGACCGATGGATCGACCAGCGGAACTTCGTCGCCGCAGTCCAGGTGCGTCGGCCCGATGCTGTGCTGTCCCACCTCTCCGCTGCGCGCCACTTGGGCTGGCCGATCGATGGAGAGTTCCCATGGACACCCGTGTCGGTCACGCCACGCACGGCGGGCACGAAGATTCCCGGTCTCCGACGGCACAAGCCGCGTGCCCTCGCCTTCGACGACCGCGAAGGTATCGCAGTCGCGACCGAGCCGGAGGTGCTGCGACAGATCAGCTCCGTGCTGAGTGAGGACGAGCTGGTCGCGGTGGTCGACGCGATCTGCGGCCCGTGGAGCGGTCCGGACGACGGGAGCATCACCCCGGAGATCGTCTGGAACAAGCTGACTGTGCTTCCACGGTTCCGAGGCAGCCGAGTCCTGCGGCGAGCGATCAACCGCGCATGCGTGAACGTGGGATCCCCGCAGGAGACGCGGCTGCGACTGATGCTCATCCGTGCGGGACTGCCGACTCCCGTCGTCGCCCACCCGATCCGAACCGCAGCCGGCGTCGTCCATCCGGACCTGTCCTATCCCGATCTCAGGATCGCGATCGAGTACGACGGCGATCATCACCGGACGGACCGACAGCAGTGGAGTCACGACATCGAGCGCGAGCGTTCGGTCCGCCAGCAGGGCTGGGACTACATCCGCGTGACGGCGCGGATGCCCGATGGACTGATCGTCCACACGATCCGAGAGGCAATCACTGAGCGGTCACGGGAATGACTGTGGGGCCGGGTCAGACGGCACGAGGCAGCGGGGGTGAAAGAGGGCGGTGAGGCGATCAGCGAACGGGCGGGGGAGTGACGCCGTACCGGGTGTCGTCTGCCGGTGCCTGCGGTCATACTGTCGCCGACCGGGTGAGGAGGGAAAGTCTCACCCGGTCGGCCACATCTGGACTCCGGTCGCTTGTGGCGGTCCGGAAGTAGTGGAGCAGCCGCATCGAACGGTGCGGTTTGGCGCGTTCACCGACCGGAACCGGGCCAGTCCGGCAGGGCTGTGTCCGCGGCTCACCCGGCGGTGCGCTCGCCCCTTGGCCAGCGCCGGGCTCAGCCTGCAGTGCGCCAGACCGCGACTCTCAAATGACTCGCGACAGGCCCCCGCGGTCCAGCGCCGGACTCACACAGCGGCGCGGCGCCTGCGGCCCACGAAGCTGAGGATGAAGGCGAAGACGCACAGCACCACCACGATGACCGCGACGCCGATGCCCGCGTCGATCCAGAACTGCGGCGGGAACAGGCGGATGAGCGAGTCGTTCATGTAGAACGTCCACGTCCCGTCCGCGAAGAAGACGTTGTGGAAGCCGGTGAAGAACCGATCCCAGCCCACGACGGCCAGCACGGCGAGCACGCCGAACAGCACGATCGTGAGGATCGGGCCCGCCCGCAGGCTCCCGCGCATGCCGCTGCCTCCGGCCCGGCACTTGTACAGGCCGAACATGATGATGCCGATCGCGCCGATCACCGCGACGAGGGTGAGGATCCCGATGAGGTTCTTGACGTCCGCCATGTGCGAGATCTCGCCGGCGGTGAACACCGGGGTGCCGTCGGGCAGGACGACGTCCGACAGGTAGCGCTCCGTGGCGAGGTTGAAGAGGTAGTCGACGGTGTAGGACCCGTAATGCAGGCGGTCCGCGTCCGTGAAGCCGTACTGGTCGTCCGGGAATCCGGGCCGCCACGAGTACGTCCACGTGAGGAACCATCCCGAGGCCACCGCCCGCACCGCCAGTGCCAGCGCGACGAACGGGAACGCGATCGTGATCCAGACGGCCCCGATGACATCGAGGACCGTGCGCGTGCGCTCCGGCACGTCGACGCCGCGGGAGGCCAGGGACTGCTCGGCCGCGCGCGTCTCCTGCCGGTCCGCCTCGATCTTCGCCGCCCGCTTCTGCTCCCGACGCTCCTTGCGGGTGAGCTTCCCGGACGACCCCGCGCCCGAGGCCGCAGCGGCTCCCGCTGCACCGGCCCCTGCTGCTCCCGCGGCTCCGGCCCCTGCGCCGCCTGACGCGCTGCCACCGTCATTCAGCAGCGCCCATTCCTCGTCGCTGAACATGTCCGGGCGACCGGACTGCGACGCGGGGTAGGCGGCAGTGGGTGCGTCCGGCGACTGCGTGATCGGGTCGAACTCTGCGGTCGCCTCCGGATCCGCCGTGCCGCCGGCAGGGCCCGAGCCCGCTGCGTGATCGAAATCGGACGTGTAGCCCGCGCCGCCGGGGGCGTCCGCGTGCGTGCCGGAGCTGTCCGTGCCGGCGTTGAACGCATCAGCGCCTTCGGCGCCTCCACTGTAGGGATCGGAGCTGTCCGGGTCGGTGCTGTCGCCGTAGGCGCGCGTGGTCTCCTGGCTGTCCGCGTCGAACGTGCTGGTGCGGTCGGTGCCGTGCGAGCCGGAGTCGCCGGCCGGTCCCGACCGGGCGTAGTGCGCCGCGGTCTCGTCCTCGCTGCCCGGCTGAGAGCTCAGTCTCTGCGACAGGAGGTCCTTCGGCTCGTTCGAATCGTCAGCACTCACGCTCTCATTGTGACCGGCTCACGGCCCGGTTCCCGGGAGGACACGCCTGCGAGCCCCCACCCCGTGGGAGACGCCCACCTGCTCCTGCCGGCCGTCTCCCACCTGCCTCAGCACGACCTCACCCGCCCCGGCAGGACATCGCCCACCCCGTGGGCGTCCCCCGCCTACCCCAGCAGGGCGGCGCAGAGCAGGATCGCCGGGATCGACAGGATCGTCGTGATGAAGACGCTGTCGCGCACCAGGGTCTCCGACTGGCGGTACCGCATCGCGTAGATGTAGACGTTCTGGGCGGTGGGCAGGGCAGAGGTGACGACGATCGCCAGCAGGTCGGTCCCCGACCAGCCCAGCAGCGGCCCGCCGATCACCCAGGCCAGCACCGGCTGGAGGATCAGCTTGACGGTCGTGATGAGCGTGAGCTGCCGGCGCGTGCCCTTCGCCGGCAGGCTCCAGCCGTTCGAGAAGCTCAGCCCGAACGCCAGGAGCGCACCGGGCACGGACATGTCGCCGATCATGCTGAGCGGGTCGAAGAGCACGGGCGGAACGGTCACTCCGGTGCCGGAGACGATGATGCCCGCGACCGCACCCAGCACGATGGGGTTGCGCAGCACCGGGAAGATCGGCGACCACCAGTGGTCGACCTTCCCCATCCGCACGGTGTCCAGCACCGCCATGCCGATGGGCGCCAGCAGCAGCAGTTGGAACAGCAGGACCGGTGCGACGTAGGCGATGTCGCCCAGCACGTAGAGGGCGATCGGGATGCCCAGGTTGCCGATGTTCACGTAGCTGACGGACCACGCGGAGAACATCGCCTCGCCGGTCGACCGCTTGCGTGCCCACCGGGTGAGGACGAAGAGGAGGATCGCGCACACGACCGCGGATCCGCCGGTCGCGATCAGCTGCGTGGAGAAGATGAACGACAGGTCCGTCGTCGCGATCATCGTGAAGAGGAGCGTGGGGGTCGCCAGGTAGAAGACGATGCCCGCGATGACCCGCTGCGCATGCTCGCCCAACAGGCCCGTCCGGCCGATGACGAGTCCGGTGAGCACGACGACGGCGATGACGCCGAATCCCTCGAGCACTCCCAGCACGCCGTCCCCTCCTCCGGTGGAACCTTACGCCGCCTCTCGCGCCGGTAACCTGGTGTTCGCCATGAGAGACGACTCGAACACCCCTGCCTCCGACCCCGCCGACCCCGCCCGGACACCCCGCCGCCGAGGCCGCGGTCGCCGTCCGCGGTCGGGTTCCGGCGGTGCCCGGGCGGGCCGGGGCGGCCGCGCGCAGGCGCACGAGGAGCGCCGGGAGCGGCAACGGGCGGCCCGCGCCGCCCGCACCCCGCTCCTCGAGTACCCGCCGGAACTGCCGGTCGTCGAGCACCGCGCGGAGATCGCGGACGCGATCCGCGACAACCAGGTCGTCGTCATCGCGGGCGAGACCGGATCCGGCAAGACGACCCAGATCCCCAAGATCTGCCTGGAGCTGGGGCTGGGCGTACACGGGATGATCGGCCACACGCAGCCCCGCCGCATCGCCGCCCGCTCCGTGGCCGCCCGCCTGGCGTACGAGATGGCGGAGGACCTGGGCGACACCGTGGGCTACCAGGTCCGCTTCACCGCGCAGGTCGCGGACCACACGCGGGTCAAGGTCATGACGGACGGCATCCTGCTGTCCGAGCTGCGCCACGACCGGCTGCTGCGCGACTACGAGGTCCTCATCATCGACGAGGCGCACGAGCGCAGCCTCAACATCGATTTCATCATCGGCCTCCTGACCCGGCTGCTGCGCGAGCGGCCGGACCTCAAGGTCATCATCACGTCTGCGACCATCAACCCGGAGGCGTTCAGCGAGCACTTCGGCGATGCGCCCATCATCTCCGTCTCCGGACGCACCTATCCGGTCGAGGTCCGGTACCGACCGCTGGACCCCAACGCCGAGGCCTCCACCCCCGAGGACGCCGAGGCGGACGATGCGGCCCAGGACGACGAGACTCTGGCTGACGGGACTCAGTCAGGCGGCCTCCGCGACGACGGACCCCGTGAGGACCTCACCCGCGGCGGGGCCGCGCGCCGTCCGGTCAAGGACCAGGTCGAGGGGATCCTCGACGCGTTCGACGAGCTGACGGGGGAGGAACCCGGCGACATCCTCGTCTTCCTCTCCGGCGAGCGGGAGATCCGCGACGCCGCGGACGCGCTGGAGGACCACATCCGGAAGGCCGGTCAGAAGGGACCGCGCCGCCGCGGCGCGGACTGGGAGGTCGTGCCCCTGTACGCCCGCCTGTCCGCGCAGGAGCAGCAGCGCGTGTTCCAGAGCCACGAGCGCCCGCGCGTCGTGCTCGCGACGAACGTGGCGGAGACCTCGCTGACGGTGCCGGGCATCCGCTACGTCATCGACACCGGCGTCGCTCGGATCTCGCGCTACTCGAACCGCACGAAGGTCCAGCGCCTGCCCATCGAGCCCATCAGCCAGGCCAGTGCGAACCAGCGCAAGGGCCGCTCCGGCCGCACCAGTGACGGCATCTGCATCCGCCTGTACTCACAGGCGGACTTCGAGAACCGCCCGGAGTTCACGGACCCGGAGATCCTGCGGACCAATCTGGCGAGCGTCATCCTCCAGATGGTGACACTGGGCTTCGCGCGGACCCAGGAGGAGGTGACGGACTTCCCGTTCCTCACCCCGCCGGATCCCCGTGCGGTGCGCGACGGCCGGCTGCTGCTCGAGGAGCTGAGCGCTCTGCGGACGGGGAAGGACGGGGCGCTCACGGTCACGGAGACCGGTAAGCGGATCGCGGCGCTGCCGATCGACCCCCGACTGGCGCGCATGGTCATCGCCGGCGCGCAGAACGGGTGCGGGGCGGAGGTCGCCGTCATCGTCGCCGCCCTCACGACCCAGGATCCGCGCGAGCGGCCGGCGGAGCAGCGCGGGGAGGCGGACGCCCACCACGCCCGCTTCACGCATGCCCGCAGCGACTTCCTGTCGTTCCTCGCGCTGTGGAACTACGTCCGCGAGCAGTCGCAGACTCTGTCCAGCTCGAAGTTCCGCAGGACGATCCGCGGGGAGTTCCTCAACTACGTGCGGATCCGCGAGTGGCAGGACCTCGTGGGACAGCTGCGGTCCCTGGCCGGATCCGCCGGGCTGCAGCTGGGCGAGGTGACGTGGAAGACGGGAGCCGACCACGGCCTCGGCGACGGGTCCGGCGATGGCAGGGTGACGGGGAAGGACCGGGCGACCGGGAAGAACCAGGGGTCCGGGAAGGACCGGGCGACCGGCGGCGACCAGCCATCCGGGGCGCGGCAGGGGGCGGGCCGGCCGTCCGGCCCGCAGCCCGGCAGAGGACGGGACACCGGGCCGTTCGACCAGCAGGCCGTCGCGATCCACAAGGCCCTGCTGACGGGGCTCCTGTCGATGATCGGGCAGAAGCTGCCGGACGGACGCGAGTATCAGGGGGCGCGCGGGGCTCGGTTCCAGATCTTCCCCGGATCGGGGCTGTTCAAGAAGGGGCCGGACTTCGTCATGGCCGCAGAGCTGGTCGAGACCTCGCGGCTGTGGGCCAGGACGGTCGCGTGGGCGGATCCGGACTGGGTCGTCGAGGTCGCCGGCGATCTCGTCAAGCGCACGCACGCGGAGCCGCGCTGGTCGGCGAAGAGCGGCCAGGCGGTCGCCAGCGAGAAGGCGACGCTCTACGGGGTGACGCTCTACACGGAGCGGCCCGTGTC
>DYUK01000003.1 GCA_020743695.1 Brevibacterium senegalense | reverse complement strand
TCGCGGGCGCCGCCGCCTCCGTGCTCACGTTCGCCTACTGCGCGAAGCTCGTCTTCGGAGCGTTCGTCGACGGCCCGCCGGCCGCCGGCCGCGATCAGCAGCAGGCCGGCGGTGCCCAGACCAGCCGCGAGAACCCGGTCATGCTCGTCTTCGCCGCGCTGCCCATCCTCGCGTCGATCCCGCTGGCGTTCATGCTCCCGCAGGTGGAGAAGCTGGTCGTCCCCGCCGTGACGGCGGCCCTGCCCGGCACGGACCCCCACCCCCACCTGGCGCTGTGGCACGGTCTCACCCCGGAGCTGCTGGCGACCGCGCTCATCCTCGCCGCCGGCGTGCTCATCATCCTGACCCGGCACCGGGTGTGGCGCTTCTTCGACAGCGCGGTCCTGCCGTTCGACGGCGCGGACGTCATCAACGCGATCGAGCGCCTCCTCATCCGCCCGGCGCGCGCGACGGTGGTCCTCACGGAGCCGATCCGCGCGGCCCGCCACGTGGTCCCCGGTCTGGCGCTGCTGGCCGTCGTCATCCTGGGCGGTGTGGGCGCGATCGTGCAGGGGCCGGGTCTGCCGCAGGCGCAGGACGGACTCAACCGGCCGATCGACGTCGTCGTGCTCGTCCTCACGTCCATCGCGGTGCTCGTCGCCTGCTTCGCCCGTTCGCGCATGACTGCGATCGTCGCCCTGTCCGCCGTGGGCATCCTCGCGACGGTCCAGATCATGTCGCTGGGCGCACCGGACGTGACCCTGACCCAGCTGCTGGTCGAGGCGATGACGATCATCATCATGATGCTGGTCCTCCAGAAGCTGCCGCGCACCTTCTGGAAGCACCCGCGCTCGTTCCAGCTCAAGCGGGCGGGCTTCGCGGTGGTCATCGGACTGTCGATGGGAGCCGCGACCTGGGCGATGGCCGGCCGGCGCGAGCGCTCCGACCTCGCGATGTACTACCTGGAGCAGGCGCCGGAGATCTCCGGCGGCTCGAACATCGTCAACACGATCCTCGTCGAGTTCCGCGCACTGGACACGCTGGGCGAGCTCACCGTGCTGGGCATGGCCGGCATCGCGATCGTCGCCGTCATGTCCTCCGTGCGCGACCGGTACATCGACCCGCCCGCGGAGAACGTGCCCGAGGTCCCGCGCACCCCGTACGTGAAGCTGCGGCACCCCACCTCGCAGCGGGCGCTGTTCGTCGCGTGGCCCAACGTCATCCCCGTCCAGATGACGGTCCGCCGCATGGTCCCGATCCTCATCATCACCTCCGCGCTCGTGTTCTGGCGCGGCCACAACGAGCCCGGCGGCGGCTTCATCGCCGCGCTCATCGGCTCTGCGGTCATCGGTCTCCTCTACATGTCGACGACGTCCGACCGGGCGATCGGCAAGCCGCAGGCGCCGGTCTTCCTGATCGGCGGCGGTGTTTTCATCGCCGTCCTCACCGGTGCGGTGGGCCTCATCCTCGTGGGGTCGTTCCTGCAGCCACTGCACGGGTACATCCTGGGTCAGCACTTCACGACGTCGATGCTGTTCGACGTGGGCGTCTACATGGCGGTGCTGGGCCTCATCCTCATCAGCTTCAACCTGCTGGGAACCTCGGACTCCGCCTTCACCCCGGCCGGCAACGACGTGCTGGTCAACGGCCGGATGCTGCGCGACGTCGTCGACGACACTCCGGAGTCGACCCGCGAGCGCGCCGACGAGATGGTCTACGGCGAACTGTCCGGTCCGATGGAGGCCGTGCGGGGCGAGCGGCCCTCGTGGTGGAGCAGGCGCAGGGCGTGGTGGAAGCCCAAGGTCGGAGCGCGCACGGCGACGATGTCGCGCGGACGCGAAGCGGAGGAGGACGGATCATGATCCTCGCAGTGACAGTCGCCGTCCTCGTCACGGGCGGCGTGTACCTCACCCTGCAGCGGTCTATGGTGCGGGCGGTGTTCGGGATGACGATGATCTCGCACGCGGCGAACTTCATGCTGCTGGCCTCGGGCGTCTCCGCGTGGCGGGGTGAGCCGATCGACGGCCGCACGGACGTGGCGCTCGCGGCGGACCCGCTGCCGCAGGCCTTCGTGCTGACCGCGATCGTCATCACGCTGGCCGTGACGATCTTCATGCTCGCGATGGCCGTGTTCGGCCACGACGACGACCAGTACAGGACACCGGAGACGGGGGAGGAGCGCTGATGGACGCACAGACCGTGCAGCCCGTGGAGGCGCCGTTCGACCCCGCCCTCCTGCTGCTGCTCATCGCGGTGCCGTTGGCGGCGGCCGCGCTCAGCACGCTCATCAAGCACCGCGGGTTCGACCGCACCCTCATGATCGGCTCCCCGACGTTCGTGGGCGCGGCCGCGGTCGTGCTGCTGATCGTGCACCGCGACCACCCGGTCCTGGCGCACTCCGTGGGCGGCTACCTCAACGGGCTGGCGATCCCGTTCGTGTCCGACACGTTCTCCGCCCTCATGCTGCTCATCACCAGCATCGCGGCGATCCTGTGCGGGTGGTTCCTCATCGCGACCGGCGAGGACCAGTACCGGTTCGTCCCCGCGCTCATCCTCATGATGCTCACGGGCGTCTACGGTGCGATCCTCACCGGTGACCTCTTCAACATGTTCGTCTTCGTCGAGGTCATGGTGCTGCCGTCGTACGCGCTCGTCGCGGTGACCGGCACGTGGCGCCGCCTGGGCGTGGGCCGCATGTTCGTCATCGTCAACCTGCTGACGTCGACGCTGCTGCTGGTGGGAGTGGGCTTCGTCTACGCGACGACCGGGACCGTCAACATCGGAACGCTCGCGAACCTGGAGGAGTTGGACGGATCGGCGCAGCTGGCCCTGGCACTGGTGGTCGTGGCGTTCCTCATCAAGGCGGGCGCGGTGCCGGCCCACACCTGGTTGGTGCGGTCCTACCCCAACACCTCCGCCGGCATGATGGGACTGTTCTCCGCACTCCACTCGAAGGTCGCCATCTACGCGATCTTCCGGATCTACGGGACGATCTTCGGCGAGCCGCCGGCGTGGGCGTGGGCGCTGGCGGTCATCGCGGTCCTGACGATCCTCATCGGCTCGCTGTCCGGCATGGCGGAAGACCGTGTGCGCAACGCGCTCGCGTTCCAGATGACCTCCGGCATCGGCCACATCCTCATCGGCGCGGTCCTGCTCACCTCCGTCGCGGTCCAGGCCGGTGTCTTCTACACGGTGCACCACATCATCACGATGGCGGGCCTGCTGCTGGTCTTCGGTGCGGTCGAGCAGGTCTACGGCACCGGCCTCTACCGGAAGCTGTCCGGGCTGGCCTCGCGTGAGAAGGCGACCGCCGTGCTCGTGGTGCTGGGACTGTTCTCCCTCGTGGGTCTGCCCCCGACCTCGGGCCTGTGGGGCAAGGTGGGGCTGGTCGTGGGCGCGGCCGCCCCCGGTGAGGGCGACGACGGCACCTCCGTGCTGGGCTGGGTCCTCATCGGCGCGATCGTGCTGGGCTCCGTGCTGAGCCTGTTCGCGCTCATCCGCCTGTGGCGGGGGACGTTCTGGGGCGATCCGATGACCTCGTACCGCCCGGACTCCGCGCTGACCGGCCGCTCGCAGGCCACGGATCTGCCCGCGGACGTCCGGATCCCCAAGCGCCTGCTGGCCCCCGGGGCGATCCTCATCGGGCTGTCCGTGCTGATCTTCGTGGTCCCGCAGCCGCTCATCGAGATCACGCAGCGGTCCGCGGAGGCCCTCCTGCACGACAGCGACTACATCAGGGCGGTGCTGGGACATGATTGATCCGCTGCGACTCCTGGGGTACTTCCTCTGGATCTTCAAGGAGATCGTCTCCGGGACGCTCTCCATGACGACGTCGCTGTTCACCCCGCGCGGGTACAGCCGCCCCATGATCGTGCAGGTGCCCCTGCGCTGCACGACCGACCTGGAGATCACGATGTTCGCGTCGTCGATCACCATCACGCCCGGGACGCTCGTCGTCGCGATCGCCGCCGGTGACGAGGCGGACGATCCGCCCACCCTGTTCGTGCACGTGCTGTTCGCGGACTCCGAGGCGGACGCCCTGGACGGGCTCTACGACATGGAGACCCGCCTGCTCACCGCGATGCGGAGGCGGCCGCCCAAGCCGGTGGCGGACGCCATCCTGCGCGGTGCGCAGGGCACCCAGGAAGGAGAGACCGCATGAGCATCGTGTTCTGGATCGCGATCTGCCTTTTCGCAGTGGCGATCGTCATCGCGCTGGCCCGGGTGGCGACCGCGAAGGACCTGGGCTCGCGCGCGGTCATCGGCGACCTCGTGTACTTCTCCGCTGTGGGCATCCTCACGATGATCGCGATGCTGGTGGACCTCACGATCATGCTCGACGTCATCTTCCTGGCGTCGCTGCTGGGAATCCTCTCGACCATCGCGCTCTCGCGCATCCTCACGAGGGGGTACCGCTGATGCTGATCGTCGACGTGCTGATCGCCGTCTTCGTGCTGACCGGGGCGCTGCTCATGGTGACGAGCGCGCTCGCGATGTTCCGGGCGAAGGACGCGCTGTCGCGGATCAACGTGTTCTCCCCGGCCACGGGCCTGGGGATGCCGCTGGTCCTGCTGGGCTGCTACATCTACACGCTGCAGCACGAGGGGTTCTCCGTCTACCGCCTGCTCATCGCGATCGTGGGTTTCCTGTCGTTCATCATCGTCAGCTCGATCGCGTCGAACACGCTGTCGCGCTCGACGGTGCTGGCCGGATCGCCCGTCCACCGGTACACGCGCCCCAACCGCCTCGTCGAGCCGCTGGTGCCGGTGGACGGCGGCGAGACCGGTGATCCGACCGCGGAGACGGAACCGGCCCACGGGGACGGACCGGCGCAGGGGAGCGACTGACACACCCTCCTGTGCGCTCGACCGGGCAGCTCGACCGTCTGGTCACCTCGGACGACGGTGTCACCACGTGAACCGTCGGGGCGGATGGCTCAGTCCTGCATGCCTTTGGCGTCCAGCCCAGCTGCGAACTCCTCGATCGCCCCTGCCACCCGGTGGGGGCGTTCGTAGTGGAGGAGGTGTCCCACGCCTCCCAGCTCCTGCAGGTCCACGTCCGCTCCGAGCCCCCGCAGGTCGTCGACGAATCCCCGCGCCGCCGGCAGGGGCGCGATGAGGTCGTCGTCCCCGGCGAGAACCAGCAGGGGGTGGGCGGAGTCGGCCAGGCCGGCCGCGGCCTCGGCGACGGTGTGCCGGGTCGAGACCTCGTAGGCCTGTGCGAGGGACGTGCGGTCCGCGTAGTCGGAGAAGTGCCGCGCGTGCTGGTCGTGGATGAAGGCACGGGTCATGCGGTCGCGTGAGGTGGCCATGACCTCGCTCATCGCGCGGACGATGACGGGATGGGCCAGCAGTGCGGCGCCCGCCGGTTGCGGCAGTGCCCGGCCCGCAGCGTAGTAGAGGCGCGTGAGCTGCGTGAGGAAGCGGGCGGATCCCTCCAACGGCGGCTGGACGATGGGGGAGAGGAGGCCCACGCCGCGGCAG
>DYUK01000002.1 GCA_020743695.1 Brevibacterium senegalense | reverse complement strand
GCCCATGTGAGCTGATAGACGCAGTATCCCATGTTCCGCAGACGGTAGTCGCGCTGCCGTTCCTGGCGAGCCCGGCGGCTGCCCGCCTCGCCGTCGACGTACTTGATCTCTCCGTTGACCTCGAGGATCAGCTTCGCGGCACGGTGGAGGAAGTCGACTCGTGCTCGGAATGCCTCATCGGGATTGCCGAACACCACTTGGGTGACGAACCCGTCGATCCCGTGCTCGTGGAGTCGGACCGCGCAGATCGACTCCGCGGGGGATTCGTGGGAGGGATCGGCGATCGACAGTGCCAGGCGGGCGCGGCGTGCTCCACGGCGCCCGGAGTGACTTGGAGGAAAGGGCGACGTCAGATCGCCCGTGATCAAGCGGTTGCGCAGTGCGGCATCGATCATCGGGACGGAGATGTCCAGCGGATAGTCGTGCGCGACGTCGGACAGAGTCCTCGCCACAGTCGTGACTCGAGTTCCGTCGAGGACAGCCACGTCAGTACGGGGAAGGTCACGATCGCGGACAAGGAGTTGCCGGTATTTCACTGAATGCGCAGGTCGGATCACCTCCGCGCGGCTCTGCAATGAGCGGGTGACGGGCAGGTCCCAGAGAAGGCCTGCTGACAGATGGGAGAAGCTGGCGTCCGAAGGCAGTGCGTCACGGTAGGAGTCGACCAGGACGGACATCTTCGCAACGTGGCCCATGAGCCCGGGCCGGTCGATATCGGCACTGCGGGGGAGTGAGGTGGGGACCGCGATCGCTCGCAACCGCTGGTGGGCGTGGGCCGTGCACTCGTACTGAACCAGGAAGACTCCCTTCCTCACGCGCGTGAGGCAGCACTGGAGGGCGGCCGTCAGCTCAGCGCGGGTGATGTCTGCGCGGTCACATGCGGCTCTGGTCACGAGAGCGATCATCTGCCGACGATCTCAGACAAGCGGGAGGGCGACGGGGGATCCCGGTGGCCTGTGGATCGTCTGGAGGAGGCTGAGGGAGCTGTGACCTCGAGTGGGCTGCCTATTTCCACAGGGACTGTTCCCACAGGGCGTGTCCGCGAGACCAGGGTGACCGGCCGTGGGCGTGTCCGCGATACCAGGGCGACCGGCTCGAGCCGTGGGCGTGCACAGGCATGTTTCGGCCAGTTGCCCTTGTTTCGGCGACAGGAGGGGGGGAGGGCGACCGGCCCACCAGCTCACTCGCCCGTCCGTCGCGGCAGGGGAAGGGCCGCGGCAGGAGGGCGACCCGACGGTCAGCCCGCCACCCTCACGCGCTCTCGAGCCCCGCGCGGATGATGTCGTAGCTCTCCGCGAGTGCCTCGCCCGCCCGGTGATGGATGGACTCCGTGATCGCGCGGGCGGAATCCGCGTCCCCGTCCTCCAGCGCGTCGATCATCGCCTCCTGCCCGGCCACCGTGATGTCCGGCCAGCCGGGCACATCGGAGTACAGCGAGCGCGGCACGTACCGAATGCACAGGGCTGCTGCCCAGCGCAGCTTGGGGGAGTCGGATGCGTGGTTGATGATCGAGTAGAACTCCCGGTTCTTCTCGTCGAGGCCGTGCACCGCGCGCCGGTGCACCAGGGCCAGGGACTCGTGGTGGATGGCGCGCAGCTCGGCGAACTCCTCCTCGCCCAGGGCGCCGACCGCCCGCGCGGACAGCTCGCCGCTCACGAACGCGAGCGTGAGGAACACGTCCCGGATGTCCGAGGCCGTCAGCTGCCCCACCTCGAAGCCCACCCCGGGCGTCCGCACCACCAGCCCCTCCGTCACGAGCCGCTGCATCGCCTCGCGGACCGGCGTCAGTGACATCTCGTACTGCGCGGCCAGCTGGTGCACGCGCAGGGAGCTGCCCGGCGGCAGATGGCCGGACACGATGTTCTCCCCGATGTCGGACGCGACGATCGAGGCCGCAGTGCCGTAGCGCCTGCCGCTCTCGACCGCCGCGCCGACACCGGTCGCCGCGCCAGCACCGGTCGCCGCGCCGGCACCGGTCGCCGCGCCGGCACCGGTCGCCGCGTCGCCACCGGTCATCCCATCGCCTCCACTGATCCTCGCCCTCACAGGCTCACGAGCACCGTCTTCGTCGCCGTGTACGCGTCGAGCGATTCGTACCCCTTCTCGCGCCCGTACCCGGACTTCCCGAATCCGCCGAACGGGTACTCGACACCACCGCCGGCACCGTACGCGTTCGCGTACACCTGACCCGCACTGATGCGCGCGGCCAGCCGGTGCACGCGCGAGGAGTCCCGCGTCCACACCGCCGCCATGAGAGCGTAGTCCGTGCCGTTGGCCAGGGCGACCGCCTCGTCCTCCGTCTCGAAGGTCCGCGAGACCAGGACGGGCCCGAACACCTCCTCGCGGAAGATCTCCGCATCCGGCTCGACGCCCGCGATGAGGGTGGGCGAGAAGTACGCCCCCTGCCCCAGGTCGCCGCCGGACGGCGCGGACCCGCCGGTCACGACCGTTCCCGAGGCCCGCTCCACCATCCCGGCCACGCGATCCTGCTGCTTCCGTGAGATGAGCGGTCCCAGGTCGGGATCCGTGGACCCGGGTCCCAGCGAGGTCGCCTCGAACGCGGCGCGCAGCCGGTCCAGGAGCTCCGCCTCGACGGACGAGTGCACCAGCAGGCGCGAGCCCGCAGAGCAGGTCTGCCCCGCGTTCTGCAGGATGCCCTTCGTGGCGAACTGCGCCACCCGGTCCAGGTCCGCGTCCGGGAACACGACGTGCGGGGACTTCCCGCCCAGCTCCAGGACGGTGGGCACGACGTTCTGCGCGGCAGCTCCCGCGATCAGACGACCCACCGGGTTCGAGCCCACGAAGCCCATGTGATCGATCCCGGGGTGGGCAGCGAGGGCCGCCCCGGCCTCGGCGCCGATCCCGGGGACCACATTGATGATCCCGGGCGGGAACCCGGCCTCGATCGCGAGCTCGGCCAGGCGGACCGCGGACCGCGGCGTCTCGTCCGCCGGCTTGAGCACCACGGCATTGCCGGTCACGACGGCCGGGGCGACCGCGCGGCCGAACAATTGCAGCGGGTAGTTCCACGCGATGACGCTGCCGCAGACCCCCAGGGGCTCGCGGCGCGTGTACACGTGGAAAGCCGGGTCGACCGGCAGCTGTAGGCCGTAGTACGAGTCAATCGCGCGGCCGTAGAACGTGAAGTACCGGGCGGTCACGGTCGCATCCGTGCGCGCCTGCGAGATCGGCTTGCCGGTGTCCTGGGAGTCCAGGAGCGCCAGCTCGTCGACGTGGTCCAGGATGAGCGCCGCGTATGCCTGCGCGACGTCCGCCCGGTGCTCCGGCTTCGTGCCCGCCCAGTCCGGCTGGGCCGCCCGAGCCGCCGCGACGGCCGCGTCGATGTGGTCCGCGGATCCCCGCAGCACCTCACCGATGACGCGGCCGTCCGCCGGGTCCACGTTCTCGTACGTCTGGTCGCCTCTCACGCGCTCGCCGTCGATGAACGCGGGTGTCTGAGTCATCGCTTCGCAGCACCTCCTGCGGTGGTGGAGGACCCCGTCGCCGTCACCGAAGGTCCCGAGGACGGCGGCCCGCCGCCGCCCGCAAGGGTGGCCGTGGCCGGTTTCGCGGCCTCCTTCGCCTTCTCCGCCGTCACGGCCGCCTGGACCGAGGCGCCGATGTCGTCGCCGGCGCGCAGGGGGCGGTCGCGGAAGATGCCCTCGTGCGCGAGGATCGGGCGGCGGTCGCCGCCCAGCTCCGGGTGCCGTTCCTCGAGCCGCTCCCGCTTCTCCATCGACCTGCGCCAGTACTCGACCGCGTCCCTGTTCCCGTTGCCCATGCCCTTCCAGCTCTTGGGCATGTCCTCGCGGCTGTGCCCGGCGGACGCGAAGCCGCTGGTGCGGACGGTGGTGAGCACGCGCCTGGCGGCGCTGCCGCAGTCCGGGCAGTCCGGGGCGGGGGAGGACATGGACGCGACGGCGGCCTCGAACCGGTGATCGCCCTCGCAGCGGTAGTCGTACAGGATCATGAGTAGAACCCGTCCGGGCCGGTGCGGAAGTTCGCCCGCTGGCCCTCGTCGTGGCCGAAGATCATCTCCGCACCCGTCTCCTGCTCGATGCGCTTGAGCTTCTCGACCGATGCGAGCCAGTCGAGGCTGGACCACACGATCGCGGCGCCGATGGGCGGATCGCCGTAGGACTCCTCCATGTAGACGGCGTCCGAGGTGAAGATCTTCGTGCCCTCGTTGGGCAGGTCGACGCGCAGCGACATCGTGCCCCACGTGTGGCCCGGTGTCTGGATGACGGAGACGCCGGGCACGATCTCGTCATCGCCGGTGATGCCGCCGATGGTGAGGCCCTTGTAGTCGTCCGGGATGTGCGCGCCCTTGTTGTAGCCGGTGATGTCCGCGACCCCGTCCAGCTCCGCCTGGCTCGTCACGATCCGCGTCTTGCCGTTGTCGAACATGCGCGCGTTCGCGGCGTGGTCGAAGTGCAGGTGGGAGAGGACGAGGATGTCGATGTCGTCCGGTGCCAGACCCATCTGGGACAGGCTGGAATCGAGGTAGCCGGAGTCGCCCTCCGGGTCGTCCAGGACGGGGAAGAACTCGTGGAAGCCGGTGGGCTCCCAGTGCGTCTGCCAGTTCCGGGGGACGCCCGTGTCCCAGAGGATCTTCCCGTCCGGGTGGTCGATGTAGACGGCGTGCGTGGGGACCTGGCCCCAGGCGCGCGGGTCGTTCTTGTGCTCGCGGGTCTTGATGACGGTGTGGGGTGCCAGGAGCAGCCAGGTGCGGTCTGCCTCCATCGTTCCCGTGTCGAGGATGTGGACTTTCATGTCAGGTGCGGT
>DYUK01000001.1 GCA_020743695.1 Brevibacterium senegalense | reverse complement strand
CGTACTGGTCGCTGCTGTACTGGTCGCCGCCGTACTGGCCGGGCTGGGAACCGTACTGTCCACTTCCATAGGGGTCGCTCGAGTACTGGTCCCCGCCGTACTGACCCTGCTGGCCGGAGCCGTAGGGGTCCGCAGGTGCGCCGTACTGCCCGCCGCCGTACTGGTCCGACCCGTAGGCCGAGGTCGGCTGGGAGCCGTACTGACCCTGCTGACCGGCGTCGTACTGGCCGGGCTGCGAGCCGTACTGCCCGCCCGCGTACGGGTCGGAGCCGTACTGCTGCGTCTCCGGGCCCGGGTTCTCCGGCAGGCCGGTGTGGGGGTTGTGCTGCGGGGTGTCGTCGCCGGATCCGGGAGGGCCGTAGGGCGGTTGTGACATGTCGTCATCCTCTTCGACTGCGAGGCGGTCCCCGTCGTCTGTCCGCCGGGAGGGCCGCCCTGAACGTGTGCGGATTCAGTCTGTCATGGTCCGAGCATCTCACCGCGCCTCCCATGTAGCAGGATCGCCATGAGTCCGGCGCAGGGGGCGTGGCTAGACTCGCGATCATGAGCAGCGAACCTCTCTTCAAGAATGCCGCCGACGTCTCGACGGCACCCGTCGTCGCCCTGGGACTGCTGGGCGGGTACCTGACCGCCCGCGAGACGATGATCCGTCCGCTGGGCGGTGCGGTGCTGGCTGCGGCCGGCGTCTACGCAGGACGCACGTGGCTGGCGAAGCGCGGCGCGGCCACGACGGCGGGTCTGTCCGCCGCCTACCTGCTGGGCTTCGGACTGTCGCACCCGCTGGCGAAGAAGATCGGCGCCTGGCCGGCGGTCCTCTCCGTCACCGCGGCGACCGCAGGGGCGTCATACCTCCTGGTCGACCGGGACTGAGTGTGGAGGAGCACGGCAACCTCTGGACGGAGGCGCTCGCCCGCGATCCGGAGCACTCGAAGAACTACGCGCAGCGCTGGCGGCGGCTCGAGGAGGCCGGGCAGGACATCGATGGCGAGGCGCGCCTCATCGACGCGATGGCGGAGCGCGGGTCGCGCATCCTGGACGCCGGCTGCGGCACGGGCCGGACGGGTGGATGGCTGGCGCAGCGCGGGCACACCGTCGTGGGCGTCGACCTCGATCCCCACCTCATCGAGGTGGCTCGGGAGGACCACCCGGACGCCACCTGGCATGTGATGGACCTGGGGCAGCTGGACCTGCGCCAGCCGTACGGCGATCGCATCCGGTTCGACCTCGTCGTCATGGCCGGCAACGTCATGACCTTCGTCGCGACGGACGAACGGCAGGAGGTCCTGCGCCGGATCGCCGACCACCTGTACCCGGACGGTCGCTTCGTCTGCGGCTTCGGTGCCGGCCGCGGCTACGACTTCGAGGAGTTCTTCGCAGACGCCGAGGCCGCCGGCCTGGGCCTGGACCTGCGCCTGGGCACATGGGACGTGAAGCCGCCCTCCGAGGACTTCCTCGTCGCCGTCCTCAGCCCGCGCTGAGGGCGGGACTCTCCAGCGAGGAACCACAGCGGGAATCGCAAAATGCAGTGGTATGGCGCCGCATTCTGCGATTCCCGCTGCAGTTTCACCAACTCACCCCCGCGCGGCCCACCGCCCCCGCGCCTCGCGAAGCACACCCACGATCTCGTCCGCGCGCTCGTTGATCTCCCCGTGGTCGCCGATGCAGGCGACGGCGGCGACCGTGCGCCCGTCCACCGTCACGGCGGTCGCGATCCCCTCGATCTCGACCTCGGACACGTCCGGGGTGATGACCAGGCCCGTCTCCTGGATCGTGGGGAGATCGGCCAGGAGACGTTCGACCAGCGGCTCCTCCTCCGGCCTGGCCGCACTGAGGCGGCTCCACAGGTCCCGCCGCTCCATGCCGGCCAGCAAGGCCCACCCGCTGGAGCAGCGCAGCACGGACCGCTTCACGTAGTTCTCCGCCAGATACGCGTACGCCGGACTCGTCGAGGCGTGGTCGACGTAGTAGAGGTCCGCCCCCACCAGCACCGCCAGCACGGTCGTGAGCCCCGTGCGGTCGTAGATGTCCTCCAGGTCCGCGTGCGTGACGACATCCGATGCCGGCGTCCCTGCCAGCCGCGTGAGGAAGTGCGGTGCGGGCCCCAACGTGTACAGCCGGTCGCGCTCTTCCAGGAATCCCGTCGCCACGAGTCCGTTCGTGAGCCCCTGGATGGAACTGAGCGGCGCCTCCAGCACGCGGGCCATCTCCGTGAGGGTGGCTCCATGCGGGCGTCGGGCCGCCAGATCGAGGATCTCCGCCACGCGATCGACCATGCGGTGCCGCGGCCGGGGCTTCCCCTGCGGCGGGTGCGGCGTGGCCATGGAACCTCCTGGAAGCACTGGGGGCGGTGTCGTCCTCGCACGGGCGGGGCTTCATGCAGTGTAGGAGACCAATCCGATGCACCGCAATTAAGTAGACCGCAACGCGAGTACGTACTACGGTGTGAGGTGCATCGCCCGCAGGAGCGCCATCGCGCTCCCCGCGGACCCGCATGCACCGGAGCCCAGCACCCGCGTTCCGGTCTGGATGACGACGATTGAGGTGACACCCGGATGAGCAGATCACTCGTCCCGCAGCTCGTCACGGAGGACGAGCAGACCCGCGCACTCCGCCTGGAGGTCCGGGACTTCCTGCGGCAGGAGATCGCTGACGGCTCCTTCGAGCCCTGGGTCGACACGTGGCTGACCCGGTGGGACAACGACTTCACGAAGCGCCTGGCGCAGCGCGGCTGGGTCGGGATGACGATCCCCACGGAATACGGCGGCCACGGCCGCACCTTCCTGGAGCGCTTCGCCGTCACGGAGGAGCTCCTCGCTGTGGGCGCTCCCGTCGCCGCCCAGTGGATCGCCGACCGCCAGATCGCCCCCTCGCTGCTGCGCTTCGGCACGGAGGAGCAGAAGCAGGCCTTCCTGCCCAAGATCACGACCGGTGAGCTCTGCTTCGGCATCGGCATGTCGGAGCCGGAGTCCGGCTCAGACCTGGCCAGCGTCCGTTCGAAGGCGACGAAGGTCGATGGCGGCTGGCAGCTCAACGGCCGCAAGACCTGGACCTCCGGCGGTCACGTGGCGGACGGCTTCTTCGCCCTGGCCCGCACCGCGCCGCTCGACACATCGCACCGCCACGCGGGCCTGTCCCAGTTCATCGTCGACCTGCGCGCCCCGGGCGTCACGATCGACCCGATCATCGCGATGAACGGCAGCCACCACTTCAACGAGGTGACGTTCGAGGACGTCTTCATCCCCGACGACCGCGTGCTGGGCACGGAGGGCGACGGGTGGCACCAGGTCACCTCGGAGCTCGCGTTCGAGCGCAGCGGACCGGAGCGCTTCCTCTCCACCTTCGTCCCCCTCCAGGAGCTGCTGACCCACCTCCGCACGGAATCCGCCGAGGCCGGACAGACGTCCGAAGCCGCCACGCCCGCCCGCTCCACCGGTCGCCTGGGCCGCCACATCGCCCGGCTGACCGCGCTGCACCACATGTCCCTGTCCGTCGCCTCGAGCCTCCAGGCCGGCGAGAACGCGGACACCGCCGCCGCCCTCGTCAAGGTGCTGGGCACGACGGAGGAGGGTGATATCGCGGAGACGGTCGATCGGGTCGCCGGTGACTGCGCCGCCGCGAACACCCGCCTGCAGGACCTGATCGACGGTGCCGCCTCCCAGCGCCCCGGCTTCACGCTGCGCGGCGGAACGAACGAGGTGCTCCGCGGCGTCGTCGCCCGGAGCCTGGGCCTGCGGTGAGAGAGGACGAACCGATGACGCACACACCCACCCCCACCCTCACGGACGACCAGCTCGCCGAGGCCCAGGAGACCGCCGCCGAGCTGCGCACCCTCGCCCGCGACATCCTGTCCGACGCGGCAGGTGAGGCCCCGGACACTGTCGAGCGCCCGCTGGACCCTGCGGTCTGGGACGCGCTCGAGGAGACGGGCCTGGCCCGCCTCACTGGCCCCGAGGTCGCCGGCGGCAGCGATGCCGGCTGGCTCGAGGCCGCCGCCGTCCTGGGCGAGGCCGCCGCCGCGGGCACCCCGCTGCCGCTGTTGGAGCACGATCTGCTGGCTGGCTGGCTGCGCGACACCGCGGGCCTGCCCGGACTGCCGCCGTCCGGTGACGGCCCGGTCCTGGCCACCGCCGCCGAGGTCGTGGCCGCCGGCCGTGCGGTGACCGTCCCGTGGGCGCCGGCCGCGGCCTCGGTCGTGGTGCTCGACGTGAGCGGAGCGGCACCGCTGGTGTACGAAGTGGCGATCGCAGACCTCGAGGTGCACGAGCGGGCGGCGGTGAGCGGCGAGCCGCAGGCCGTCGTCACCCTGCCCACGGCTGTCGACGGCGCGGTGACCGTGTCGCAGGAGGTCGCGGACGA